>JAFLTQ010000005.1 GCA_022510385.1 Muribaculaceae bacterium | reverse complement strand
AGAGTACGCGTCTGGGGGGCGTGTGGTCGCAAGTTCGAATCTTGTCACCCCGACTAAGCAAGAAACACATTGAAAATCAATAAAATTTACTGATAATCAATGTGTTTTTCTTTTTTTATAACCTTATCTAACCCTTTTAATTTGAGGTGAGGGTTAGATAAGGTTTTATAATGTTAGAGTAGTATTGCTCTTTTATTGTTTTGATTCAAGATCGCTATTTTGCTGTTTCAGCAAGTCTCTGATCTCTCCCAACAGTTCTTCCTCTTTAGTAGGTGCTGGCTCCGCTGCCGGCTCTGCTGCAGCTGCCTCTTCATCTTTTTCCCATTTCTTTTGGAATTTAACTGTTACCCTGATAGCTATAAATATAGAAAGTGCTATAATGAAGAAATCAACTATATTCTGAATAAACGTCCCATAGTGGATTGCAACCTCTTCAACTGCTGCCTGACCCTCTTCAGTGGCCGGGATTCCATGCTTTATCACAAATTTCATATTCTCAAAACCTGTGCCTCCGGTGCAGAGGGTCACTACAGGCATAATTACATCATTTACCAATGATGAAACTATTTTTCCAAAGGCTCCGCCGACGATTACACCGACTGCCATGTCTATCACATTTCCTTTTAACGCAAACGCTTTAAAATCTTCTATAAATTTTCCCATCTTCCTTATTTATATTGTTATAGGATTTCGATTTTCTGCGCAAAACTACAAAAAAATTCCCAACTCAACAAAAACACTAATATTCACCATTATCTCTTCTTCTTAACTTTGGATTAATTTTATGATAGAATATAGCAGTTTTTTCTATAAAAAATTCCTCTCTTTACCCTTTAAGTCTGAATTTTTTTCGGTAAATTTGCAATGGAGACCCTGTTGGCATTTTTGATGTTTCCGGGCCCTCTCAAATAAGGGTTTTTTAGTGACCTTGATTTATTGCTAAAGTTTATAACCACATTATATCTAACCAATAATACAAAAAAGCAATGACTAAAATTGGTATCAACGGTTTCGGCCGTATCGGTCGTTTCGTCTTCCGTGCTTCTACTAAGAGAGACGACATTGAAGTTGTAGCAATCAACGACCTTCTTCCGGTTGACTACATGGCTTACATGCTTACTTACGACACTATGCATGGTCGTTTCGACGGCACTGTTGAATACGACATGGAGAAGAGCCTCCTTATCGTTAACGGCAAACCTATCCGCGTGACTGCTTGCAAGAATCCTGCTGAAATCGGTTGGGGTGCTGTGGACGCTGAATACGTTGTGGAATCCACTGGCCTTTTCCTTACTAAAGAAAAAGCTCAGGCTCATATCGAAGCAGGTGCTAAATATGTGGTGATGTCTGCTCCTTCTAAAGACGACACCCCTATGTTCGTTGTTGGTGTGAACGATCAAACTTATGCCGGTCAACAATTCGTTTCTAACGCTTCTTGCACTACCAACTGTCTCGCTCCGCTCGCTAAGGTGCTTAACGACAAATTCGGTATCGTGGAAGGTCTTATGACTACTGTTCACTCAACTACTGCTACTCAAAAAACTGTTGACGGTCCTTCTATGAAAGACTGGCGTGGTGGTAGAGCTGCTTCTGCTAACATCATCCCTTCTTCTACCGGTGCTGCTAAGGCTGTAGGTAAAGTTATCCCTGAACTCAACGGCAGACTTACTGGTATTTCTATGCGTGTGCCCACTCTTGACGTTTCTGTTGTTGACCTCACTTGCAACCTCGCTTCTCCCGCTTCTAAAGAAGATATCTGCAAAGCTATGAAAGAAGCTGCTGAAGGTGAATTGAAGGGTGTCCTCGGTTACACTGAAGATGCTGTCGTTAGCTCTGACTTCCTCGGTTGCCCGCTAACTTCTATTTTCGACGCTAATGCCGGTGTTTATCTCACCGACAAGTTCGTAAAGGTTATCAGCTGGTATGACAATGAAATCGGTTACTCTAACAAAGTGCTTGATCTAATCGCTGTAATGAAGAAATACAACGGCTAATTATTAGCAAAAATATTTCAAATAAAAAGAGCCGACTTTCGGCTCTTTTTTATGCCTGTAAGAAGAAGGGTGGGACATCCGTCATGGATCACACCCTTCATTATTTTTTCATAAACCGATTACAAATACAATACCCTGTAGTTTAATTATCCCAACTTGAATAATTGTATTTGGCTTCCACAACATTCTCTATCTCATCCGGCAATGAAGGGAAGAAGTCATATCCCGTCAAAGCTTCCAAGTCATCTATACTCATTGCGTAATCCTGTATATTTCCCGGATTGCTACCGTTCTGGAAAACGAAAGCGATTGCGCGTGGTTCAACGGTGTCTATATATAAAAATGCTTTGAAATAGGAACTTGCTACTCGTGCTTGTGCATCTCCTACGTAGAGTGTGTCAGATTCCGAATATAAGGGGCCTGCAACTATCCATATGGCACCGTCGCGGGCTGCCCAGCTACGTTCCTTATCTTCAAGTTTGCTCCAGATTCCTCCGTTCAGGCTGCTTAATTGCGGACACATATTCGTCATCACCATACAATCTTTCATCGCTGCGTCGCTCCATTTCTGATCGGCTGCCGGACACATATGACCTCTTTCATATTTGTAGGTAGAATATGCATAATCTGTTGATAGACATCCTTCCATTCCTTTGTCAACCCAATAGTTGTTTTGTCGTGAGGTTGACCCCGTTGTCTCCGTTTGTAAAAGCTCCCATGCCACATAATTTGGCGTATGGTTGTCCTTGTTGTAATTTACGGTAAACCCCGTGTATTCTTTCACTTGTTGAGGAGTGGATTCTGGTAATTTCACATAGCTTAATGGATATGTGTAAATTTCAGGAACAGAATTATCCTCATCATTTGGTGGATCTACTGAAGGATCATTCCCCGGAATTTCCGGATCTTCAGGAGTATAATCATCCACAAATTCTATATATTCCACATTGGAATATGGGAAAAACGTAGTCTTACCATCTTTTTTATGCACAAGCACTCCCGTATCAGCCAATAGTGAAGTGCTGCCCACTACCATCGCTAAAACGAGCAATGCAGAAATTCCTCTTTTCATCTTTTATAAAATTTTATTTGTTTTCCTTCTGAATTAATAATATAGACGCCGGACCCCAAATCTTGTATCGAGATTTCTGTAGTGCCGGAGGAGTCTGCTAATCCACCCGCAACCTGACGCCCTGATAGATCAAAGATGCCGACCCTTTTACTTGTTGGAAGATTCTTGACGCTGAGAAGTTCTGAGCTTATCTCTATTACAATCCCTTCAGTCGTGATATTGTCAATCCCCGATTCTATATAATCTATAAAAATAAGACGGTCGATATCCCCTATTTCCACACTTATTTCCTCTTTATCAGTTGATATCAATAAAGAAGAATCTATTTGAGTCACTTTCGGATGTTCTGAAAGCTTCAATATTGTTTCCCTATTATCGGAATGTAAAACTTTAACTGCATTTTGGCTATACATATTTAGCCCCCCGATAAGTAAAGGAATTAAATATACTATTTTATATTTCATAATTTTCTTATTCAGCTTGCCCGGGCGATATTCCTTTTGTGGAGCAGATTTTTCTATAGGATAGAACTCAAAATTAAAGAAATTATTTCACCCCTACAAGCTGTTACTTCCCACTGTTTACAAGGGAAAAGAATTTGTTATAGGTCAGGCAACGCCATATCCATTCCAATGGACCGAAGCGGAAATATTGGAGCCAGCCGGCGCTGAAACCTACCTCGAAAAGAAAGACTCCTATTGCTATGATTTCTCCATAAATCAACCCCATGTCAGCTCCAAGACCTAATCCTATACCATAGAAAATCAAAACACCAGCTATAGATTGTGATATATAATTTGTCAATGCCATCCGCCCGGGATACGACAGAAATTTCCAAACCCCCCTTTCTCTATTCTTAAGATAAAGTAAACAGAAGCCGCTTATATATCCGAAAGAAGTCAGATAGACACTTATAAAATAAAACAAACTGTGGGTGCCGAATCCGAATGGTTTGCTATCCATTGAGCTCCATGCGTAGAGGGTTGATAAAGGGAGTCCGATTATGAGTCCCAAGAGACATATTGTTTTTAAGTATTTCCGGAGCTCCGCAAGACGGATATAATATTGCTTTCTTCCTATCCAATACCCTATTAAAAAGAGACCCAACACTTTGAAATACCGGTTGCCGTCTACAAATTCCTGCATCCTCTCTACTGCTCCCATTAAAAGGAATCTCCACATATCCTCATAGTTGCTTGCATCCCGGAGCCAATATGCAAAATTCTCCTCTGTGATGCCGAATCGTCCGCATAGAAGCCATTGCCATTCTACAAGCTTTTTTGAAAGATAAACCCCCGTGAACTGGCATATATAATCTATTATTACCGGCAAGACCAGAAATATCCCCGACCATATCAAAAGTGTCCTATCCTTACATCTTAAAAAGAGGGGTAAGGTCATGCCCACTGCGGCATAAAGCATTAGGATATCGCCGCTCCATATAAATAGCAGGTGACAGAATCCTATAACGAGCAATATAAACATACGCCGATAAAAGATTAGCAATCCGTTAGCTCCTCTTTTACGATTGTTCTCAAGAATTATTGAGAACCCTATTCCAAACAGCAAAGAAAATATTGTATAGAATTTACCGTCGATAAGGATATAGAGTATCCATTGCACCACTTTATCAATCCCGGCTGTGGGAAAATTCTCCTTAGGGGCGCTCTCCAAAAAGCTATACAAGGAAAATTCCGGATAATTCGCCATACAAATCCCGAGCAATGCGAAACCTCTCAAGGCATCAAGTATGATATGACGCTGTTTTCCCTCTACCGGGGTGCCTCCATTATTCTCCTTCACTTTATTTGTTTCGTTATCTCTCATTTATCCCTTTTTTGAATGGAGTTTACATTTTCACAGACCTCTCGCGTTTCTCTGCAATCTTTCCAACCCGACATATAGCAACGGGCTATCTTTAAACCTCTTCTTGAATTCATCTTTACCCATTTCCTGCAGATCATCTATCCTTAATTCTTTAATTTCCTTTCTCAAATCGAAAGCCGACAATCTTGAATTATGCCCCGTAAAGACTTTAGTAAGCTCATTCTTCCCTTGATTATAAGGACAGACCTTGAGACACCGGTCACATCCCGCAAGATAACCCGGTCCTTTCTTTAAAATTCCAATCTCTTCTTCGCTTAGCTCACTCTTCTTCTCTATTGTCAGGTAATTTATACATTTCCGGCTATCCATTCTCCCATCTCCCTGTAAGGCTTTTGTCGGACATTCCCTAAGACACTCTCCGCATTTACTACATTGCCGCTCCGACTGACTGTCAGCCGGTATCTCCAAAGTGGTCATTATCTCTGCCAAAAAGATAAAACTCCCGTAACCCTCAATAATCACCCCGCAATTTAATCCGCGAATACCAATACCGCTTTTTAGCGCCCAATATCGCTCTGCCACCGGTGCGGTGTCTATACAGATGCGCCATTCTCCCCCGTATTGCTCCTTGAAATCTGAAATAGCCGGGCGTAAAACCTCCCTTAAAGCATTATGATAATCTTTACCATAAGCATAGGCCGATATATATGGAGAATCCTTCCCGAGCCATTCCTCCGGCTCATAATTAAAAGCCAAGCTTATCACTGTTTTTGCTCCCGGCATGACAGAATCCGTATGATTCCTCAGTTCTTCATGTCGGTGAAGATATTCCATCTCTCCGTGAAATCCCGCATCAATCCATCCCTTATAATCCTCTCTTTCAAAGAGAGAAATATCTCCGGCTTTTGCAAATCCGACTGCTACGGCACCGCTCTTTAACAATCTATGGCGTATTTCCTCTTTCATTTCCGACCATAGTCTGCCGGTATTTCTCCCCACCGGTCTGTATCCCATTTGATCACTCGCTTTGGAAACTCATGGGTATTCACCCACATTGAAGCTCGTGCCAATAGTTCAAAAACCCTCCTATTGCGTGTTGTCGGTTGAAGCGTAGTGTTGATCTTTCGGCGCCTATACCAACTCAGTGCAGTCTTGGAATCCGTATAGATATTGTGATATTCTCCCTTTTGTGTCATCAAGGCCATTGCATGCACTAAGGCCAGATACTCTCCGATGTTATTTGTCGCATCGTCGAAGGGACCCATCTGAAATATAACTTGGCCTGTCTTTATCTCTACTCCCCGATATTCCATAATCCCCGGATTCTTTGAACAGGCTGCATCAACTGCCCATGCGTCCGGATCAATTTCCGGATGCTTTTCAATTATACTTTCCGAGGGTTCTTTATGATCATTCTTCCCTGATATTCCTGTTATCAGTCTCGACAATTCCTCCCGGTCTTCGCTCCCTGTAAAATTACGGTAAGCCTCGGCTGCCTCTTCGGAACTCGCATACCCCTTGTACAAGGCTCCCGAAAATCCGGTCACCTGTTCTTTGACCTCTTCCCAATCATCATAAACCCCGGGATTATGTCCCCGGAATACTACATAATATTTCATATATAAAGTGGTTCGTGCCTATATTTGTATTCATTCCGAATCCTCTCGAAATCACTCGGATTTCCCTTCAGTCGCTCTGAATCTTTAACCGGGTCATAAGAGGATTCTATAATCTCCCGACTAAGTATTCTTTGAGGGTCCGCTTCACTTTCCAATCCTCTTCTATCTGTTTTTATCCCTAAAACATCTTCCACCGCCTCAAGTGCCATAAATGTAGCACGGCGCTTTCCCTCTTCCGAATAACCCGCTATGTGAGGAGTCCCGATATGGCTGAGTTTCAACAGGTCTAAATCTATTTTAGGTTCTCCTTCCCAAACATCCACTACTCCTTTCAACCTTCCATCCTGCAGGAATCCTTTCAATGCTTTTTCTTCTATCACTCCCCCTCTGGAACTGTTGATTATTATCGACCCTGGTTTCATTTGCGATAATTCCTTCTCACCTATCAGATAATGCGTAGGATGAGCCCCGGCCTTAGTCAAAGGCACGTGCAATGTAACGGCGTCGCTCGATTTTAAAACTTCTTCTATGGGCAAATATTCCACATCCTCTTTCCCGGATTCACGACGGGGCTCATCATTTATCAAGGTCGTTACACCAAGAATACGTGACCATTCGACAACCTTCCCTCCAACGTGTCCATACCCGATAACCCCCAAATTATCTTTTAATGGATTGAAACCCAGATTAAAGAGAGAGGAGTAGACATATTGAGCCACTCCGCCTGCATTACATCCCGGTGAATTCCTTACTATTATTCCGTTGCTTTCACACCATTCCTCCTCTATATGGTCTTTCCCGATAGTGGCGGTCACTACAAGCTTTACTCCCGTCCCCTCCAATAAGCTCCGGTTGCATTTCGTGCGTGTCCTGACTATTACACAATCGGCATCTTGCAATATGTCTCTGCTTATCTTGTCGCCCGGGAGATAGGTGATTTCCGCCTCCTCCGATATTCTTCCCTTTATATATGGGATACCTTCGTCAATAACTATCTTCATATTTTCATAAAAACAGACTGCAGGCAAATAGTCCTATATAACAAACCCCGGGAAAAACTGTCACCATCCATGGTTCTCGTGGATTCCACAATGCACATATATTCGCAATCTGAACCGCCGTTGCCAAATAGAGAGTCTCCACGTAGGCCGACATATTCTCGAAATCAAGGATTATGCATAAAAGACTCATAACTCCCATGGAAATGACACACAGATTCATGGCATTAACCTTTGAATTGCCCGCATATAATTTTATGGAATTCACCATTGAAATGATAAACCCTAATATTGCTGCCAAAGATATTCCGGTAAGCAATATAATTAATTCCGACGGATCTTGGATGTAGGAAAACATCGGTGTCAGTGAAGGATAATGAATGTCAGAAAAGCTTAACCATCCTATTCCGATAAAAATCCAGTAAGGACATAGCAGACCCGCTATATACGCCAATACCTCTTTGACTCTCATCACTTTCATGAATAAGCTCCATAGGAAATAGAGAATACCCATCGGAAAAAAGCCATATTGGACCATTCCTCCCATTCCTGCCACCAAACCAAGAGTAAACATCTCTTGAGTGGCGTTACGGCTGTCGTAACTGTCGAAGATGATGCCTAAACAAACTACGTTGGCGAGACATATCAAGACCGAACTGTTTAATCCCTCGGTAAACCATGGCCCCGATGTCGACATAATCAGAAACAGAGCTAACAAAGATGGCTCCGTGGTTCTGACAAAATTATAACTCTTGTTGACGAAAAATAATAATAGAGAGGTTAATAGCAACAACAAGGTATTCACCATCCATGACCAAAATGGATTAAAATCCCATTTGTCGGGAGATGGCAGTAGAAAGCCATACTCTATGCTTTTAGGGACCACCGGATGAAATATATAGGATAAAATGCACATTGCGATGGCTGTCATTATTGCCACCACTAAGCCCGTTTTTCCTATACCTACGGAGTCATTCCTCACCTATCTCCTCTTTCGAAAATGAACCGGATTAAGTTCTGTTGCGCTCTCCTTGGGTAGACGTGGCCCTTTTGAGTTGGCCGGATTATAGGTAGTGGAGGGTCCTCCCTTACCTTCAAATCCTCTTTTTTTCATCTTATCCCTTTCCTCATATCTTTTCCTCTCGCCATAATTCCCCCTCTCTTCATTTCTTCTCCTGTCGAAGTTGCGTTCTTCATGCTTGGACCCTTGATCTTTCCGGCTTCTGAATTTGTCATCTCTCCTGTTACCCCTGCTTTCAAAATCTCTTTCCTGAAGATTCCATTCCCCTTCATCTCCCCTTTTCAAATTTCTCCGGAAATCTTTTTTATTCCCATCTTTTTTGTTGCCATCATGGAATTTATTTTCCTTAATTCCGTGACTTTTATTGAATTTGCGGCTCTCTTTATTCCATTCGTCATCACTTATATGCTTAACCTTTCTGGGTCCATCTGATTTACGCTTTTCGGATGCTTCGCTCGCCACTGTGCCTCCATCGGCCCGAAATTGAGAATAGCTCCCGTCAAACATAACATATTCCCGCAGGCTACAGTCCAGATTCCCGTTATAAAGAGGTATCTTTACTGATGGCTTCAAACCTATCTCTTTCATTTGGTCATCTTGATAACCTATGATCCAAGCATGCCATCCCTGAAAATTGTTTTTTAGGGTGCTCCCAAGCTCTTTATATAAGTTGTTTAGATTCCCCGGTTTCAACCTCTCCCCATAGGGAGGATTTGTCACTATCACACCCTCGGATGATTCCGCTTCCCATTCTGTAAGGGGGCAACAGCGTAGCTCTATCATTTCTTCAACTCTCGCTGATTTTATATTCTTGCGCGAAACTGCTATGGCATCCGCGCTGATATCTCCTCCAAAAATCTTATAGAGAAATTCTTTCTCTTCCGAGTCATCATTATAAATCTCCTCAAAGAGGTCTTTGTCGAAATCTTTCCAACTTTCAAATGCGAAGCGTTCACGATAGATGCCCGGATTGATATTGGCTGCAATCAAGGCCGCTTCTATCAGAAAGGTCCCGCTGCCACACATCGGATCTAAAAAATCTGATTCTCCGCGCCATCCTGTCTTTAAGATTATGCCGGCTGCAAGAACTTCATTTATAGGAGCTTCTGTTTGCTCAACCCGATATCCCCTCTTGTAGAGCGGCGCTCCGCTCGAATCAAGCGACAACGTAACCCTGTCTCCCGATATATGAACATTAAATTGCAGGTCGGCCCCTTCAAGCCGAATAGAGGGCCTCTTTCCATCTTTATCTCGAAAATGGTCTACGATTGCATCTTTTACGCGATATGTAACATATTTTGAATGGGTGAATTCTTCTCCGTTTACAGTGGCATCAACCGAAAAGGTGGTATCCGGATCCATGAATTGCTCCCATTCAAGTTCTCGCAGATAATCATATAACTCATCTGTTGACTCGGCTCTGAACATGACAATGGGTTTCAATATTCTTAATGCCGTGCGACAACATAAGTTACTCTTGTACAATAGAGCTAAGTCGCCTTCAAACGACACCATGCGATTCCCTATCTCCACATTCTCGGCGCCAAGTCCTATTAGCTCTTCTCGCAAAACGTCTTCAAGACCTTCAAAGGTCTTTGCAACCATCCGAAATTTTTCTCCTTCCATGTTCTGATCTTGATTCCTTTTTCCCTCCTTTTATCCAATTTATTTCCTCAAGCAAACTAATTTAATCACCAAACGAAATAGTCCGGGTGTTTCGGTTATCTGTCGCTTCCTTTGTTACATTCTCCCGGCTATCTATTATGGGAGTGCTTGAAAGTCTTTTCAGTTCCTCGTTGAATTTCGGTGCACGGGTAGCTGTTGGACATTTTTCTATCATAGAAATGACCTCATGATCATCAAATTGGTCGGGCGTTAACACGGCATATTTCACGCGTGCTGCATTTTGACGCTGTTTCATCACCTTGTCTTTGCCATAAATCTCGGCTATACGCTCGGAGTCTTCATTCTTTGTCTTGCTGTCACGGTCATCTTTGGTTTTTTTGCCGCTGTCGAAAACAATAATTTCTTCCGGCTTTTTCTGATTCTCACGCAAGGTCACGTCAAATCCTGAAGCCAAAACTGTCACCCTGACTTTATCCCCTAAGGAGGGATCATCAGCCACTCCCCATTTGACGTCTATATTGCTGTCTAATTTCGAGGTGAAATGATTTATTTCTCCCAATTCTTGAGCTTTCAAAGCATTTGGAGAATCTTTCCAGCACGCGAACTTCAACAGTAATCGTTTCGATGTGTAGATGTCATGTTGCTTGAGAAGCGGGGAATGAAGTGCATTATGTATTGCATCAGATATACGGTGTTCCCCCTCTCCATAGGCTGTCGAGATAATTGCTGTGCCGCTATCTTTAAGAGTTGTCCTGACATCTTCGAAGTCTACGTTGATATAGCATCTTTCCGAGATAATGTCTGATACACTTCGAGCTGCGTTGGCCAAAGTATCATCCGCTTTCTCAAAAGCATTGAAGAAATTTAAATCCGGATAAAGCTCGATGAGATTTTCATTATTTATCAATAGCAAAGCATCTACATGTTTGCGCATTTCGTTGGCACCGTCGAGCGCTTTCAATATTTTCTGCTCAAGCTCAAACATGAAGGGGAGTGTCACGATACCTATGGTAAGCATCCCAGCTTCTTTGGCTAAACGGGCTATGACGGGAGCAGCTCCGGTACCGGTTCCCCCTCCCATCCCGGCAGTGATGAAGACCATTTCGGTGTCGTCATTGAAAAGCTCTTTTATCTCATCCGAACTCTCTTCGGCACACTTTCTGCCCACATCAGGTTTATTACCCGCTCCTCGGCCATGGGTTATACCCTCGCCAAGTAACACCTTCTGGGGTACCGGAGAATCTTCCAGATGCTGGCGGTCGGTGTTACACACTACAAACTTAACCTTTGGTATCTTCTGTTTATACATGTAGTTGACTGCATTGCTGCCTCCTCCCCCTACTCCTATCACTTTGATGAGAGAGGAACCTTTGTCTCCTACAAATTTTGTCTCCTCCATCGGCATCCTGCTATCAATGCTATCTTGCATCCTTCCTAATTTTGTTTTTGGTTATTCCTTCATTACTTTTTAAATACACAGTTCCTTCCACTTCCTATTCGTCGAGAAGATCTGTCTCTTCATCTTCCGGCGACCCGAAGAGGCTCGCTATACCCTTCCCCATCTTTTCAAAGATGCTCGGTTTGCTCTTTTTCGGCTCTTCCGGCTTCTTGGGCTTTTCCGGCTCATCTTCTGTCTCCAAAGGTAAAACTCCATTTGGCGGCAAGGTTTGGCGTTCCGGCATAAAGAGGGATTCCTTTTCACTTAAGGTTGCCCCCGCATAGAGAACACTCGCCACCTGCGCCAATTCAATGTTGCTTCGTGGGTCCTCTATATGTACATATTCAGGTAATGTGCCGCGTCTGACATTCAGGCCGCTTTGCATCTCAAGTAATTCCAACATCCCTTTTAATCGGAAACCTCCACCTATGCAGATGATTCCTCCCGGCAAATCAGAATCCTTTATCCCTGAATATTCGATCTGTTCTATTATGTTGGCGACTATCTCTTCACTCCTTGCTACAACTAAATTAGAGATATCTGACAGTTTCAGATTATTGATCGACAGGTTTGGAACATCTTGCTCCATCAAAGCATTTCCCCCGGTGATCTTTATCTCTTCGGCTTTGTCATCCACAACGCCCAGACTGGAGATGTCTCGCGAGATGTTTTTGCCTCCCATAGGAAGCGTCGCGAAATAATGTAAGGCTCCCTTTTGATAGATGGTCACAGTTGTTGTCTCGGCTCCCATATCTACAAGCATACACCCCAGACGCTTCTCCTCCTGAGTAAGGATTAGATGGCCTGTGGCCATCGCTGTCACAACTATCCCATCCACTTCTAAATGGAGCTTATCAGTGATGGTTCGACGGATATTTCGGATTAATTCGGGCCGACACACTATCAAATCGAATATTCCGCTGATATGGCTTCCAACCATCCCTTTGGGAGATAAGGTCTCGGAATTCCCTACCTTGAAGCTGCGTGCAACGGCATCAACAACTTCAAGCGTATTGTCAATTGCTGAATGAAAGGCAAGATCTTTCAACCTTTCAAGTATTTCATCATCTATCTCGGTATCTTCCGACAGATTCATCGAAACCTCTTTTGTGATGGTTTTCATCGATCTTCCCCCAAGACCCACAATAACACTTTTTATCTTTCTCGGCCGGATATTCTGTCGCTGTTCAAGACGTCCGAAGAGCTTTGACACCGACGTATAGGTTTCTTCCAAATTCTGTATTATTCCATATCTGACAACTCCCTCCGGTGTCTGTTCCTGTTCTATGGCTATTATATCCAGATTCCCATCTCCTTTTGTCTTCCCGACTGCTGCTATCATCTTGGAGGTGCTTACCTCTATGGCTGCTATATATCTCTCTTTCATCGCTTTCTTTATTCGCTTATTATTGCTGTTTCTTCGCCTGTCATTTCTATACTCGGAAGCGTTGATTCTTCCATATCTGTCTCTTCAAACTCTACATTGCTTGTGTAACGTGCACCTTTGTTTCGGCGAGTGGCTACTATCTGACCACGATATTTCACTGATATGGTGTCATACTCTTCCCATCCTTTATAAGGGATAACTTCTTTATACATAGCCAACAACGCTCGCCTCTTCTCCTCTAAACGAGTCGTGTCTCCAAAATTTATCACATGCCCGTGGATGCGGGGGATCAACAATATATTCTCTGAATCCTCCACTCTTACCATCCCGACTAATTTGCTCAACAACGGATCTTGGGATATGAAGCGTGTCACTCGTAAAATATCCTTGGGCTGAAAGTTGTCATCAAACCTGCCGCTCACCACCGGAACATCTACAAAGAAACTCGCTTTTGATGCCATCCTTTTCCCATCTTTGTTGATATAATAACTGGATGAATCTTCAAATATCCGTAATTCCGCCACCATCGGGGTCACTTTTACTTTTAATCTTCCGTCAGTGGAAAAATTACACACCACATTCTCAAACTGAGGATAACTCTTCAGATATTCCTCTAATTTCTTCGTGTCTATTAAAGGGAGGCGCGTCCCGATTAATTTCTCAGGATACCTGTTTATCTCTGACATGACTCCTTTCCGAGTCACTGAATCTGTCATATACCCCGACTCTATATGGATGTCGATCCCTTTACATACATTCTTTGAGGCCTCCCCATATGCCCATATCGCTGCAAAGGCCACATAGCCTGCAAGCAACACAAGTATCACCCATCCCAATATCTTCTTCAGCATATCCCCTTGCCTCTCGTTAGAATTTCTTTGATCTCGGGAAGCAATACGTCTATGTCTGCGGCTCCCAGGGTCATAAGTATGTCAAAATTACGACTTTTTATCAGATTCAGCAAATCCTTCCGCTCACAATAACATTTATTCTTACATTCGATATTTTTTAAAATCAAATGGGAATCAATTCCGGGGATGGGCTCTTCACGTGCCGGGTAAATCTCGGGCATGATAACTTCATCAGCTTGAGACAATGCTTCAGAAAAGCCATCGGCAAAATCCCGTGTCCTGGTATAGAGGTGGGGCTGGAAAACCACCGTAAGTTCCCTGCCCGGATACAACTTTTTCACCGATCGGATGGAGGCGCTGACCTCGTTGGGGCTATGCGCGTAATCATCTATCAATACCGTGCCCCCCTCTTTTCCGTCAAGAAGAATTTCAAATCTTCTCTTCGCTCCCCGGAACTCCTTTAATCCTTTTCTGATCTCTTCTTCGCTTGCTCCGGCTATGTGACTTGCCGCTGCCGCTGCCACTGCATTGTCGATATTTATCTCAACCGGCACTCCCGGTTCCAGTCTCTCAATTTTGACACCGGGTCCTACAAGTGTAAACTGTATGGTGCCTGCTCCGAAGAGAATATCCTCGGCATGCCAGTCTCCTTCTTTCCCTCCGCTATAAGTCATAATCTTGACTCCCTCTTTTACGCGTGGTTTCAGTTTCAATCCGCTATGCATCAAGAGGGTGCCACCCGCTTTAATCAGTGACGTGAAGTGGGAAAATCCTTCGAGATATCCCTCCTCGTCTCCATAGATATCAAGATGGTCGGGATCAACTGATGTCACTATCGCAATAGTAGGCGTGAGTCGATGAAAACTTCTGTCATATTCATCCGCTTCTATGACGCTCCATTCAGCTCCTTTACATGTCACAAGATTGCTACCTGTGTTACGCAATATTCCCCCCAGAAAGGCATTGCATCCAACCCGGGATTCGCGTAATATATTCGCTATCATGCTCGTGGTGGTGGTCTTCCCATGTGAACCGGCTACACAGATGCTTTTTCCGGCCCGGGTGATTTTCCCTAACAGTTCCGAACGTTTCACAACTGCAAAACCATTCTTCTGAAACCAATTGAGAATCGGGCTGTCGGATGGTATGGCCGGAGTGAAAACAACCAAGGTATCATCAGCTCTTCGATATTCTTCAGGAATCTCCTCTTGAAAATCCTTATATGTGATTTTGACTCCCTCTTCCTCCAATTTATGTGTCAGTTCGGAAGGAGTCCTGTCATACCCTGCAACCATGAATCCCTCTTGGAGCAGGTATCTTTCAAGATTGGCCATCCCTATGCCCCCGGCCCCGATAAAATAGGCGCGTTTATATTCTCGAAGTTCCTTTTCCATCATTTTTTTATCAATTTGCATACCTCATCGCCGATTCTTTGCCTCAGGTGCCAAAATTCTTACCGGTCTGCCAGATCACCGACATATCAGCTCCCATATCAAAAAAGAATGTCAAAGAGTCTATAGCGGCATATGATGCCGGATTCATAACATTAATCTGTATTATTCTAATTACCGCAAAATTAATTATAATCCCTCAATCACAAAAAGAATTAACAAATAACATAAAAACTAATTGTTAGTTCCTTGCTCTATTCCCATTTGGAAAAAGAATTGGATAATTTAACAATGTTTTCCAACATTTTTTTGTAATTTTACGCTGTTTTTCATCATAGAAAGACATAACAATCATTCCGACTACAACGGTTAAAACTTTAGAAATGACTCTCAAGGAGATAGATGTAAAGTTTGCCGAACCTACAGAGTCGAAATATGCCGAACAAATCGTGAATATGATTTACGAATCGGCATTGCAAAGGGGCACCGGGATTGCCAAACGTACTCCGGAATATATTGCCCAAAAGATTAAGAGCGGCAAAAGCGTTGTTGCTCTTCATGGAGAAAGACTTGTAGGATTCAGCTATATCGAGAGTTGGGGACACGGTGACTTTGTAGCCACATCGGGATTGATTGTCGACCCAGAATATCGCCATCTTGGCCTTGCCGGCGCCATCAAGGCGAAAACTTTTCAGCTGGCTCGACTTCGATTTCCCTTTGCGAAGCTGTTTTCAATCACCACCTCACTTCCGGTAATGAAACTTAATTCCCGTATGGGATATAAACCTGTGACTTTTTCAGAACTCACAGATGATAACGAATTCTGGGAAGGATGTCAGGGTTGCCGAAATTATGATATCTTGCAGCGCAACAACCGCAAGATGTGTCTCTGCACGGGAATGCTTTACGATCCTCAGCAACCTTTGGTCGATGAGGAAGAAAAAAAGTCTGCCTGGGCAAAATTCAAAAGCGTTATTTCGCGAAAATCTAAATAAATCATGGATAAGAAGAAAAAAGTGGTGTTGGCTTTCTCGGGAGGTCTTGACACCTCATTCGCCGTAAAATATCTTTCAGAAGATTTAGGTTATGAAGTTCATACGGCAATTGCTAATACCGGAGGATTCTCCGAAGAAGAACTTGAAGCGATTGCGGAAAAGTCAAGGAAACTGGGAGCAGCTTCGCATGCAACACTTGATGTCACCGAAGATTATTATAACAGAAGCATCAAATACATGATTGCCGGGAATGTGCTGAGAAACGGCACATATCCGATTTCAGTAAGTTCTGAGCGTATATTTCAGGCACTTGCTACAATTGACTATGCCAAGAAAATTGGAGCTGATGCAATTGCACATGGCTCAACAGGAGCAGGAAATGATCAGGTGCGTTTCGACCTAACTTTTCAGATCATGGCTCCGGAAATTGAGATTATCACTCCAACGCGAGACATGACCCTTACCCGTGAATATGAAATCGATTATCTGAAGAAACATGGTTATGAAGCCGACTTCAAAAAGATGGAGTATTCAATCAATAAGGGACTTTGGGGCACATCAGTCGGGGGAAAAGAAACTCTGAAATCGGAACTTACACTCCCCGATGAGGCATATCCATCTCAAGTGACTAAAAACGGACCCGAAACCTTGAAGATAACTTTCGAAAAAGGTGAAGTAGTTGGGGTCAATGGCAAGAAATTTGAAAACAAGATCGAAGCTATCCGTGAAATTGAAAAAATAGGATCTCAATATGGTATCGGAAGAGATATGCATATAGGAGATACAATTATTGGAATTAAAGGTAGAGTCGGATTTGAGGCGGCTGCTCCGATACTTATTATCGCAGCTCATAAAATGCTTGAAAAACACACTCTTACCAAATGGCAGCAATATTGGAAGGATCAACTGGGAATCTGGTACGGGATGTTTTTACATGAAGCTCAATATCTTGAACCGGTGATGCGGGATATAGAGAAAATGCTTGAAAGCTCTCAAAGAAATGTTTCCGGAACTGTTGAAATAACACTTAGACCATTATCTTATACACTTGTAGGAGTTGATTCTCCTTTCGACCTCATGAAGACTGATTTTGGTGAATATGGTGAAATCAACAAGGCATGGACAGCAGACGATGTGAAAGGTTTCACGAAGATTATGTCCATACCGATGAAGATTTATCACAACAATCAGAAGAAAAACGGGAAGGCTGATATAGGAAAATGAAAAAGGTAGGTATTATAGGGGGTGCCGGATACACGGCCGGTGAACTTATCCGTTTGTTGATCAATCATCCGGAAATTAACATATCATTCGTACATTCATCGAGCAATGCCGGAAAGAAAATAACTGAAATACATGAAGGTCTTTTAGGAGAAACAGATCTCATTTTTTCGGATTCTCATCCTTTAGATGAAATTGACATCCTCTTCCTTTGCTCGGCTCATGGCGACAGCAAAAAATTCTGGGAGAATAATGCTCGTCCCGAGAAACTGAAAGTGATTGATTTAGCCCAGGACTTTCGCGATGAATCTGACGGTTATATTTATGGCCTTCCCGAGGCCAATATAGACAGAATCAAGGGGGCCGGATTAATTGCAAATCCCGGATGTTTCGCCACAGCAATACAACTTTCTTTATTACCTCTTGCTGCTGCAGATCTTCTCCCTAAAAATGGAGATATTAATATCACAGCCTTGACAGGATCAACCGGGGCCGGTGTTAAACCGGGATCTACAACTCATTTCAGCTGGAGGAACGACAATATCTCGGTTTATAAGCCCTTCACTCATCAACATCTGAAGGAAATAACAATGACATTAAAGAAGTTGCAATCTGATTTCTCTTCCAGGATAAATTTTATACCGGTTCGTGGCGATTTTGCAAGAGGAATTTATGCAATAACCACATTGGAATGCAACTTATCTCAAGAGGTCGTTTCCAAATTATATAAGGATTATTATTTCGATGCTCCTTTTGTGGTCATAAGTGATAACCCTATAGATATGAAACAGGCTGTAAATACTAATAAAGCTGTAATCAACTTGATGGTTCATGATGGCAAGCTCCTTGTAACCTGTGCTGAAGATAACCTTCTTAAGGGAGCATCAGGACAGGCTGTCCAAAACATGAACATCATGCTCGGAATAGATCAGACAACCGGTCTCCGTCTTAAACCATCGGCTTTCTAAAAACATCTTTTTTTTCAATCCACTAATATCTGATAAGATGCAACTTTTTGACGTTTATTCTCTTTTTGACATAGAGCCTGTGAAAGGATCCGGTTCCTATGTCTACACGGCTGACGGCACGGAATATCTGGATCTTTATGGCGGTCATGCCGTCATTTCCATAGGTCATTCTCATCCTAAATATGTCAAAGCGATAAGTGATCAAGTTGCAAAACTGGCATTTTATTCCAATTCCGTTAAAAATTCCCTTCAGGAAGAATTGGCAGCGAAACTTGGAAAAGTTTCGGGGTATAACGATTATTCTCTCTTTTTATGTAATTCGGGAGCGGAGGCAAATGAAAATGCCATGAAACTTGCTTCTTTTGTCACAATGAGGAAAAAGATTTTGGCGTTCAGCAAAGCTTTCCATGGCCGCACGTCAGGAGCCGTGGCAGCTACTGACAATCCTAAGATTCAGGCTCCTTTTAATAAGACTGAAAATATCACTTTTGTTAACCTTAACGACATTGAAGCAGTCAGAAAAGAACTGGAAACAAAAGAATATGCCGCTGTAATAATTGAAGGTATTCAAGGTGTTTCAGGTATACATTTACCCTCAGACAGTTTTCTGAAAGAATTGAAAAATGAATGTAATAAGACCGGAACATTACTTATACTCGATGAAATTCAATCCGGGTACGGGAGAACAGGTAAATTCTTCGCACACCAGTATTCCGATATTAAACCTGATATTATCACATCCGCCAAAGGTATAGCTAACGGTTTTCCATTCGCTGCTGTTTTAATATCTCCAACAATTGAAGCCAGGAAAGGAATGTTGGGAACGACTTTTGGAGGTAATCATCTTGGATGTGCTGCAGCTATAGCGGTTTTGGATGTAATAGATAAAGATAATTTGATTGAAAATGCCTTTAACACCGGTGAGTTTTTAATTTCTGAATTAAAGAAAATACCGGAAGTTGAGGAAGTGAGGGGAAGAGGTTTAATGATTGGTTTTGAAGTAAAAGGATGGAACGCGTCCGACTTAAGAAAAAAACTTCTTTTTGACCATCATATTTTTACAGGTGGTGCCGGAGAACGCACTGTCCGCCTCCTTCCTGCCCTCTCTCTGTCAAAAGATCAAGCCCGGAAATTTATTGAATCATTGAAAAATATCTTGAAATGAAAAAATTCACCTGTGTACAAGATATAGGTCCTCTGTCAGAAGCACTTTCGGATGCGCAAAAAATAAAAAAGGACCGTTTTGCGTTCTCGGATTTGGGTAAGAACAAGACCCTCCTTATGATTTTCTTTAATTCATCGCTCCGCACACGCCTGTCAACCCAGAAAGCAGCAATGAACCTTGGGATGAATGTTATGGTGCTTGATGTGAACCAGGGAGCTTGGAAACTTGAAACAGAAAGAGGAGTGGTGATGGATGGCGACAAAGCAGAACATCTTCTTGAAGCTATTCCGGTCATGGGATCTTACTGCGATATCATCGGAGTACGTTCCTTTGCCGGTCTGACTGATAAGAAATCTGACTATGAAGAAAAGGTTCTTAATCAGTTTATTCAATATTCCGGCAAACCGGTTTTCAGTATGGAAGCTGCAACGCGTCACCCGCTTCAAAGTTTCGCAGATTTGATTACTATTGAAGAATTCAAGACAAAGGAGCGTCCCAAGGTGGTCTTGACTTGGGCACCTCATCCTCGTCCTCTCCCTCAGGCAGTGGCAAATTCTTTTGCCGAATGGATGAATGCAACCGACTATGATTTTGTCATCACTCATCCCGAAGGGTATGAACTTGATCCGAATTTCGTGGGGAAAGCTAAAGTGGAATACGACCGTGAAAAAGCATTTAAGAATGCTGATTTCATTTATGCAAAAAACTGGTCTGCTTTCACAGATCCCAACTATGGCAAAGTCATCAGCACTGATAGGTCATGGACAGTTGATACCAAATCAATGGAACTGACTGACGGGGCTTTCTTCATGCATTGTTTACCTGTGAGACGTAACATGATTGTTACAGATGATGTGATTGAGAGTGAGAAAAGCATTGTTATTCCGGAAGCGGCCAATCGTGAAATTTCTGCCCAGACTGTCCTCTGGAGAATATTAAAATCTCTTTAGTATGCTAAGAGTATATAAGATTGGTGGAAATGTAATCAATAATCCTGAAGAATTGAGAAAATTCCTCAAAGATTTTTCTGAAATTCAAGGGAAAAAGATGTTAATCCACGGAGGTGGGAAAGAAGCCACTGAATATGGGAATAAAATCGGGATAGAAGCAAAAATGATTGATGGAAGAAGGGTTACAGACAAAGAGACCCTTGATCTGGTAACAATGATTTATGCCGGACTTATCAATAAAAGAATAATATCGATTTTACAGGAATATTCCTGTAATGCAGTTGGCCTCACCGGGGCTGATGGGAATGTAATCCCTGCTGATAAAAGAAATCCTAATCCTATTGATTTCGGTTATGTCGGGGATATAAATCCCATTGATATTAATACCGATTTCATAAAATTGCTTTTAGATAATGGATTCACACCGGTCTTTTGTGCGATATGCAGAAATAAAGAGGGAGGTCTGTTAAACTGTAACGCTGACACCATTGCAAGCTCCATTGCAATGGCATGTTCAGTTCAGGATAATGTTGATCTTACATTTTGCTTTGAGAAGAAAGGTGTTTTAGATAAGAATAATGTTGTTATTCAAAAAATTACTCCGATTTCCTATGTAAATATGCTTTCGTCAGGGGAAATTTATGGAGGCATGATTCCTAAAATTGAGAATGCCATAATGGCCCTCAATAAAGGTGTGAATTCAGTCAGGATATGCAGCTCAAAAGACATTCTGAATGAAGAAGGAACTTTAATAAGTAAAGAATATTAGTAACTAAGTTCTATACCCGTTGTTAATGGAGAAAGATTTAAAGGAAGCTATTGAACTCTTACAAAACTTGATTTCTGTGCCTTCTTTTTCTAATGAAGAAGATGAAGCGGCTGATGTTTGGGAAAAATGGCTGAATGCCAAGGGATTGAAAAAAGTGAAGCGATTTCACAACAATGTCTATGTTTTATCAGAAAATTATGATCCCTCAAAACCCATTCTTTTATTAAATTCTCATCTTGATACGGTAAAACCCGTTTCTACATACACAAAAAATCCGTTTGAACCTCTGATTATTGACGGTAAACTATATGGGCTGGGCAGTAATGATGCCGGAGCTTCCGGGGTTTCTTTGGCAACTGTTTTTTTGAAATATAAAGACCTCAAAGATCTTCCTTTCAACTTATTGTTTGCCATAACGGCAAGCGAAGAAAAAATGGGTGAATTAGGGATGAGAGCTTTTCTTCCTCACCTAAAAGAAGAAGGTATTTATCCATCCATGGCAATTGTAGGAGAGCCGACTGGTTGTAAAGCAGCTGTTGCCGAGAGAGGACTGGTAGTATGTGATGCCATAGCAACCGGAAAAGCAGGTCACGCTGCAAGGAATGAAGGAATAAATGCAATTTACAGGGCATATGAGGATATTGAAATCCTAAAAAATATGGCTTTCCCGAAAGTCAGTGAAGTTCTTGGACCTATTAAAGTTACGGTCACAATGATAGAGAGCGGGACTCAACATAATGTAGTGCCTGATAAATGTAAGTATGTGGTTGACATCCGTACGACTGAAGTTTTTTCTAATGAAGAAACGGTGGATGAGCTCAATAAAAATGTTAAATGGAGCAAGCTTATACCTCGTTCCACAAGAATCAGGGCTTCTGTACTCTCTTCATCGCATCCTTTGGAAGTGGCTGCAAAAATTTCAGGGATTGAAACATTTATATCTCCTACAACTTCGGATATGGCAAATCTTTCGGATGTTCCTTCAATAAAAATCGGACCCGGAGAATCGGAAAGAAGCCATTCTGCTGATGAATATATTAAGTTGGAAGAAATTAGAGAGGGGATTGATACTTATGATAAATTTATCAGCAATCTTTCTCTTGTTCTTCAACACCCTAACTACAATAAACATTAATCACTATGCAACTTTGGAATAAAGGTTTTGAGCCTGACAAAATAATAGAAGAGTTTACAGT
The DNA here is from genome assembly GCA_022510385.1 of Muribaculaceae bacterium. Classification (GTDB taxonomy): domain Bacteria; phylum Bacteroidota; class Bacteroidia; order Bacteroidales; family Muribaculaceae; genus Lepagella. The sequence continues at coordinate 133,480 of JAFLTQ010000005.1, read as the reverse complement.
CGGCAGTGACCGTGAACTCGACCTCATGCTTGCTAAATATGATGTGGAAGGTTCAATAGCTCACATTAAAATGCTTCAAAGCATAGGCCTTTTAAAAAAGAAGGAGCTTGATCTGCTCCTGCCTGCACTGGAAGATATAAAAAATTCAATAGAAAAAGGAGATTTCAAAATTGAGGAAGGGGTTGAAGACGTTCATTCTCAGATTGAATTCTTATTGACAGCAAAATTAGGAGACATAGGCAAGAAAATACATTCGGGAAGATCAAGAAACGATCAGGTGCTTGTTGACCTTAAACTGTTTTTTCGGGATGAGATAAAACGTATTGCTGAAGCTTGTAATAAATTATTTGCAAGACTACAAGATTTATCTGAACAGCATAAAGATAAACTGATGCCGGGTTATACCCATCTGCAAATTGCCATGCCCTCCTCTTTCGGACTATGGTTCGGAGCATATGCCGAAGCATTGACAGACGATATGCAGATTCTTTTGGCTGCCTATAAGATTGCAAACCAAAATCCTTTGGGCTCAGCGGCAGGTTACGGTTCTTCTTTTCCGCTTGACAGAGAAATGACAACCGAACTCCTACATTTCGAAAATCCCCATTATAATGTTGTGGCAGCGCAGATGAGCCGTGGTAAAACAGAGAAAGCTGTCGCTTCAGCATTGGCAGCGATTGCTTCTACATTAGGACATCTGGCAATGGACATTTGTTTATGGATGTGTGGGAACTTCGGATTTGTTTCTTTCCCCGACGAACTGACAACAGGTTCAAGTATCATGCCCCATAAGAAGAATCCGGATGTGTTTGAAATTATGAGAGGAAAATGCAACCGCTTGCAATCAGTGCAAAATGAAGTTGCTTTGCTCACAGCTAATCTTCCTTTGGGTTATAACAGAGATCTGCAACTCTTAAAAGATATTATGTTCCCGGCTATTAGAGAACTGATTCAATGTCTTGAAATTGCAGATTTCATGCTCCAACATATAAAAGTGAAATCTGATATTTTGGAGGAAAAGTTGTATGATTATATCTTTACTGTTGAGGATGTCAACCGGCTTGCTTCAGAAGGAATGCCTTTCAGAGATGCTTATAAAAAAATTGGCATGGAAGTTCAAAATGGCACTTATAAACCTACAAGAAAAGTGGAACATCATCATTTAGGAAGCATTGGAAATCTTGCCACAGAACGAATCGCCCTAAAGATGAAAAATATAATGAAAGAGTTTTAAAGAGATAGTCCACTATTAAGTGGGCTATTTCTTATTTGAACTTAATGTAAATTTTCTTCGCTTCCTCTTTTGCCTTGGCTACGTCTGCATTGTCGATATTTATCTCAACCGGCACTACCGGTTCCGGTCTCTCATTTTTTTATCAATTTGCATACCTCATCGCCGATTCTTTGCGCGCTGTCGGTGATTCCCATAGCTCCAATCTTTGACGACATCTCTTTCAATTTTTCCGGTTGCTCAAGCAATCGAAGTGCTTCATCCACAAGTTTTTCTCGAGCTTCGTTATCTTTCACGAGCACGGCTGCCCCTATATTGGAAAGAGCAAGAGCGTTATGGGTCTGATGATCTTCTGCCACATTTGGCGACGGTACAAGTATAGCCGGTTTCCCTAAGGCTTGCAATTCACTAATGGAGGCTGCCCCGGCTCTCGATATCACCAGATCCGCGCCTCGATAAGCTGAAGCCATATCCGTGATAAAGGGTGTCACTACCACTCCTTTTAAACCTTTGGCCGCTTCGTTGCCTCGGGTTCCAAAATTCTTACCGGTCTGCCAGATCACCTGTATTCCGTGTCCCACCAATTTCTTGAGCCCTTCTGCCATGCTTTCATTGATGGTCAGTGCGCCGAGGCTGCCACCTACTGCAAGCAAAGTCTTCCTGTCCGCCGACAACCCGAAGGATGCCAAGGCATCTTTTCTACTCAAATTCTCACTCAACAACCTCTTTCGGATAGGATTCCCTGTCTTTATAATCTTTTCTCCGGGAAAGAATTTTTCCATCCCGTCGTAGGCTACGCAGATTTTATCTGCCCCTTTTGCCAAAAGTTTGTTAGTGACGCCTGCATATGAATTCTGTTCCTGAATCAAAGTCGGTATCCCTGCTCGTTGAGCAGCCTTTAAGACAGGCCCCGAGGCATATCCTCCTACTCCTACCACTATATCCGGCTTAAATTCTTTTACTATCTTTTTGGCCTTCCCTAAACTTGAAATCAGCTTTCCTATGACCCGGAAATTCTTAAAGATATTTTTACGGTCGAACCCTGCAACCGGAAGGCCGATTATTTTATAGCCGGCTTCCGGAACCCTTGTCATTTCCATACGGTCTTCAGCACCAACAAATAGTATCTCGGCGCCAAGACGACTCTTTAATTCATCTGCTATGGAGAGAGCAGGGAAGATATGTCCTCCTGTTCCCCCTCCGCTTACAAGAATCCTAACCCTCTTTTTTTCTGACCGTTCTCCTCCCGTTGGGCTACCTATTGGTTGTTCCATGACTTTCCTTTTTTCTTTTTTTTACACAGGATTACTCTCTACATTGGAGAAATTAACTGTTCGCATATCTTCAGGCAACTCTTTTTGTTCTGCCTTGATCATCTTCTTATCCTTTGTAGTGATTGCATATCTGCTCACCGACAACATGGTGCCGATGGCGGCCGACATAACTAAGACCGAGGTGCCTCCCTTGGAGATGAAGGGCAACGGCTGACCGCTCACAGGGAATAATCCTGTCACTATGGCCATGTGAACAAGAGCTTGCAAAACTATTAACACCGCACACCCCATTATCATAAAACTCGGAATCGCATTATAACAATTATAGGCTATCCTGCCGGCTCTTGCCAACAACATCATATAGAGCATCAGCAAGACAACTCCTCCCACAAAGCCCGTATCTTCTACTATTATGGAATATATATAATCCGAAAAGGCCAACGGTAGGCGCGCACTCTCGCGGGAATTTCCCGGACCTTGTCCGAACAATCCCCCATTCGCTTGGGCTATCTTGGAAAATATCACCTGACGGTTGAAATCATCTATGGGATCATCCGGATTTACACCTTCGATAAATCTTTTGATTCTTCCTTTTTGTGTATCGGTTCGGTCTATTCCTCCGCTGCTGACCACCTCTGTCTTTCCGATCTGATCAAATTCATCAACTTTCTCATCTTGATATTTCAACATATAGAGGCCTCCACCACAGGCGATATAGATTCCCATCACAATGAAAAACTGACTCCATTTCATTCCTCCTATCAAAAACATGGCTACACTGACCATAAACAGAAGCAATGTGTTTGTAAGTCCGTTTTTCCATAGACACGCTGCAAAAACAACCGCTACAAGGGCTGCCGATACTACTCCTTTTGTAGAAATTCCTCCCCCTTTCTGCTCGCGTCCAAGTATTCTTGCAAGTAATATAACTACCGTATATTTAACTATTTCTGCAGGTTGTATCGTGAAACCCGCGATCTTGAAGGCCCGCTGGGCTCCATTTATTTCTATTCCAAAGAAATTCGAAAAGAGAAGCAATCCAAGTGATATAACTGCCATCAACATCGCAAAATGGCTGATATACTTATAATGGATATTCTGGATCGCCAGAACTATTCCAAGCCCTAATAGCAGGAAGATGCCGTGTCGTATCAACGGCATATATACGTTGGTAGAAGATACCTCTGTGCTTGATGCCGAAAACAACTCGATCACTGAGATTACTAACAACGCAATATAAATACCCCAGATATACTTATCCGGTTTCCTCGGAGATATTATACTTTTTGCCTTACTTTTTTTGGCTCCTATCTCCTGACCATCTATCGTTTCATGTATTGTGATACTATCTGCCATTCCTTCCAACAACTAAAAACTAACAACTCACAACTCAAAACTAACAACTCACAACTCAAAACTTACAACTCACAACTCACAACTCACCACTCACACCCTTGACCGCTCTTTTAAATTGTTCCCCTCTGTCTTCATAGCTCTTGAATAGGTCGAAACTTGCACAACAGGGGGATAAAAGCACTGTATCGCCATCCTCCGCTATCTCACGGCAGGCTTTTATAGCTTCTTCAAGCGAGTGAGTGTCGCGGATCTCCGGAACTTTCCCCTCGAAGAAGTCAAGGAGTTTTTCATTATGAAGACCCATACACACTATACCCTTTACCTTCTCTCTCACTAATGGCTCTATCTCTGAGTAATCATTACCTTTGTCTTTACCGCCAAGTATCAAGACAACAGGCGTATGCATGCTTTCAAGTGCATACCATGTGGAATTCACATTGGTGGCCTTCGAGTCATTGACATACCTTACTCCCCCGATTGTATCTACATATTCAAGTCGGTGTTCTACAGCCTCGAAATCCTCTAAAGCTGACTTTATGCTCTCTTTCTTTATATGCAAGGCGGTAGCTGATAAGCCCGCTGCCATTGAGTTATATAAATTATGCAATCCTGCCAATGATAGTTTGTCTCTTGGTATCTCCCATTCTCCCATGGGGGTCGTGAATCTTACTATCCCGTTGTCAAGATAAGCCGCAGTCTCTTCTTCTTTCTCGATCCCGAATGGCAGGCGAAGTGCTTCTCCTTGAACTCTTTTCACCTGCTCTGTTATCAACGGATCATCTTGCCAATAGATAAAGAAATCATCCTCTGTCTGATTTTGCAATATCCGGAATTTTGCTGCTGCATAATTTTCCATCTTATTGTCATAACGATCCAAATGGTCGGGAGTGATATTCATGATTACGGCGATGTTCGCCTTGAATCTATACATATTTTCCAATTGAAAACTGGAAAGTTCTATGACATAGACTTCATGGGGGTCTCGGCTAACTTGCAGTGCAAGGCTTTTTCCGACATTCCCGGCCAGTCCGACATCCATCCCCGCTTTCTTCAGAATATGATATGTCAGGAGCGTCGTGGTAGTCTTTCCGTTCGACCCCGTGATGCAGACCATCTTCGCATCTGTATATCCCGCTGCAAATTCTATTTCTGAAATCACAGGTATCTTCTTTTCAACTATTTCTTTTACAATAGGGGCCGTCGGTGGAATTCCGGGGCTTTTCACTACTATATCGGCATTCAAAATCTTTTCCCGGGTATGGCGTCCCTCCTCGAATTCGATGCCCTCTTCCTCGAGTATCCCGCGGTAGTGATCTGAAAGTGTCCCGAAATCAGAAAGAAACACTTCCATACCCTTGTCTTTCCCAAGCACTGCGGCTCCAACTCCACTCTCGCCGCCTCCTAAAACAACCAGTCTCATCCTATCTCACTTTTAATGTCACAAATGTCAGGGTTGCAAGTAATATCCCGACTATCCAAAACCTTGTCACTATCTTTGATTCCGGTATCGGACCCGACGGAAAGTTTATCAGACTCTTTATATTCGGATCTCCTGCCTTCTGAAAATGATGGTGCAACGGGGTCATCTTGAATATCCTGCGTCCCTCCCCATATTTCCTCTTCGTAAACTTGAAATAACCAACCTGCATCATCACTGATACATCTTCCAAAAAGAAGACCAGACAAAGCATCGGTATCAGCAATTCCTTACGTATTAATATGGCGAATACTGCCAGAATCCCTCCCAGTGTTAGACTCCCCGTGTCGCCCATAAATACCTGCGCCGGAAAGGCATTATACCACAAGAAACCTACAAGGGCTCCGATAAACGCCCCCGCATAGACCACCAATTCCTCGCTTCCCGGAATATACATGATGTTGAGATAGCCCGAATAGATGATATTTCCCCCCAGATATGCCATGATGGCCAATGCCAATCCGATTATCGCTGAAGTCCCTGCGCATAATCCATCCAAACCATCAGTCAGATTGGCTCCGTTACTTACTGCAGTGACTACTATTATTACTACAAATACAAATAATATCCAGCCAAGCGTGGTGGCGGCATTCTTATCGCTTATCCAATCGGTAAGCCATTCATAGTTGAAGTTATTATTCTTAAAAAAAGGTATGGTGGTCTGAGGTGTTTTCTCCATTGTACCCTTATGCACCACCTCTATCAGGTCTTCTCCCTGGCGGCTCTCCATCTCTATATTCTCGGTCATCACGATATTGGGAGAAAGCCACATTGTTATCCCTACAAGGAGCCCGAGTCCTACCTGCCCCGTCACCTTATACTTCCCTTTTAGTCCATCCTTGTTGTGATATTTCAGTTTCCGATAATCATCCAGAAAGCCGATGGCTCCCATCCATAGAGTCGCAACTATCATCAATATCATATAGATATTAGACAGATTCCCTATCAAAAAACAGGGCACCAATATAGACAGGATTATAATAACACCTCCCATGGTCGGCGTCCCTTTCTTGCTCATCTGACCCTCAAGCCCAAGATTGCGGATCTCTTCGCCAACCTGCATCCTCTGCAACCGGCTGATGATGCTGCGACCGAATATCAACGCTATAAGCATCGATAAAGTAAAGGAGAAACCCGTCCGGAAGGTGATATAATCCACCAACCTGCTCCCGGGGATGTCATATCCCTGCAAATACTGAAATAAATGGTAAAACACAGCGCTTTTTTATGTTTTTATTTTTCTGTTGTGGTTTGATCACCCTTTGGCAGCAAGGGCAGCCTTCACTTCCTCTGAATCATCAAAGTGGTTCCTCACTCCTTTGATTTCTTGATACGGCTCATGGCCTTTCCCGGCAACCAATACCACTGTGCCAGGTTCTGAAAGGTTGATGGCTCTTATTATCGCTTCCCTACGGTCGATTATCTGTTCTGTACGCTTAAGTTCCTCCCCGCTCAAACCGGCTGCCATCTCTTTGATGATTTCTGCCGGATCTTCAAAACGGGGATTATCACTTGTCAATATTAAATAATCGCTACGGCAGGCTGCCTCCTGAGCCATCAATGGCCGCTTCCCGCTATCACGGTTTCCTCCCGCGCCTACAACTGTGATGACCCTGCCACGGCTCCCTACTATTTCACGTATAGTGTCAAGCACATTTACAAGTGCATCCGGTGTATGTGCGTAATCTACTATGGCTGATATCCCGGAAGGGGAGAGGAACGGCTGGAATCTCCCGGCTACCGGCACCAATTTGCTCATATTCACCAATACCTTCTCGGGAGGAAATCCTAATAATATCGAAGCACCGTAGACTGCTGTAAGATTATAGGCATTGAAACGTCCGGTAAACATCACTTCTACTTCTTTACCGTTTAAGCTCAGCAATGTCCCGTCAAGACGCGTCTCTATGATGCGACCTCGGAAATCTCCGTCTCCACGCAAAGTGTAGGTATAAACTTTGGCTTTGGTGTTCTGTACCATAAAACGCCCCGACTTGTCGTCTTCATTTATCAGTGCAAATGAATCCTTGCCAAGCATGTCAAAAAAGGCCTTCTTGGCTCGCATATAGTTATCAACAGTCAGATGATAATCAAGATGGTCGCGAGTCAGATTTGTGAAGATCCCCCCGGCAAAATCTAAACCGGCAACTCTCTTTTGGGATGTGGAATGTGATGAAACTTCCATAAAGGCATATTCACAACCACAATCCACCATCTCTGCCAATAGTCGGTTCAAGGTTAAAGGGTCGGGTGTGGTATGTGTCGAGTCTACTCGTTTTTCTCCTATATAATTACATACTGTAGAGAGCAAGCCGGCCTTATACCCTTGTAATTTCGCCATCTCATAGAGTAAAGTTGCAGTGGTGGTCTTGCCATTGGTCCCCGTGACCCCTACAAGACTCAAATGACGTGATGGATGCCCATACCATGCGGATGCCAATTCTCCAAGGGCACTCGCTGAATCTGCTACCTTTATATAGGTCACTCCTTTTCTTAGAATTGTTGGAAATTCCTCACATACAACAGCTCCGACATGAGCGCTCGTAACAACCGGGATATACTTGTGGCCATCCGTTGTAACACCTTTGACTGCCACAAAGATTCCTCCTTGTTCGGCTTTTCGTGAATCGCTCTCTAAGGAGGTCACTTCCTTATCCGTTTCTCCAACTATCTCCAGAATCCGGAGATCTGCGATTAATTCTTTTAAATTCTTACTCATATCTCAAGTCTGATTGTTATTGATGTGCCCGGAGTTATTGTGCTTCCTACCGGCAAGGATTGAGCAACTACTCTGCCTGTCCCCTTTAGCGATACATTTATACCTCTCTGTTCCAAAATCTTCACCGCTGTCGGTGCATCCAGGCCAATTACATCCGGCACTAATCCGGGAGGTACATTCCCCGGCGTCCTTACTCGCTTGTGTCGCTTGATACCCAACTGGCGGTCTACTTCCGAAGCCTCAAATTGCTCCGATGCCATATAGGTTGGAACTCCCTGATCCCTTTTGTCTGTAAAGTCAGATTTGTTGTCGAGCATCCCTCGTGAAAACATCTTCAACGCTACATTCTTAACTACTTGTCCCGAAGTGCGGTTGGCACTCGTACCCGACGGCCCCAACACCAAAGCCATACATGAATATTTGGGATTTTCGTAGGGGAAAAATCCCGCAAAGGCATACCTCCTTTTGGAAGTGTTATATTGTCCTCTTTCAACAGGATAGGCTGTACCCGTCTTTCCAACTACCTTAACCCTTTCATCTCTGACTGCCCGGGCTGTCCCATGTTCGCCCCACACAACTTCATGGATACATTCCCTAACTTTGCGTGCCGTTTCTTCAGAGCATATCCTTTCCCTTATATAGCTTAGCGGCAAAACTGAATCCCGACCATCTTCGGATATCAACGACCTCACTAAATGGGGGCGTACATATTTCCCGTCATTCGCTATAGCATTATAAATCGATAGGGTATAAAGCGGTGGTATCTCTGTGTTATAACCGTAAGCTTGGCGTGCCAAATCCAAGTGGCGCGCTGTCATTGTGATGTTGTTCCCTCGCGAATCTTTCGGAATCAATTTACGGATGCGGGGAACACATTCTCCCGCTATTCCACTGTGCATCGGCTCAAAGAAACCTATGGAGCTCAAACGGTCGTGAAATTTCGAGGGATCTTCTGAATAGCCCCTGAAGATTACTCGTGCTATTCCGGTGTTTGATGACATCTCTATCACTTGCTTCATGCTTTTAACATTGGGAGCATGTGGATCTGATGTCCTTTGAAACGGGCTGCAGTCGATATGGTCGTTCACTGATTTAACCAATCCATCTTCAAATGCTATCATCAAGGAAATCGGCTTCATTACCGACCCGGGTTCAAAGGGTAAAACTGCACGGTTAAGGGCCTCGCCGTAAGTACCGTCTCCCAATAGTTCAATGTTGGAGATTGCCTTGATTTCGCCGGTTTCTACTTCCATCAATATGGCTGTACCCCATTCGGCTCGCGACTCCCGGCAAATGGTTAGCAATTCCTCTTCAAGCATATCCTGAAGATCGATATCTATAGTGGTAAGTATGTCATATCCTCTCTCTGCCGGCTCCGATACCCAATTGCTCAATCCCGATGTCAATGCCACCTTCTTGGCTTCTCCCGGCTTCCCGTATAAGAGCGTGTCAAGGTCTTTCTCAAGACCTGAATAGCCGTGAAATTCTCCGGTCTCGGCATTTTCATTTACTCTCCCGATACTCCGGAAGGCCATCCTCCCATAGGGATAGATCCTTACATTCCTCTCCTCTTTGTAGACCGGTAGACGGAATCCGCTCCCTTTAAAGTCTTTCAAATATGGGAAATTGCGTATCCGGGCAAAATCTTCAAGTGTCTTCTTACGGGCAATGCGTAATGACCTGTTACGTTTTTTCGGTTCTTTCTCAAATTCTTTCTTTAGCCGTGTATGCCATGAATATTTAGCAAACGTGTCGGGATGCTGACGCAAATTCCTGACCCGCGGATAATAATAGTCGAGAGAGTCGGCAAGGCTGTCTATCTTGGCCCAGGGTAGGGGATTCTGACCCATCACTTTGTTATGCCTTAGGTCTAATTTAATATCATAAACTTTAAGGTTGCAAGCTAAGATATTTCCGTTGGATGCCAACAATTTACCACGTTCCGGAGCTATCTTCACTGTTTGTGACAATTCCTTCTCGGCACGTGCATTCCAGGCGCCCGCCTCCAAAACTGTTGTATGAAACAGTTTGAATACCAAGGCAATCCCAAAAGCTAAAAATAATAGGGTGACTATCGCATATCTTAAATTTACTGTCTGTCGCGTTGCCATATACTCTTCCCTCTCTTTTTTCCCTTCTTAAAAATCACAACTCACAACTCACAACTCACAACTCACAACTCACAACTTACAACTCCTTACTCCTTCCATCTGTCTTTCGTCGAAGGTGCCTTCCTCTATACCCTCCTTCTCTCACAACTCCCAACTCACAGCTCACAACTCACAACTCACAACTCCTTACTTCTTACTTATTGTTTATTACTTCGTGTTTTACATCGGTCTTTCGTCGAAGGTGTCTTCCTCTATACCCTCCTTCTCTCACAACTTACAACTCACAACTCACAACTCCTTACTTATTACTTCTTACTTCTTACTTATTACTTATCACTAACTCATAAGGAGGTGTTTCCTGAAACTGAAGTCCCAATTTTTTTTCATCAACCAATTTCTTCATCTCTGCCTCCCGGATTAGTGACATATAGGCAGCCTTTTCTTGAAGTTTGCTGCTTTCTGCCCTCTGCAACTCAACAGTCAGACTTTTGATTTCCTCCATCTTAGTCTTTGTCTTATATCGCAATCCCATCAGAGCTATGATTGCTATTACAAACAGCATGAGCAACCATGCATTTTGCCGAAAAAATTCCAGTGACAAGCTCCGCCCGTAACGCATGTCCTGCATCAACTCTTTCGGAACCGTCCCTATGCGCTTTTTCTTCGCATTGCCACCCTTCTTCTTCCTTTCGGTCTGCTTTCCCATTTCTCCTTTTCCCGTTTTCTCTAAAAACTATAAACTCAAAACCATCAACTCACAACTCACAACTCACAACTCACAACTCACAACTCACAACTCACAACTCACAACTTCACCCACCACCCTTTCCGCGGCCCTTAATTTTGCACTTCTCGACCTCGGATTAATTGCAACCTCTTCTGATGTTGCCTCTATCGGTTTCCTTGTTATCATTTTCCAGGGACTCCTGACCCGACCATAAAAATCCTTTTCCTCTTTCCCTTCAACATTACCGGTTTTCATGAAATTTTTAACCATCCTGTCTTCCATTGAATGATAAGTAAGCGTCACAAGTCTTCCCCCGGGTCTTAGGGCTTGCTCACATGAGGCAAGAAATAAACGAAGATCTTCATTCTCTTGATTCAACGCTATCCTAATCGCTTGAAACACCTGTGCCAACTCTTTCTTTTCCTGGCGAGGGTCTAACGCACCTCTCACACTTTCCACCAAAGTTCCCGTGGTTGCTATCGGCCCATTTTCTTTAGCGGCTGCAAGTGATTTCGCAACCAATCCGGGTTTCTTAAGGTCGGTATATGAACGAAGAATATCTAAAATACCCTGCTCATCTGTCTCCGATATCAGTTGTGCTGCCGTTCTGCCGGATTGTTGGTTCATGCGCATGTCAAGCGGAGTGTCTGCCCGGAACGAAAAACCACGTTCAGGAGTATCAAAATGATGGAAACTCACTCCGAAATCTGCAAGTATACCATCTACTTTTTCTAAACCGTAATAACGCATGAAATTTAAGATATGCCGAAAATTTCCATGTACAAATGTAAATCTTTCATCATCTATACGATTCTCGTAGGCATCCATGTCGCGGTCAAAAGAGAAAAGTCGGCCATTTTCATTTAATTCCTTCAAGATGGCGCGTGAATGACCCCCTCCTCCGAAGGTGACATCGATGTAGATTCCTCCGGGTTGGATGGAGAGGAGTTCTATCGATTCATTCAAAAGTGCCGGAACGTGATAGGGGAGCCCTATTTCTTCTCTTTGAATCATTAAATTTTAATAAAATTTCTCCTTATTCCTTTCAGTTTGTAAAGTTACAAAATTTCTACTGTTTAATTTCTTAAACTCGAGTTTAATTTTTCAAAAAAGTTATCTACAGTTCCCTCCTCCTTGATCTAACACATATATTCGCATTCTCTGCGAGCCCTCATCACCAATTTTCATTAAAAAAGGGCAATGATCGGCCGATTTTTCTTATGTCGCAAAAATTCCCTCCGTTTTAATTAACTTTGCATCAGCAAACAAGAAAGAATTGAGCGAAGATAGAAATAATCTGAGTCTCCCAAGGAAAATAATGTCGTTGAGCCCTTTGATTGTATTCTTGGGGCTTTATGTGGTGATATCCTTAATAGTGGGTGACTTTTATAAGATTCCGATATCAGTGGCATTGCTTGCGGCCACAGTGTGGGCTCTTTGGATATTTAGAGACAGACCTTTTCCTGAGCGTGTTGAAACGTTTGCACGAGCGGCGGGAGATACCAATGTATTATACATGGTGTGGATCTTTATCCTTGCCGGGAGTTTTGCTGCCGTAGCGGATAAAACCGGGGCCGTGGAGGCCACAGTGGCAATAACCATCAATCAATTACCCTCTACCTTTGTAATGCCGGGCCTCTTTATGGCAGCTTGCTTTATCTCCATGGCTATCGGCACATCGGTTGGCACCGTTGTTGCGTTAACACCATTGGCTGTGAACTTTGCCAATTCAATCGGGGCAGATGTAGCATTTTTCGTTGCTATAGTGTTAGGGGGTTCTTTCTTCGGCGACAACCTGTCGTTTATCTCCGACACCACAATTGCGGCTACTCGAACTCAGGGTTGCAAGATGAATGAAAAATTCAAAGCCAATTTATTCCTGGCTTTACCGGCGGCACTAATCACATTTGCCATTTATATATTCGGAGACTTTCCAATAGCCGACCATCCGCATACGATGCCATCTAATCCTTGGCTCGTTTTACCCTACATGACGGTAATCGGGTTGGCTGTAGCAGGTGTAAACGTTTCAATAACTCTGATTTCGGGTCTGATTCTTGCAATTGTACTCGCTTTGATTTCTGGTTATGGAATTTTTGAGATTTTAGGATTCATGGGAGCAGGGATAGAAGGGATGGGAAATTTAACGATAATAACTCTTATGGCAGCGGGTATGTTGGGCCTTATAAAGGGAGCCGGAGGTATCGAGGCATTATTATCCTGGTTGTCAAAAGGTATCAAAGGCAAGAGGGGAGCTCAGGCAGCTATCGGAGCATTGGTAGGCATCGTGAATTTGTGCACCGCAAATAATACAGTTGCAATCCTTACAGTCGGCTCGATTTCTAAACGAATATCAGAGCGTTTTAATATCTCCGCACGTAGAAGCGCTTCTCTCCTCGACACGTCTTCGTGTATCGTTCAATGTCTGATACCATACGGTGCACAGACACTATTAGCCACTTCGTTGGCCGGCATACCCCCTTCGGCACCGTGGCCTTATCTTTTTTATCCCTGGATTCTGGCCGGTGTAGTAGGGATTTCCATAGTCAGCCGTCGGCCTGTGTATAAACAGAAAAAATCAATTGCAATATGATATATTTGGATACTGACTATATGGCCGGATGCCATCCTGAAATATTGGAGGCTCTGTCAGCCACGAATAAGCTACACACTCCCGGCTACGGTGAAGAGGATTTCACTCGTAGAGCCCGGCGACTTATATTGGAAGCGTGTGGAATTCCCGAGGGGGCTTGTTACTTTATGACAGGGGGCACTCAGACGAATGCCACGGTGATTGACCGATTATTACACCGCAACGACGGAGTCGTTGCTGCCGACTCTTCCCACATAAATGTGCACGAAGCCGGAGCTGTGGAAGCCTGGGGACATAAAATCCTGACACTTCAGAATCAAGAAGGGAAAATCAGTGGTAGCCGGATAGAAAATTACTTGAGAGATTTTTATGCCGACGACACTCATGAACACATGGTGAGGCCCGGTATGGTATATATCTCCTTCCCCACGGAACTCGGCACACTTTACTCAAAAAAAGAACTGGAGGAAATCTACTCAGTGTGCCGACAATTTAATATTCCCTTATATATCGACGGTGCAAGATTGGCCTATGGACTTGCAGCTCCCGATAACGATGTAACCCTTAAAGAACTTGCTCAACTTTGCGATGTGTTTTACATTGGAGGCACAAAATGCGGAGCTATGTTTGGTGAAGCTATTGTGGCCCGGGAGCAGGTTTTGTTGCCCCGTTTCGTCTCCTTAATGAAATTGCATGGAGGTCTTTTGGCTAAAGGGAGACTTTTGGGTGTGCAATTTGAAACTCTGTTTAGTAATGAACTATACGGCAGAATAGGAAAGTATGGAGTGGACTTGGCATCGCAATTAAAAGAATTTCTGAAGAGTAAAGGATTTAAGACGTTTATTAATTCGCCAACCAATCAGCAATTTTTCATTATTCCTAATCAAATAATAGATAAATTAAAAGGGAAAGTCTCTTTTGAGCTTTGGGGACCTCCAGGGAAAGAAGAATCCAAGGTAAGGTTCGTGACCTCCTGGAGCACGCCCTCCGATTTATTGCCACGAATTACCCAAATATTTAAAGATTTATGATAATTATACGAAGATAGAGGAGATTGAAGTTATTATTGAAAATTGAGGGTCTGCGACAATCCGGGAAATATTAAAAAAAACAGACGATTCACATCGGCCGTTACTTTTTCCATAATACTTTTCAAACTAACCTAACATCATGAAACGATTTTCTGATATTATAACAACACTTCTCTTTAATTGGTTCACTCCTCCCTCTATTTTTTTCTATAATTATTTAAATTTCGCAAGTTGGAATTAAGTTGTTACAAACGGTAGTGAAGAAAATAGCAATTTAAACATTTGTGCTATAATGTTTTTACATTTTTTCATTACCAAATTATTTTGACAATTCAACAAGACACTTTCGATACCAATTTTTGATAGCATTGTTACTGACCTCCCTAAGCTATCTAATCCAAGTAAATTGGTAAATACCCTAAATTTTGGAAATACTAAAAAAGTAACCTAATATGAATTCAATTATTTAAGGATTCCGGAGGAAACTCCTGTTTGCTTTTGAGCTTCATTCCCTCGTTGGATCTTCTTGCCAAATCCAAAAGTATATGTGGCAGATATCTTAAACCAGAATTGTTGACCCGGACTATAATATTGTTGGTATGAATCATACCATTGGGATGTCAAAGTCACTTCATCAGATTTTCTACTCTTATTGAATATGTTTCTGAAAAGTATTCGTATATTCCAATCAGAATTTGCCCAACCTGCCTGAATGTGATACATGCTCTTTTCTGTTTTCCACTGGCCCGACATTTTATTACTTGTCCCGGATTGAGGAGACCGATACCAGGCTCCGAAATAGAAATCTTTTAAATAGTAGTTAACATCTAACTCAAAATTGAGTGAGTTCTTCGTCCAGTTGTATGGTAAGCCATTATGCAAAAGAATATCTTGTAAGGTGCCACTTATTTGAAGGTTACCATCTAATAAGGAAGTATAAGCCCATAAACCAAATTGGGATCTTGCAAATCTTCCGGCAGGTTGGATGATTGTCCTAAGGATGCCATTTTCAGTCGGCTTATAATCATAGGTATATCTGTCAATAACTGTCCACCCATTATAATAAGCTGAGAGTCTGAATTTATTATTGGGTATGAAGACATAAGAAACGCCATAGTCATAACTTGTTTCTGGATATAAATAGGGGTTGCCCGTATAACTGAAAAGAGGATTGGAGTGAATAATAACTTCGCTTCGTGAGGCTGCATCGGCATTCCACCTTGAATAATGAAAGGCTGCAGTAATCGAATTCTTCCTGTTAAATGAATATCTTAAAGAAAGATCAGCCCATGGAAAGAATGTGTTTTCAGTAATCCCGTTATATGTTGAGCGGTCCCATGAATAGCCCAATCCTCCATAAACATAGTATTTATCTTTTGTCAATCCGTAGGAAACTCCCGGATAAACCCTGTATGTTGTTGCCTTCCCTTTATAATCGGCTGTGCCGGAATAATCGGTGATATTGGATGTCACATAAGCCGGAAATGTAATATTCAATACACTTCCGGATCTGAAAGAATGGGAATAGTTAGCTGTGATTTTAGCCTGGTTTGAATTATCATTGGCTTTATTTATGAATTGATTACTCTCATCAATCATATAATCTGTGAACTGATCTGTATGGGAATACGAATAAAGTGGATTTATTGAAAGAGTGTTCTTATCATTGAATATAAAGTTCCAATTACCGTTGTAAACGAATGAATTTACATTGTTTCTTTTAAAATTGGTATAAGGAGAAGAAGATAACACCTCCGGTTTATAAAAGACTTTTCCCCTTTCATAATTCTTAGGAGTGTTGTCAAAATTACCGGAAAGATTATTGCTAATGGTAATCTTATCTGACTTATATGTTGCCCTGAAAGTAGTCCAGTAGAAATTGTTTTTATACTTTGCATTATCAAACTCTGAGACCCTTTCAAATTCCTTTATTTCTCCATCTTCTTGAGGCAACCGGTAAATTTCCTTCTCATTCATCCCTTGGTTGTTGACATTTGCATAATAACCTCCTATAGATAAGTCATAGGTCATCCTTTTATATTGAAACTTTAAATAACCTGTTAATTCTCCTGAATTGTAAATGAAATTCTCGTCACCATATCCCTTTACATATCCACCATATTCATATTGTACCATTATGAAATTAACTACATACGGGTCTCCGTGAAATCGAGGATCAGACGGATATTCATAAAACTCCACTTTACGGACATCCTGCATCCGCATCCCTGTCAGATCTGAAGAAGTTGCAGGAAGGTAATCAATATAGAGGTTCACTTTCTCTCCGGAAATTGTTTCTATCCCTCCGCTACCTGTAGATCTCAGCTGAGGTATAGCCATACGTTGAAGCAATTCCAGACCTGTCTGGGAAGAATTTTTTTGTCTGGTATTGGGGATATAGACCGAACGGTCTGAAAATAAGAAAGCGTTGTCACCCTCCACTTGTACTGTCTTCAAGACAATAGGAAGTTCCTCCATTATAATAGTTCCCAAGGAAAAATTATAACATTTTTTGTAAAATGGTTTATACCCCATGCAAGTGATTTTGACAATGACACCGGATTTGTCACAGGGAATATTGAAATAACCTTTTTCATTGGTTATACCGTAAGTCAACACAACAGAATCCTTTGGTTCCATAACCAAGACTGTGGCAGCCTCAATTGGTTCATTATCTTTCCCTATAACCCTGCCTGTATAGCAGAACTTCCCATGTTGCAGTGCTTCAACATAATAAGTGTTTTTAGATTTAACTACAGTTACCGGATTTAGTCCTATCACCTGACGCAAGGCATCATAAGGATTATCAGCATGGACGGTTGTACTGATTTTGTAATTTTCAAGTTCGTTGTATATAAAGTTGATGTCAATATCAGGATGTTCTTCTGCAATTTTCAGAATCGCCTTTGAAAGGGGTATGGAATAGAATTTATATGAAAATGTCTCGGCATTAACCGCTAAAACAGTGAACAATGCCATAATAAGTGAAATTATGCGTATCATGGCAATCAATCTATTTTAATGGCTCCCCCTTCTATTGTAAGATGTATCTGTTCAAAATTATTGAGACTTTCTACAATCTCTTGTATGGTAGAAGCCTGGTTCCATCTGAAGTATAGACGGAGCGATCTGGCATTCTCACTATTAAATTCAGTTTTATAGCCATAAAAATCACCAATCTGCTTCATTATAACTTCCAAGGGTTCGTTGTCAAAAATAACTGTCTCGAAAGATTGTATGGGAGAGTCTGAAGGAGTCTGGATACTGTCTTCCCGGTTTGTTATGATTTCTTTTGTGGCTGCGACTTCTTTTTCAGAAGTTACATTCTCTTTGTTATTCAATGAACTCACACTTATTCCTACAATAGCAGCAACAGCCGTAATAGAGAGGATTGCAATAGTTACACTTGCTGCTACTTTCCTTGAGAAAAATGCCGATAACCTTAAAACCGAGGATTTCTTTTTATAATAATTATTGTCTTTGAATTTGTTCCATTCTACATCAATATCAGGAGTCGAGATAGGTTGCAGGCTCGACTTCGTTTTGTCAAGCAAGTCAAAGATTTCCTTTGTTTCGGCATCCCGCAACATTTCTTCTATTTCTGCAGAAGAATATTTTTCAGGATTATTCATGGCGTCAAGGAGCCGGTCTGTCTTATCCATTTTTAGAAAGATTTTTTCGTAAAACATCTATTGCATGGCGTAAATGCTTATAGACTGCCACGGTGCTTATTCCGAGAGCATCTGCTATCTCCTGATAACTCTTGTTTTCAGCAAATCTCATATTGACAACCTTACGGCATGATTCTGTTAAATCTTTTGCGACTGTTCTTTGAATCAGACCAATGGTTTCTTCATCAGGCCATTCCTCACTTAAAATCTCCTCCACATCAATAGAGTAAATTTCTTTAAGACGGTCTTTCACCGACTGGTTTCGGATATGTTTCAGACACCGGTTCCGAACAGCTGTCAATAAATAAGCCTCTGCGACATCTGTCTTCCCGGATATAAGCAATGCTTCGAAGACATCGTGCACTACGTCTTTGGAAACATTTTCATCACGTAATATCAGCACTGCAAGCCGATACATCGACGCGTAATGAGCCCGAAACAGATTTTCTATGTCGTCAATTTTCGTCATCCATATATAAGACCCCTAAGTGTCGAAAAAACTAACCTCTATAATGAAAAAATTTCAACAAAATTGCACTTTATAATTTTATACTCATTTGTTCATGTTTTTAGGAGGGCTCTATCTTCTATTTTAATATCACAATTTATTGGAACCCTTATTTTAAGAATACCGGTGAAATTATATTCGCCTCCATAATTTTCGCCTATGAATATGGCTTCAAAAGGTACGATTAATTCGCTGAAGGTTAAAACATAGTCATACCTTGTAGTTTTCCAAGGATCGAAACTTATAGTAAAAGGAAAGTTCCTATTTGTAGGATTAAACGAAGTTGTTTCTCCGAAAACAGTTTCGATTGTATTGGTTTCTGTCTCACTCCATGCATCATTTTTATAACTCGGAACCGGGACTTCACATTCCAAACCATCTAAAGAAGTTTCCATTTCACCGGTTTTAAACTCCACCTGACCTTGATCTAAATAAGGATAGAATGTCATGGGGATTATTTGGTCACTGTTATTTTCAAAACTTTCTTTATATTCTGAACCCATAATCTCCTTTATTTCTTTTTTACTGAAATCATATTCTATGGAATAGAATTCAAGAGTGTCATAAGGATCTGGTGTCGGTTCCTCATTGAATCCGGGATCTTCACTGTTACATGAAGTTAATCCCATCGAAAAACCAAATATGCACAAAATCAAAGATTTAATCTTTCTCATATTCTATTATTCTTAAAAATAGATCTTCTTTATCATCAATTTCTTCATATATATAAGACCCCTAAAGGTCGAAAAAACTAACCTCTGAAATGAAAAAATTTCAACAAAATTATCCTAATATAATTTTTCTGGACTCAAATTGGGAACAAAATTTAGGATTGGTTTCAAAGAATTTCTAATTATCAGGTTTTTACAGTAATTAAGGTTCATTTTGTATAGATGAATAAAAAAACCGCTATCAAGCGGCTTATATCGATTTTATATCAGATTTCTCTCTTTTAATATCTCTACCATCTGTGTCGGTGTCACTATAAAAGGCTTTACCGGAAAATGTTTTTGATTTCCTGTTACAAGATAAGAATCATCCACACTCATTCTTACTTCATAGAAAACTATATCATCAGGATCCGGAAAATCCTCTTCAAGACTCTTTTTACGAGTGACGGATTTTCCTAACATTTTTATATTGGAAATAAATTTAGAGATAACTTCGGGAGGAAAATTGAATTTAGATCTCAAAAGCACCTCTTCATATTCTATAATGATTTCATCATTATATAGAGGAATTATATTATTAGACAGAACATTATTGATAACAACTGCCGGATTTGACAAACCATCTTTGGAATAAAAAGCTGATACAATTACATTTGTATCTATTACTGCATAAATTTTATCGGATTGCATACCTTACAGCCTTAATCTCTTGATTAATTTCATCAAGAGTTGGTTCCATTGCTCCACTTGATGCTACGATTTCCCTCATTTGCCTGAAGGCTTCTAATCCTTCTTGAATACGTCTTTCTTTTCTTGCAGCTTTGATTTCAGCATTGATTTCATCAAGACTTAAATCCTGTATTCCGGCATTTGTGACTGATTGTCTCATATCTTCAAAATTTTTCGCCGCCTTTTCCCTCCATTCCTGGTTTTCGTCAACCGCAATTTCAAAAGGTATTTTCTTTTCTCTAAGCGTTGCCTTCATGAATAGAGTAAAGGCGCTTGTAGTAGAAAGACCCAGTGCTGAACATAAATTACAAAATCTTTCCTTTAATGTCTTATCTACTCTTATAGATATATTTCCTTCTTGCATAGGCGTAATTTTTTGTAATGCAAAAATACTGCATTATCCACTACAAAACAAAATTTCTTATCTTTTCTTTAATTAATGACATTCCACATAGGATTTCATAAATTATCAAGTAGTTTCTCTTTAGTACTAAATTACACTTTATATAAGAATTGCCAAACCATGTCTTATAGTCTTTTTAACTCTGTTTCAGAGGCCGACGAGCCTTTGTATTTGCTCTTATAAGGTTGGAACTTATAAATGATATTCAATGCGATCCCCCGGTTGTCATTGCTTTGTTTCTTGTCCACAAAAATGCCAAATGTGTTCATCGTCCAGTCGTTGTTGGCTGTATTAAAAATATCGGTGGCAGAAAGTTTGACGTTCAATGACTTGTTGAAGAAAGTCTTTCCGACAGACATATCCATTGTAAACAAGGATTTCCCGAAACGAGTGGTTCGCATGTCTCCGCTTGTATAACCGCTGATATTGGCTGTTATCAACCATCCATGAGGCAGTGAGAGAGTATTGTTGAAAAAATATGAAAACATCGGCTTATTATATTTTGTGCCGTCAAGCTCGAGCCATTGGCGATTCAAGCCGACAGTTACATCCGGAGTCCACCGTTTGACAGGTTTACTCCAAACAAGATAAAGGCTGAAAGAGGATAAATTTATATTTATGGGATGAAGCAACACTTGCAGATTATCGGCAGGATAAAGCTGCTTGACGGAAGCAAAGGCATCCATCGATCTTGTAAAATCAGCTTGTAACATAAAACCTTTCCATGTGCCAAAGAGCTGAACCTCGTGCATTCTTTCATCACGAAGCATAGGATTGCCTCCTTCTATTTGATGGATTCCTACATAACTCAATGAACCTGTGAGTTGAGAGTAAGGAGGCTTTACTGTTGCCATCTTATAACTCAAACTTATTTGTGATTCATCGTTAAATGAATATCCGAGTGAAATATCCGGCGTCAGAAGATTATGCCTTCGGCTTACATCGTCATCCCTTTCATTGTTTACTTTAAATTCATAGTTCACATATTCATATCTTAAGCCGGCATTAAGAGAGAACTTTCCGAACATTCTTGACCATGCAGCATAAAGAGCAACTGAAGTCTGTTTTGCATCGGTAAGAGAAGATGGGATATATTCCTCCACCTCCGGATTTAGCATCTGATAGTCCAAGGAGGTGTGAGTATAGCTGTCTTGCGTTCCTACTGTAAACTCTCCATTCCATAATGGGAAATTCAAGTATAGTTTTCCTGCCACCAAGGTTGAGTTCCGCTTATCGGTTGAATTGACAACAGGATGGGAAGCGTCAGGGTATGTTGTTGCAACGCTATTGTTTTGAAAAGAACTTTTGAAATCACCGTCGAAGTGTAACAGGTATTTATCTGCAAACATGTTTTCATAATAAGCCGACACAAGATGACTGTGAGCCCTGATTTGTTTTTTGATCTCATCTTGGATTTCAGGTTCATCGTTATACCATTCGGAGCCTGTATTTTTGAAATTACCTCGCTCCGGGTTATAGCGGTAATAGGCACCTAACGACTGGTTATCTTTGGCATAGTTGAAACCTGCCTTTACACTGCCCACTGTTGCGAGATAGTCATTGTTCTGACTGCCTCCGACTATCGTTTCTTTCCCTTGGTAGACAAGAGTATTGGTCGTGGAACCTTTTATAAGGGTATTGTTATGATTTATTGTCCCATCAGCAAAAAACTCCCAATGTCCCGCGTTGTAACTTAATGACAGAAAATCCATTACTGACCATTTGCGACGGCGCTCCAGTATGAATTGGTCGGTAACCGATAGTCCTTGAACAAAATTTCGTTTGGTGGTTATCTTCAGCACAGCACCCGTGGTGCTTTCATACATCGCTCCCGGTGCCATAAGTAATTCTACCTTCTTGATGTTGGATGACAACAGCTGTTGCAATTCCTGCTCATCACGCATTGACCGGCCGTCTATGTAAATTTCGATATTGCTTTTGCCGATAACCGTCACTTCGTTATCCTGGACCCTTATCATCGGAAGTTGGTTAAGAACATCTAAGGCGTTACCAATGTCTGCAAGGTTAGATCCGGGTATTGTAGAAACAAGTGTTGTTCCTACGAGTTTTGTGGCCGGTTGTTTGGCAGTCACTACCACTTCCTGTAGCTGTTGTGTGAGGGTGTCTGCTGTCTCGGAATTTTGAGCGTGACCCATTCCATAATAAAGAATAGATGTCAACAGGCTTAAGAAAATTTTTGTTTTCATGTGAGCGAAAATTTGAAGCAAAATTACTCACATTAGAGGTAGCTATCCAAAATAAAAGTCTGACAGCTGGTTTTATAATCTATTGATTATTAATATTATAATTAGGGACAAATATAAAAAATCTGACAAGGGCATAATCCGGTCAGAAAATAGACAAAATATCGGGATACTCCGATGCCATTGTCTCTTTGAGTCGGGTTTTCAACCTTGATTTGCGTTTATAAATAACATCAACCGTTTCACCCATCAGAAGGCTTATTGTTCGGGTGGATAATCCGCTTGCAAGATAGACTAAGAGTTGGTAAACTTCCGGTTTTATATCAGGGTATTTTTCTTTCACTAAGACAAGCAGATTATCCTTGCAATCATTAACGGCCTGTTCCATTTTAGGAAAAGAATCTGTTCTTACAGACTCAATTTCGCTTTTAACTTTGTCGATAATCGCCTTACGTTCTGTCTTTGTCCCTTGGGTCTCGTAATAGGTCTGACATAGGGAATCAATCAGAGTAAATCTGTTTTCAAGCAGTCCATGTAGCTTTGATTCAAGCCGGTTGACATTTCCCTTACTCGCTTCAATCTCACTCCTAAAAGAAGAAGCCTCTGCCATAAGGCTATCATTTCTAAGGGTCTGCATCTTCAACCGCTGTTGCAGCCAGACTATTATTCCGACAGCTGACAGCAATATTATTATTCCGATGAATAACATTTGCTCCTGTTTTACTCTCTCTTTATAAAGAAAGAATTCCTTTTCTTTCTGTAGATAAAGAGCAGTGGCAAGAGCATCAGTATTGGTTGATTGTTGATTCAAGGCTTTCAAGCGTAATGCTTGCTGATATTCATCTGTCAGATGATGATTGCCATAGTAATTAATGGCAATATTGACTATCGTATCAGTTGGGGCTGTTATATGATTGGCCACCATTGCCTCGCTGTAAAGAAGAGCCCAACGTGCCATTGTGGAGGAATCTTTAAGTTCCGAAATATCAAGACTATTAAGTTTAGTCCATGCTGCCGATGGATCAGAATCCATTAGGCGTTGGGCTTCGTCTAAAGTATGGGATTGTGAGGCAGAATAACTGCAACCGGTTATAAAACACAATATGATTATATATAGTAAGCTTCGCATGAAACTTTGTTTTCTAAATGTAATTCGGTGCAAAATTACGATTAAATATTTTTTGGACTCAATTTGTGACCTAATTTTAATATTATATTAAAGAGCACTCTAATTTTCCTTTCCCTTTTGCTTAAAAAAGAAAGAATTAAAAATATCCCCAGCGGTTATTCCTATTGAAATGTTTCGGATTTGATATTCTTCATTAGGGAAAAAAGTTACATTCATTTTATTTTTCTCAATACTGATAGATATATTGTTATCTTCATATTTTTTGCAATCTATAGATAGTTGGGTATCTCCAATTTGTTTCCCATTTTCTTGGATTGCATATACCCAAAAATTCTTATAATTTTTGCATGTGAATACATAAGTGTTGCCTGCTTGTGG
The DNA here is from genome assembly GCA_022510385.1 of Muribaculaceae bacterium. Classification (GTDB taxonomy): domain Bacteria; phylum Bacteroidota; class Bacteroidia; order Bacteroidales; family Muribaculaceae; genus Lepagella. The sequence continues at coordinate 109,268 of JAFLTQ010000005.1, read as the reverse complement.
GACTTCTATATTTTTGTTTTTATTTATATTGCTTACATCATTACTCTCCCAAACCATAGAATCCCAATCTCCATCCCTACTTTCACAGGAACAAAGGAAGCCTAATCCTACAATCAGAAATGCTAAAATATTTTTCATCGCGATATAATAGAATATTCAAGATTATATTTGTTTTAAAATTTCTGCAATACCTAAAAAAGGGTATTTTTATTTTGACAAGATGTTTGGTCTTCTATATTGATGTATCTGACCAAGCTACCCTAAGTTTAATCAGATGCAATTTTGATAGTAATCTTTAGAAAATTTGCATCCTCACTGATAGAGACATTGGGGGCATTGGAATGAATCTCAATAAGTTTTATTCCATTACCTCCAAACATCTCTATATCAGGATGTGAGCAAGTGTAATGAAAGAAGCCTTTGAATATATACTTAAAATCATTAGCTTTTATAGTAAGATTCGATTCTCCATATCCATTTTTCCTGTCATCAGAATAGCTCATCGAAGATTCCATAGGAAGAGGAAAAATAGTCCTTATTAATTTCTCTTCACCTATTTCAACGGCATGAAAAGGTATTTTATAGCCGTCCCTTCCAATAAAAGACAATCCATTCATGATAGCCTCATTATCTATAAGACTATTGCCTTCTGAATCCAATATATCAATCAATATACTATTAGATATAGATGATGCAACTACCGGATAGTCTGGTTCTTCAGAATTACCGCACGAAGATAATAAATCTTTGTGTTTTGAACTATAATATTTGCCATAATACAAATTTAGGGAATTTTATAGAATCCCAAACCCCTCCCATTCGATGGGTTTTCTAAAAATGATTAATGATTTTCTAATTGTACCGAAATCGGTACAATTAAAAAATGGGATTGTAAATACTTGAAAGTATATTATATATGTATATCAAAAGAGATTCCTTCCCTTTACCTCCTTTTATTGGAAGATTCCAAAAATTCTCGCTCTTGTTACTATTTTTTTACTCACGATATTAGAATTATAGGATATAAGATTGAATTACATCCTTTTACCTTTTATAAATTGGCTATTAGCCTAATATAAATCCTTAACGATATTATTGAATTGGTTAAAATTGAAAAAGTCAGAAGAGGTCAGATAGAAAAAATTGGGGAACGAGATCTGAATTCTAATGTTAAATCTACGACCGGTTTATAAGATTCTTGGTTTTTTTTAATTCTCATCCCCTTTAATTTCTTTCATTGTGATATTAAATAGCTGATACCCAAACAGTAAACTAAAATTATAAAGCCACTGTTTCTCAACCCCAAAAATTTAAAAAATCCTAATCTTTATCCCCTTTACTTAATTTATCCCACTTTTTCTCTTCCCAACAACTCTAACAACTCCAACAACTCTAACAACTTCAACAACTCTAACAACTTCAATAACTCTAAAAACTCCAACAACTCCTCCAATTTTTTTTTAGATTCCAAATTCATTATATTTGCATTACTCCTCTCCCTCCAAAACACTTATCATTACTCTTTTGATGATTTCTTTTAATTCAGATAATATAGAGAAGCCTCCTTTGGATTATCCCAAGATTGTAAATTGGTTGAATCTTGTGGCTTCTTCTTTTGATAAGAAAATCGGTAATCTTAACTATATATTCTGTAACGATGAGGAAATCTTACGAATAAACCGCAAGTTTCTGAATCATGATTATTATACGGATATAATTACTTTTGATTACAGCCATAAGAATAGAATCGGAGGAGATCTGTTTATTTCATTAGATACCGTTAAGAGCAATGCACATAATTTAAGCATAGACTTTGAAGATGAATTGCTAAGAGTCATTGTCCACGGTGTTCTCCATCTTTGCGGCATTGATGATAAAGGACCCGGCGAAAGAGAAATTATGGAGGAATGTGAAAATAATGCTCTGTCGCTTTATATAAGAGAGGCTTGATATCTTTTTTATGAAATTCGATTTTGATGTTATAGTGGTTGGAGCCGGTCATGCCGGATGTGAAGCTGCCGTTGCTGCTGCAAAACTCGGAGCGCAGACTCTTTTGATTACCTCTGATCTTAACAGAGTGGCACAAATGTCATGTAATCCGGCTGTCGGCGGTATTGCAAAAGGTCAAATCGTCAGGGAAATTGATGCCCTCGGTGGACAAATGGGGATTGTGGCCGATCTCACAGCAATACAGTTTAGAATGTTAAATCGCTCTAAAGGTCCGGCTGTATGGTCGCCAAGATGTCAATCCGACCGACAGAAATTCAGCAACCTCTGGCGAAATATTTTAGAAACCACTCCCAATCTCGAACTCTTCCAGGATATGGTGGTGTCTTTTGATTTCGTTAAAGATGATAAAAACGAATCTGTAAAACAACCAGAACACGAAAGCGAAAAAAGTGGTAAAATAACAATTGATGAACCCAAAAATAAGTTAAAGATTGCAGGTGTTACTACTGCCCTTGGATTTCATTTCAATGCTAAAAAAGTTATCCTTACAGCAGGCACTTTCCTAAATGGTTTGATGCATTTTGGAGAAACAAAAATTCCCGGAGGAAGGATAGCTGAGTCAGAATCGCAGGGAGTTTCCGATCAACTACGGGAAATAGGTTTTGACGTTTTAAGACTAAAAACCGGTACGCCGGCCCGTATAGACGGCAGATCGATAGATTTCTCTCTTACCCAACAGCAAGATGGGGATGACAGGGTAGAGGTGGATAGTTTCAACCGGAACAATGTAGCAGGTCCACACCTTCATCTAATAGAGCGTGATTTCCATAAGTTCTCATTCCTCCCAAACATCGGGAGAGTATTAAATCCAAGAAGCTGTTTTATTGTCCATACAGAACCGGAATCCCACCGGTTAATGCGAGACAATCTCCGGCTTTCACCTCTGTATAATGGTCAGATACAAAGCACCGGTCCACGCTATTGTCCAAGTATTGAAACAAAGATAGTGACTTTCCCCGATAAAGAGAGCCACCAGTTATTCCTTGAGCCCGAAGGAGAGGAGACCAACGAATTTTATGTAAACGGATTCTCAAGTTCCTTCCCCTGGGATATACAACTTGAGGCACTAAGTTTGACTCCGGCACTAAAAAACGTGCAATTCTATCGACCGGGATACGCCATAGAGTATGACTATTTTGATCCCACGCAACTGACACATGATCTGCAAACAAAATTAGTAGAAGGATTATATTTTGCAGGTCAAGTTAATGGTACCACGGGTTATGAGGAAGCTGCAGCCCAAGGACTGATGGCAGGTATTAATGCAGCTCGCTCGGTAAATAACCAACATCCCGTAGTTCTGCAAAGAGACCAAGCCTATATCGGAGTGCTCATTGATGACCTTGTGATGAAGGGAGTTGATGAACCATATAGAATGTTTACATCGCGTGCTGAATATCGAATCCTTCTTCGGCAGGATGATGCAGATATGAGGCTCACCGGTCTGGGGTATGAGATAGACTTGGCTACAAAAGAAAGATACGATGCTATGGTTGCTAAGCGAGAGGAGAGAGACAGCTTGATTGAATGGTGTGAAAACTTCATGATTAAAGCAACTCCGGAGACAAATTTCTTACTTGAAAAATGGGGCGCAACTCCTATTTCAGCTTCTACTAAAATCTCCGATCTTCTGAAACGTCCGCAACTTGACTTCGAAAAACTATCAGAAATAACTGAAGTGAAAAACAGGATAGATGAAGTTGAAGAAAAAAGAAGAAAAGAGATTGTAGAATGTGCTGAAATATTGATTAAGTATGGAGGATATATTTTGCGTGAAAGAGAATTGGCGGAAAAGACGTTGAGACTCGAATATGTAAAATTGCCATCCGATATTGACTACATGGAATTGACTGCACTATCAACGGAAGCACGTCAGAAACTGCAAAAATTAAGACCCTCGACTATTGGCCAAGCCTCACGAATCCCCGGAGTCTCACCGGCAGATGTGAATATATTGCTCGTACTTCTAAACAGATAACAGAGGAATCTTTTACATATTGTTCCACGTGGAACAATTAATCGGTAATCTCCTGAAAGTAGAAAAGATAAGCATACACTCTCCAAAACTCCAACAACTCCAACAACTCCAACAACTATAACAACTATAACAACTATAACAACTATAACAACTTCAACAACTATAACAACTAAAACCATGCAATTAGAAGATCTGAAAAAACTAATTAGAGATGTCCCTGATTTTCCTTCCAAGGGTATCATGTTCCGTGACCTCACAACTATGATCAAAGATCCGGAGGCTCTCCACATTATGAGTGAAGAACTGAAGAAAATTTATAAGGATAAGGGGGTAACTAAAATTGTTGGAATAGAATCCCGCGGGTTTATCGGTGGTTCTATTATGGCCTTCGAACTCGGCGCAGGTTTCGTGCCGGCCAGAAAACCGGGCAAACTACCCTCAGTCACTGTCAAGAAGGCTTTCGCCAAGGAGTATGGTGTCGATATGATCGAACTACATAGTGATGCAATTTCCCGCGATGACATCGTCGTTTTGCATGACGATCTTCTCGCAACAGGGGGAACCATGGCGGCTTGTTATGACCTCGTGAAAAGTATGAACCCTAAGAAAATCTATATTAATTTCATAGTGGAACTAACCGCTCTCGATGGTAGAAAGAATTTGCCCGCAGATTGTGAGATCACTTCTTTGCTTAAGTATTGATTTATAGATCATCTTCCCACTTTTTGTTAAGGAATGCTCGATAGAATTTTATCTACAGGCTCGGATCCAGTCTCTTTGGTTGCTAACCCGGAGGAGGTCAGGAACTCTATCGATTCTCTTCTGGCTGACGTCGGTAGAAATATCGATGAATCGGGTCATTTCGGTATCGAAATCAAACCGGATCGTACTCGTGATGATATTATTAACAATCGTCCCGGGGAGCAATTGAAGGAAAAAATACATAATCTCCCGGAGGCTCCGGGAGTTTATATTTACCTTGACAAGAAAGGGGACGTGATTTATGTCGGGAAGGCTAAGAGATTGAAGCGTCGTGTTTCTTCATATTTTAACAGGAAACATGATTCGGTGAGAACTAATATGCTCGTTAGGAATATCGTCGATCTCAGATTTATTGTTGTCACTTCCGAAGAGGATGCCCTTCATCTTGAAAATGCAATGATAAAGGCATATAAACCTCATTTCAATGTATTGCTCAAGGATGATAAGTCATACCCTTGGATAGTAGTGACCAAGGAGCTCTATCCCCGAGTTTTTATGACACGTGAGAAGGGACTTAACGCTAAATACTACGGACCTTACAGTAGCGTTCAGAATGCTCGTCTGATGTTGCAACTTATCCGCGATGTTTTCCCACTTAGAAGTTGCTTGCATAATCTCGAAGAAAAAAAGATAGCACAAGGGAAATACCGGCTTTGCCTCGATTATCATATCAAGAAATGTACAGGTCCTTGCCGCGGATTCGTGAATCCACAGGAGTATGGGCGTTATATTGCCGAAATAAAACAAATTCTAAACGGAGAAACGGTGCTTCTTGAAAATCATCTCAAGGAGGAGATGATGCGTCTCAGCGAGGAATGGAAATTTGAAGAGGCCAATATTATCAAGGAGCAATATGAAAATGTTAGGAAATATAATTCAAAAACTGTCATAGCCTCGCCTGAAGAGGATATCGATATGTTTGCATACGATGAAGAGGGGGATTCAGCTTACGTTAATTTCATGCATCTGCATCATGGAGCCGTGGTGCAAAGTTTAAACATGGAGTTCAGAAGAAAGCTGGCTGAAACGAAGGAGGAAATCCTCTCTCTGGCTATAGCCGAGATATCGAAAAGATTCGAGAGAAAGTTTTCCCAAGTCATCGTGCCATTTCTGCCTGATGTCGAGTTTGAAGGTGTCAATTTTATAGTGCCTAAGAGAGGAGAGAGAAAGAAAATACTTGACGTCGGCATGAAGAATGTGAGACAATATATGACGGATAAGGAAAAAATGGCGGAAAAACTCGATCCGGAGAGGGGAGTTGAGAAGCTGATGGAACAAATGAAAAAAGATTTTCGACTCGATGTCCAACCTCGTCATATCGAATGTTTCGACAATTCTAATATTCAGGGCACAAATCCTGTAGCAAGTTGTGTGGTCTTTCGAAACGGGAAACCATCTAAAAAGGATTATAGACATTTTAATATAAAAAGTGTGGAGGGACCTGATGATTTTGCTTCCATGAAGGAGGTGCTTCATCGGAGATATTCGCGTATGGTGGCCGAAGGGGAGGATCTCCCGCAACTTGTGGTTGTGGATGGAGGGAAAGGACAATTAAGCGCAGCGGTAGAGGCTTTCGAAGAATTGGGTATTCGTGGAAAAGTAGCCTTAGTGGGTATTGCGAAACGACTTGAAGAGATTTATTATCCGGGCGATCAATATCCTCTTTATATCGATAAGAAGAGTCGGAGTCTTCAGGTGGTGCAGGCTCTACGCGATGAAGCCCATCGCTTTGGGATAACCCATCATCGCGACAGACGTTCTAAGTCACAGATATCCAGCGAGATATTCAATATCAAGGGGATAGGTGAGGCGACAGCAAAGGCTCTGATGCGTAAATTCAAGAGCCTCAAGAAGATAAAGGATGCAAGTCTTAAGGAATTATCCGAGGTGATAGGTCAAGCTAAAGCCAATATCGTCTATAGCCATTTCAATGGTGAAGATTAATCATTTCAAAGGTGAAATAAATTAGTAGCCGGTCACCTGAAAGTAATAAACGGTCTCCTGAAAGTAATAAAATTTAGGAGGAAGTATGGTAAACCTATTTGAGTTTGTCGTAGTTCTCACATTCGGCATAACCAACAAGTTTGATTCCGCCTTTGCTTAATCGCATCATTATTTATTATTAATCCCATTAATTATTTGTTAGTGATGTTTCAGTGCTCTTAAGAGTGAAAGAAACATTCTGTGTATCAAATTTTGGGATTAGCTTTGCATTTACAACTCCTTTTTTCTATCTTTGCTTTAAGGAAAGGAGACGGCGCTTTACTCCTTGAGTTTGAAAATACCCAACTATTCAAAAGAACCAGGCCATGAACGAAAAGATTACCTCAGACTTCGACTTGAAAACAAAACTTCATCCGGTCGATGCAGACACAATAGACGCTAAATTCACATTAGGGTTAGTAGGAAATTATTCCGATACCGATGAGACACGTTTTCTGCTCACTCCGGAAGGCTCGGGACTGCTGACCTCTGGCGGTATAAGGGTTCTGATGGAAAAAGGAGCAGCTACTGATATCAGCTTTCCTGATTCCAGTTATCGTGAGTTTGGGGTAAATATAGTGACTCGAAGTGAGGCCCTTAAGGCAGATGTAGTGTTGTCTTATCGCCCGCTTCATGCCAGCGACATCCATAAAATGAAAAAAGGGGCAGCCCTTTTCACGATGATGGGGTCAGGTCTGTTCGATATCAATGTCATTAAAGCGCTTCTTGATAAAGAGATTACGTCATGTTGCCTGGATAATGTTGTAAGTCATAACGATGAGGCAGTTTTTGCCAATATAATAGATGAAATAGACGGGAGAGGAGCTATCATATATGCTCAGGAGTATCTCTCTTATTTAGGAGGAGGTAAAGGCGTCTTGTTAGCCGGGGTTGCCGGTATCAATCCTTGCGAAGTCCTGATTATCGGGGATGGTAATGCAGTTTACTCTGCAGCAAAAGCTGCTATCGCTGCAGGCGCCTTTGTGACCCTTATGAATAATGACATATCCGCACTACAGGCTGCCAAAAGAGTGTGTGGGGATAGTCTCAATACAATCGCGATTCATCCGAGAGTGCTTTTCAACAGGGTGAAAAGTGCAGACGTAATACTTTTAGGGGAATGTACACGGCCATTTGAATTCCCCAAAAATCTCTCGCCGGTGCTCAAAGATTCAGTTTATCTATTAAATTTCCGGGAGACACATCCCTCAATTTCGGTGCCACGCACAGTAGCCATGGCCCTTTCAAATGTAATTGTGAATTTCTTTGATGAAGTAATCATAAAAGGTGGAATAAACCACCTTATCGGTTCAACACCGGGTGTGCAGAATGGTATGGTGACGTTCCGCGGTAAACTTGTTGATAAGTTGATCGGTTCATTCCTGAATCTCCCGAGTGTCGACATAAAGGTAATGTTGGCAGCCACAAATTAACAGCTCAACTACTGAAATTTAGCTGAAACCGGATATAGGAATATTGGCTGAAAGAGTGAATACACCCCAACCCACACTGATACACATTGTGGGGGATAATCGCTGGGCCGGTATCCCCCGGTATGCTCTTGACATCTGTCGACATTTTGATTCCAAAGGATGGAACGTTTGGGCTCTTACAAGAGATGCCAAAGCGGTGGACAATCTATTCGAAAAGGCAGGTATAAGACTGTTTCATGCACCGCTTCAGGGTTTCACCGATTATACATCGATTAGGATCTTATCACATAAATTGAAAGAAATTCCCGGAAATGTGATAATTCATACCCATGGATTCAGGAATCTTTTTACAGCATTAGCAGCTCGTAAATTATCGGGGAAAAAGGATGTCAGGCTCATAATGTCTCGACATAAGATTCGTCGGGCAGTCGATTCCTGGCTTTTAAGACTATTGTATAAGAATCTGGATGCACTGATATTTGTATCCCGGGCTGCACGCGACCGCTTTGTTTCAACGTGGCATAACAAGATAATGCCGATAAATCCAGAAAAATTGATAGTAATCCATAATAGTCTGAATATCCCTTCACAAGATTATTCGCCCCCATCGGCCAACCGTCCGTTGACGGCAATGTTCCATGGACCTTTGCGTGCCGGGAAAGGACTTGAAACGCTGATAGATGCTTTGGCAATTTTGAAAGAAAGGCGTATTAGATTGAGGATTGTAGGGAGCGGCACTCCGGATTATATGGATAAAATTAGACATCGTGCCATAACACGTGGTGTGATGGACCTTATTGACTGGCATAAACACACCAATGACCCTTTGCCGTTGATTAAAGAATCAGATTTCGGAGTCTTGCCCTCAACTCAAGAGGAGGCTTTCGGACTCTCAAATATTGAGTATATGATAGCCGGGAGACCGCAGGTATGCTCTTCCAATGGTGCTCAACCTGAATATATCACCGATGGATGGGAAGGATTTCTGACTCCTCCGGCAAATCCTTCATTCCTTGCAGAAAATATTAAGAAATTGGCAGACAATCCGGATTTAAGATTAAAGATGGGCGAGAATGCCTTCCGGACTTATATGGGACGCCTTTCATGGCTCCATTTTATCAATCCTCTCACTGAAGTTTATCAGAAAGTGTTGTAAATGCAGTCTGTCCTGATTCTCAGCCTTTTGGGATGATTTGCAGATGAAATTCAGAGTGTTCCCAAGTCTCTGAAGAGAGAGGGGTAGGTTGATATAAAATTGGAGACGTTAGTTTCTATCTCTTCCGGAGTTTCAAGGTCATCTCCATGCCATTTCAGTTTTGATTCCATATAGAAGGGGAGACGCTCACACAATTGCGTCAAGACCTTTTCTTGAATCTCATCATCTGTTTTGTCAGCCATTAACGGGCGAGATTGGTTTTCTGCCTGAAGGCGTGAAATCAAAACAGGGGTCGATGCTTCTAAAAATACGGTTATTCCATTATTGTTTAGGAACTCCATGTTGTCAAAATAGCAAGGAGTGCCTCCTCCGCAGGCAATAACGGAATTTCCGGCATTCTCTACAGAAGAATGGAGCATTTCTTTTTCAAGTTCACGGAAGCCGGCCTCCCCCTTCTCTTTAAAGATTTCGGGAATTTTGGCGCCTGAAGTCTCTTCTATATATTGATCAAGATCTATAAAATTTACTCCAAGCTTTTCAGCAAGAGCACGTCCAAAGGTAGTTTTCCCGGAAGCCATATATCCTACCACGAATATAATCATAGCTCTTAATATTAATTCTTAAGTGTAAAATTAAATAAAATATCTAATTAAGGGATAATGAGGATTAAAATTTAGGAATAGTCTCTTATTGTCATTATGTCGATGAGGTTGATTATCAATGGTATCGGGGAGATAAGATATGTTTTGACCGGTTGGAGATACTCTTACGCTGCGAAGGTGACAGAGAGTGATAATATCTCATCCATTCCTTCCGGCGTGATTCCATCAAAGAATCTATTCTGTTTTTTCTCAGAGAATAAATTTCGAATCTGTCATCATCACCGGCTCCAGCAGCCCTATTTCCAATAATACTCTCATTAGCACTACGCTCCGAATATAAAGAATCCCTCATAGGAGAGTCAATGAAATCCAGGAGATTCCCAAGAAGTTTTGACATCTCTTTACCCTCATAGAAAGTAGTGTCGCCTAAAGTAATAGTGCCGGGATAAATCTTTTCGTAAGGGAAAATTTCCATTATTCTATCTACAATTTGAAAACTTAACTCGGGATATCCTGTATCAAGCAACTGTTTGGCAGCGATGATCAATTCACTGCGATATCGGCTGATTCTGTCGGCTATAATGGGGTCTCTGTAATGGTTCTCTTTATTGACAGTTTCAAGTTTCAAAAGTTCTCTTTCCACAGAATTTTTTAGAATGAGAGAAAGATCCTCTTCTGAAAGCCAAGGGGCATATAGATATCCGAAGGCAGTCGGTGTAAGAGCTGAGGAAAGACCTTTATAGAAACTATGTTCTAAAAGATATGGGTAATATAATGCCTTAGGGTTGAGAGATTCTAACTGAGTTGCAAGAATATCGAGTTGCATCAGTTGTTTGAAGGTCAGAAAAGAACTCCCTCCGGTTAAGTCTCGTAAGGAAATCACAAGAGAATCTGTTTGTGAGGAGGTTATTATAATTTTTGATGACGGAAATTCAGGATTACCGGCTAAAGAGCCGTTTAGATTTACCCCGGAGTAGAATTTCCGAAGAGCATCTGATAATGGTAGAGGAGCTGACACTGAGTCGTGGGGAATATGAGTTATCAAAAGAGCCCCGTAAGCAATTTGGGAAGTAGGTGCTAAAGTTTTGATGCCACGTTCTCCTTGTTTTTTCAAATTTTCCACATAACCGGGGAGAGAAAGATAGGAAATATCCACAGGGATATGATACTGTGAGTAATTTTCCTGTGATTTGAAATCCCGGTTATATCTTTGTTCCGAGAGAAACCATAAAGGGAAGGAGGAGTTATCCCCATAAGAGAATATGATAGAAGGGATTTCAAAATCTAAATATGTGGAGGCGAAAAAAGCAGGTTCAAACCTGTTTCTACGGTCATGGTCATCGAAATTTTCAGAAGCCATGAGAGCGGGAAGACCGAAACTTATTAGAGAAATAATGGCAATCAATAGTTTTGCATGAAAGTATTTTGCGAAAACACGTGTTAATGCTACAAATCCGGCAGCAATCCACATTATAAAAGCCATGTAGGAGACTAAGAATGTATAGTCTCTTTCACGAGGTTCTCCCGGACTTTGGTTTAGATAAGCCACGATAGCCAATCCTGTCATAACAAAAATACACAAGATCAAGCTGAGGTATCTACGTTCCTTTCTTCCGGCGATGAGCAACCAGAAGATGCCAATCAATCCTATGAGGAAAGGAAGTCCGAAGTATCTGTTTCTTCCGGGGTTTTCTTCCCCTATTTCCGAGGGTGTCTTATCAGTTGAGCCGAGAAGGGAACTGTCTATCCAATTTATACCCGTCAAGAAATTCCCATGTTCTATTTCTCCCATTGAATGATAATCATTCTGACGCCCGATGAAATTCCAGAAAAGATATCTGAAAAACATATAGTATGACTGATAAGAGATAAAAAAACGGAGATTTTGCCAATAAGTGGGTCGATAAGAATAAACGGGAGTTCGCAACCCCTTGTCATCTAATTTAGGTTGAAAATTGCCGATGGAATCGACCGTTTCTGAAACAGGAATGTAGAGCATATTTTCCTCCGACATATCAGCCCAATCCATATATGCAAGTTTGTCTGCCTGTCGCCGCGATGTGATTCGCGGAAACCACATATTAAGCTCGGGGGTGGTTTTCTGCCGGAAGTTATAGTCTGTAAGAATATACCCTTTCCCCTTTTTTATAATTGCGTCATTCTTTGAAGAGTCTTCGCGGCTTAACATTCCGCTACGATGATTCAAAACCCCTTCATAAATGAACGGAGCATAGTTCCCTTTCCTTTTTTCAAGCAGATAATACACATAGCGAGGAGTGCTATCTTGGAAAGTTTCTTTGAATAGAGGACGAGAATAGGGAGTCGCTCCATAAAAAAGAGGATTTGAGGGATATTGATCGCGGTTTATATATGATGCGAGCGCGAAAATATTATCCACATTTCCTTGATTCATAGGAGGGGCTGCAATCCCTCTTATTAATATTATTCCAAAAGATGAGAATCCCAAAATGAGGAACCCGACCATCCATATGCCAATATAACTTCTTCTTATCAAGGTAAGCCTTTTCAAGTTTCCGGCATGAATCGGAGCGTTACTCAAACCTGTCACAAGTATGAGGAAAAGGATAAAAAGAAGGGAGCAAAAGATAATGATACCGGAATGATATGGCATATTCAAGGCATTTACGCTCCAAAGCTCAAATGCTTGTGCCCCGAAGAGCAAGCCGGGCATAAATGCCCATAGAATGAGGCCGACTCCTGCAACAGAAATTATAAAAATCAGGAGGGGAATGCCTGGGTTGACTTTCCGGGGGTGATTGTGATAAAAAATAACCAGTGTAAATAATGGAATCAGGAGAAGGTTTAACTGATGCACGCCCAGAGATATTCCCGAAATATATGCCAGGAGGATTATGAGCTTGATTTTTCTTCCTTGCGAATTGGCGAGACACCAAAGAGTCAAAATCCAAAGCGAGAGAGCCGACAGGAAAGTTGACAGAGCATACACCTCAGCTTCAACGGCAGAAAACCAGGCTGAGTCACAAAGAGAGAAACAGAGAGATGCACCGGCAGCAACGATTCCTGCCAAAGAGTAGCAAAGATTTTGTAGATTCTTATATTTTGCCTTAAATGAGGCTCTGTGGCGTAAAAAGAACAACGCAACGGGCACGAATATCACCCGGCATAGAAAAAAGGCTGCAAAAGCCATAAAAAGGCCGCTGCATAGGTTTATGACCAAAGGATGTAGTTCCAAAGGGAAGGGGATTGTGGCTACTCGCATAACCAACATCCATATAGGATTCCCGGGAGGATGTCCCACCTCCATAAAAGAGGCCACCGTGGCATATTCCGGACAATCCCAATAAGAGATACCCGGATCAACTGTGACCCAATAAAAAATCAGGGATACCATAAAGGTAACCCATGATGATATCTCTAAAAGATTTTTTTTCACCGGGTTATCCCTTTATCCAGCAATTGCTTTTTCACTAACATTCTCGCCGAGGTGGGGAGTATTCCCACAAAGAAAATTGAAAAGCGGTTGAGCCATCCGTTTATGTATTGCTTCCTTTTTTTGAGCATCTTATTGACAGCTTTTCTTGCGAAAGTCTCGGGAGTCTGAAGCACACCGATGGCAACTGCGAAACGTTTCCATTTTTCAGGGAGGCCGAAGAGATCGGTTGCTATCCCTCCCGGACAAGCCACCGTGACCCCTACGCCAAACTCTTTCATTTCATAATGAAGAGAACGAGTAAAGACTCTGATATAAGATTTAGTGGAGGCATACATAGCGAGTCCCGGCATGGGCATCCAGCAAGACATAGAGCTCATATTGAGCATCCATCCGTTTCTTTTCTCTTTTCGTCGGGATGCAAACCATTGCGAAAGAAGTGTCACAGCCCTGACGTGAAGATTCAGGAATGTCTCAATTTTGCGTGTTTCTGTATCGATTATGGGTTTGAATGAGAAAATCCCGGCATTGTTTATTAAAATGTCAGGGTCTAAATCATTTTTCCGACAGAAGGATTCGATATCCTCCACTATAGAGTCAGAGGTAAGGTCGGCTTTAAAAGTAGAGATATTGACTTGATTTGGCAGTGCTGTTTCCGAAATGATTTTTTTAGCCTCCTCGAGTCGTTCTGAATTCAGATCAAGAATAATAATATCGGCACCCATTTTTGCCAAAACTTTGGAAAATTCGAGTCCGATACCGCCTGCACCGCCGGTCACAAGAGCTGTGTGGTTCTTAAGGTCACACTTTTTTCCCATTCTTCTTCAGGATATTATTGACTTCTCTCTCAATTCCTTTAGGAAGATCTTTCTGATGCTGATAGCAGGCCATGTCTTTGGAATACATTCGGGCGATACAATAATTTACATGATCGCATCCCGAGAGACAGGAAGCATCATTTTTCATTTTATTAACGAAATCAGTGTCATTAAGAAGAGCCCTACCCATCTGTAGGAATTCAAACCCTTCTTCATCGATAATTTTATCGGCATCCTTTCGGCTTGTGACTCCACCGACATAAACGAGGGGGAGTTTCAATTCGCGACGGAACAGGCGAGCCTGATCAAGGAAGTAAAGAGGTTTGAAGTCATGTTTCGGCACCATCATACGACCAAACATTCTGACAGAATATTTGAGCCACCACTGCGGCATATAATAAGTCATGGTATGTATAGGCATTTCCCCGCGCATCACATACATTGGAGCTTTGCTAACAAAACCTCCTGAAAGCACGAGGGCATGTGCTCCCGCTTCTTCGAGAGCTTTCCCAACTAAGATCGCCTCCTCTTCCTGCATTCCGGACTTAAAGCCGTCGTTCATATTCATTTTCACAATCACCCCCATATCGGAGCCGGCGGCTTTCATGACTTCTTCCATACATTCATGCATGAATTTCATCCGATTCTCCAAAGAGCCTCCATATTCATCTCTACGGTGGTTGGTGTATGGAGAAAGGAATTGGGAGATAAGGTAACCGTGGCCTGCGTGTACTTCCACACAGTCAAATCCGGCATCACGTGCGGTGTTGACAGCCTCACCGAAGTTGCGTGCAATTTCTTTGAGTTCATCTTTTCGCAGACCTCTGACGAAAGTGGGAGAATAGAGATTAAATCCGGTTGAGGCGCCAACAGGGGTCTGACCGGCAGTGGAGCGATGGGTCATATTCCCGCAGTGACCGATTTGGATAGATACTTTAGCTCCATTTGCATGCACGTCGTCAGTGATTTCCCTTAAAGATGACACGATTTCAGGACGCAACCAAAGCTGGCTGTCAAAAGAGAGGGCAGATCGGCATATTCCGGCGTAGGCAACAGTAGTCATGCCAACACCCCCTTTGGCTACTGCCACATGGTAATCTTTAAGCTGTTGAGTTGGGTTATTATCCTTTCCCATCCCTTCAAATGCAGCACTTCTGATAGTACGGTTCCTGAGAGTTACAGGCCCGATGGAAGCCGGGGAGAAGAGTTTGTCTGCCATCTTGGAAGTCAATAAAGAAATGGTATAATAAAACGACGATTTAGAGATGAATATTTCTCACCGAATTCGTCACAATATTTCTTATGTATAGCTCTGGCCCGCGGGGCAAGGTTAGCGAAAGTCCACATAGCGAACACAAGACCCGGTAGCGACCAAGTCAGGATAGCAAAACCGACCCATTCTACAGTTTCACCGAAATAGTTGGCAGAAGCCACATATTTATAGAACCCTTTGTTGGGGATATAATGGGCCGAGTCTCCGGGAGCTCTGAGCGATCTGATCACATGGTCGGAATAGAGGTTAATGCCCATTCCTGTGAAGAAAATGAATGTTCCTAAGAAAAAGAGAGGAGAAAGGAGCCAGGATGGCTGATAAAGAGATTCAGGGGATATATAGAATATCCATCCTCCAATTAAATAAGCATTGATAGTGTTGAAAACCAACCCCATGAGAATTATAGCCCATGGCATCCGGTTTTTCCCGCGAATGAGGAAAGGGAAAATGAAAGTTCTTTGGAAATAATGTAGCAGGAAGAGAGATGCGAACACACAAGGGGCAGCAGCATCATGTCGAGGGCTAAAAGCCCATAATATGACCATAGATGCAAAAGCAGGGAGCTCCATTATAAACCATCCGAGGCGGTTGTTTACTGTAGGCCCCCATTTCCGGTTGCCCATCATACCATAACCGGCGGTGATTCTATGGAGTGCAATAAATACTATGACGGCCAACACCGCCATAGTAGTAAGAATTATATAATATCCTGTGGTATGAAATAAATGTTCCACTTTACTGCGCCGGAGTGCTCATTGGTGCTGGTGCCGGCATTGATGTCTCTACGGGAGTCACAGAAATAGCTGATTTTGCTGATGGCTTGGTGATTGTGAATGAAGCCAAGATGCTGATAACGCAGATGAATACAGCCAAACTCCAGGTTGCTTTCTCAATAAAGTCGGTGGTCTTTCTGTATCCTAAGAACTGATTGCCTTGAGAATAGTCGGAAGCCAAGCCGCCTCCTTTAGATTTCTGAATTAGAACAGCACCGATCAGCAACACGCATGCCAAGACGATGAGAATGCTAAGAAAAATATACATTTTAAAATTGTTTGTAGGTTAATCTGTTGATTTTTGAAATTTATATAAATAAGCGCATAAAAAAGACGCTAATTTCTATCTTTAAAATTTTCCAATGCCATCAGTTTCTTTATGAAACGCATTTGGTGTGCAAAATAAATACTTTTCTTCGGATTATTCAAATTTTGGGTCTTAATAAATTCCAAAGCCTCCTGATATCTTTTAAGTTTAATAAGGTTTTTCAGGATATTTTCCGCTTTTATAGATTCAGCGGGGTCGGTTATCGGTTTCTCTGTAGTTTTGACTTCAGATTCAGTTAAAACCTCCTCCTTAGTTTCTTCCGGCGGTGTTGTTGAATCCTCCGGCACATAACCCATGGGGGGTATATTCTTGGCGAACTTATCAAGGAATGCATTTATAGTATCAAAGGAAGAGTCCTCTTGTGAAGTTGCAGTTTCAGTAAGTTCTGAGGATGTTTTTATCTCTTCTTGAGTTCCGGTGATACTTTGAGCCTCTTGTGACAAATCACTATCCGAAGGTTGGGATCCTGCCTCATTAATATTACGGGAAAAGTCGCCTGACATTTCGGTAGACAAATAGTTGTCTCCTAAAATTCTGCAAAGAGTCTCCTTATCCCCTATATTGACAGAGATGATTTTTGCAATTTCTCTTGCTCTTTGAGAATCTGCGGGAAGAGTTTTATACTCTTCGACAAGAGGGACTATGAAATATGGATTATCCATCGACTTACCAGTTACCTAAAGTAGCGTTGAAAATCAGATTTACGAGTTCGTCACAAATTTCATTGCAGAGGTCGTCTTGCACATCAGTCAGCATAAGAGTGCTTGAGAATTGGCGGTAGGCGGAAAAGGATTGGTCAATGTCGTTGCTTGGGTTCTTGGAATCTGTGTATTTGACCCTGACGGTAATAGTCAGACGCGTTTCGGTGGCATAAGCATCCTGACCTACAGATTGGGGTGAAAGGCTATAGCCGGTGATTTCTCCGGTCATTTCCAGGTCGGCATTGCCATCGATTTCCTGCAGACGAGTCTGCCGGGTAACTGTGTCGAGCAATTTATTTTCAAAGGTTTGTTGCAAAGGAGGATAAACCAAGGCGGCTCTGATTGGAAATTCCGTTATGTCGATAGTTTTATAAATATCATAATTCAAAGCGGAGCCGTTGAATTTATAAGAAGGTATGCACCCTTGGAGCAAAATAGCCAACGGTAACAAAGCAATCCATATGAAATATTTTTTTAATCCCGACATATCAACAAGGTTCAAATCCCGATGAATAGCAAAATTTATTCCTCCCTGATACCGAATTCGTGAATTTTGCGGTAAAGAGTTCGCTGGGAAATATTCAGTTCTTCAGCGGTAGCCTTCTTATTACCGTTATTCCTTTTCAGGGCATTCTCTATCGTTTCTTTTTCAGCGAGTTCTAACGGAGAAACGGATTGATGGGGAATAAATTGCTCAGATTTGTTGTTTTCGGGATCATACTTGATAAGCGACTGAACCTTTTCGGAACGAATAATATTATCATTCTTAGAGTTTAAAGAATCTATTTTCCTGTTTAGTTCAGAGATTTCATTTCTGAGGCCATAAATCAGTTGCCATAGCATTTCACGTTCTGTTTCATACTTATGGTCAGCTCCGGCGGGGACTAATGAAGCAGATCCGGAATAATCCATTGGCAATAAAGAGAGTAGAGTATGGCGGTCGATTTCATCGCCGGCATTAAAGAGGGCAAGTTGTTCCACAATGTTTTTTAGTTGCCTGACATTTCCGGGCCAACGATATAGGAGCATGGCTCTTTGGGCATCTTCAGAGAAAGAGATAGCCGGCATTACATATTTTTCGGCAAAGTCGGCTGCGAATTTTCGAGCAAGAAGAATAACGTCTTCACCTCTGTCGTGGAGCGCCGGGACATTTATTACCACTGTCGACAAACGATAATAGAGGTCTTCGCGGAATTTTCCTTTTTCTACAGCTTTCAGGAGGTCGACATTTGTAGCGGCTACGATTCTTATGTCTGTTTTCTGAACCTCCGAGGAACCGACTTTAAGGAATTCGCCGGTTTCCAAGACTCTTAAGAGACGAGCTTGAGTTGTAAGGGGTAGCTCTGCGACTTCATCGAGGAAGATGGTGCCCCCGTCGGCCTCTTCAAAATAACCTTTACGGGTGCTGATGGCACCGGTGAAAGCCCCCTTTTCATGTCCGAAAAGTTCGGAATCGATAGTGCCTTCCGGAATAGCGCCGCAATTTACGGCAATATATTTCTTATGCTTACGAGCGCCGTATGCATGGATGATTTTAGGGAAAAACTCCTTTCCGCTGCCGCTTTCTCCGGTGACTAAAACAGAGAGGTCGATAGGGGCAACTTTTACTGCCCTCCCGATTGCTTCCAAGAGAGCGGGTGAATTCCCGATTATTGAAAAACGTTGCTTAACTTTAGCTATTTCATCCATAATTCTACTACTGATTGGAATTATTCCCTCACATATTTCCCTTTTCCACCTTTCAAATTTCCTAAAGGCAAGCCTTGGCCCCCGATATCCTTTAATTTATAAGTTTGAGACCGAAGGAAATCTCCTAATTCTTGAAGTGTTTCAAATTTATTTTGCTCTTCAACGGAAATAGGATTGCCGAAACTTACCCGAATCTCCTTATTGTAGGAAGCGAAGAGTTCGCGAGGAAGCCTGATAGTTCTGAGCCGCCAGTCGATTCTCCCGAGGATATTGCAGAAGGTAGAATTTTTGCAATGGAAATAAACGGGAATAACGGGCACTTGCATTTGCCTTATCAATCGGATGATGACTTCTTTCCATGGGGTGTCGTCGATATCAAGATTCCAGTCAACCTTAGAGATAGCGCCGGCGGGAAAGAAACCAAGAGGATGACCGGCCTTTACATGTTGTATAGCCTCACGCATTCCATGGAGAGTGATTTTCCGTTTTTCAGGATCATCGGTCTTTTGAGGGTCGACGGCAATGAATCCGGGGCTCATGGCTTGAAGATTATTGAGGATTAGATTAACCATCACCTTATAATCCGGACGTTTTCTGCCGATGAGGTAAAGGAGCGTAATCCCGTCGTAACTTCCGATAGGATGATTGCTGACCGTAATAAAGGGGCCTGTCGGAAACTGATCGATCACCTCATAATTGTCGGTGGTAATAATCCATTTATACTCATCTTCAGCGAGAGCCCTTGCAAAATCGACTCCAAGACGTTTGCTGAATTTACCATGCACATAGTTAACTTTGTCCATAGCGATGAATCGAAGTGCCCAATCCACAAGCTTGGGGTGATTTGCAAGTTTGGGTATTGCCTTTATGACATCATCACGGTTTATGACATCGGGTCGAGCTTCAAATACTTTATTTTCTTCCTCCATAAATCAGGATATTTAAAGAGATAGATTTTGCAAATATAACGAAAAAACCGGTAAACAAATTTTTTATGGTGTTTGAGAGATGCTGAAAGGCCGGATGATGAAGACCGAGAAAGCTACCGGAGAAAGAGAGGATGGAAAAAGTTGATGGAGAATATGGAATAGTTTAAGGCAAAGGGGTATGGTTCAAAAGAAAGGAGGAAGGCAGAGATTAGAGGGCATATTTTTTGATAAGGAATTCTGTTTTGGCGGCGGCGAGTCGAAGGTCAAGAAGTTCGATGGCAGCATTAGTGAAATAGTTTCTGTCGCTGATATATTCTATCAGTGTTATGACGCGGCCTTGGTAAGCTTTGAGGAGAGTCGAATTATAGTCAACATTTTCGACTAATGGAGCTATCTCGTTGATTTGGCCGGTTAGAAGGTGAAGTTTCTTGACTAAAGCTTCTAAGTCTGCTTCAATTTCAAGATTTTGGGCTTCCACGTTGAATTCAGCTTCCACAATTTGAGCATTAGCGGCTTTCTGTTTACCTCTTGAAGAGAAGATAGGAATAGAGATACCCCAAGTGAGACCATTGAAATGCATACCATCTTCAAAAGCATGTTTGTATCCTAAAGAGAGAGCCGGGAGGGCCTCCATTTTAGCTACATTTTTAGCCTCGTGAGCCGCCATTGCTTCGGCGTCGGCAGCTTTTAGAGCGGGAGCATTATTCTTAAGATTTATGAGTTCCTCCTCAGTAGGGATTTTGATTTCGGGGATGGAGCAATCCAGTTGAGAGAGGATGGTTGAGCAATCTTTGCCAAAAATAACTGATAAGGAGTTGATTGCCGATGTCTTTTCATCAAGGATTGTAGCTTTGGCCCCTTTTATATTTGCATATTCAAGTTTTATCTTATTAAGATCGAGAAGAGTGAGTTCACCGCCTTTAGCCGCTTTTTCAGCGAGTTGAAAGATAGTATCGTTGTTTTGTATGAGATTATCTAAAAGCTCCAGTTTTAATTGGCAATAGATATAATCCAAGAGGTAATTCCGAATTTCGAAAAGACGTTCATTTCTTTTGAGCCAAACCGATTGTTGAAAGTGATTCATAGACATCTGGGCTTCTTTGCTTCTTGCCTTATAGACTCCGGGCCATTCCACACTCCAGCGTAATTCAGCTGTCCATCTGTTGTCGACATCTTTGGGGAGCACGAGATATTCACCTGCCACTTCAGGATCGGGGAGATTCGACTGAGTTGCGAGGCTTTTCCGGCGCGATTCTAAAGAAAATGTTTCTGAAATAAATTCCGGACCTTCGGTTAAGATTTTCATTGCAGTTTCTTCAATAGAATAAGCGTAGGAGGCGAAGAAAGGGAAGAATAGTAATAAAATAGAGAAGGCTGTTGAAACAGTAATCTTTGCTAAGGTTATCCGCAAAATCATAAGTCGAAGTGTCGTTATTTAGGGGATAATAGAATATTAGTGCAAAATTAGCAAAAAAGTTGTTGAAAATCTCATTTACAGAAATAGGGAACGGGATCTTAAGATAAGTGGTTGGGATGTGAAGAGAGGTTGGAACATTCCTTGCAGTTACATTCATCTTTGATCTTGCCTTTTTTTGACAGGAGATAATAGATGGAGGGGACGATTAAAATATTAAGGAGTGTAGAAGTGATAAGACCTCCGAGAATCACTATAGCCATCGGGGCCTGAATTTCATTACCCGGGCTGTCGTAGCGGAATGCCAGGGGAAGGAGGGCCATAGCGGATGAAAGGCCGGTCATAAGGATTGGATTTAGGCGGTCGGCCGACCCGGTTAGAACTCTTTCCCAAAGGCCAACTTTTTCATGTAGCAACTGATTGTAGTGAGAAACGAGCAACATACCGTTTCTTGTGGATATACCTAAAAGAGATATGAAACCGATGATTGCGGGGATGTTAATATGATTTCGAGTGAACCACAGAATCAAAACTCCTCCGATTAACGCGAGGGGCATATTAAGAAGGATAATCAGAGATTCACGCCAATCGCGGAATTCGGCATATAGGAGAAAGAAAATCAACAATATAGCACCCAAGCTGGTGAAAAGTAAAGTTCTGGAGGCAGCCTCTTCGCTTTCAAATTGACCCTCATAAGAGATATAGTAACCATCCGGCGTATTTATCTCTTTCCCAATATTTTTTTTGATTTCATTGACAACACCTCTCAGATCTCTCCCCTCCACATTTGCAGAAACGACGAGACGTCTTGAAATATTTTCGCGATTAATGGTCGAGGGTCCTGAAGTTGAAATAATATCGACAAGTGATGATAACGGAACTGTCCCCTCTTGAGTGGTAATGGGAATATCGTATAATTGAGATAAAGAGCTATGGAATTGAGGATCTATTTTTAAAGTGATGTCATAAGGGGCTCCTGAAGAATAGAATCGAGAGATTGGAACTCCTTTCAAAGCGATTTCGATAAATCGGTTTAACTCCGGCAAGGTTATTCCATACTTAGCCATCAGTTCCCTTTTAGGTTTCAATTCGAGCTGAGGGCGAGGTATCAGCTGCTCAATATTCACATCAACGACACCGTTAACTTCTGACAGAGATGCCGCCACTTGTTTCCCGAGCTTATAGAGTTGGTCGAGGTTTTCTCCGAAAATTTTAATTGCAATTTGCGCTTGGCTCCCGGATAGCATGGCATCTATTCTGTGACTGATAGGTTGCCCGATTTCCACGTTAACCCCGGGTATCTTCTCTAATCTTTCACGAATGTCAGCCGCAATCTCTTCTCGAGATCTGCCGGAATTCAAGGAGTAGGGCACTTCAATTTCGGAAACATTGCTACCTAAGGAATGTTCGTCAAGTTCAGCCCTGCCGGTTTTTCTCGCAGTCAGAAATACCTCCGGGACTTCTCGAATTTTTCTTTCAGCCATGTTGCCAATAGAGTCGCTGAGATGGATAGAGATACCGGGTATGGCACTAACATTGACTGTGAAAGAACCCTCATTAAAAGATGGGAGGAAAGATCTACCCAGAAATGGGAAAACCACGGCAGCAAAAATTAAAAAAACCGCCGAAATAAAAAAGAGAGGTTTCGGTTTATTTAAAACCAAATTGAGAATTTTTGTGTAGAATACACGTATTTTTCGTGCTATAAAGGGATCTTTCTCGAGATTTTTCTCATTTTTATTATCGCCTAACAGGAAAAGACAAAGCACAGGAGTCAAAGTAAGAGCTACGATTGTGGAGGCAAGCAGAGCAATTATGAAAGAGATTCCCAAAGGAATCAAAAGCCTTCCCTCCATGCCGCTAAGGAAGAAAAGAGGGAGGAAACTTGCTATAATAATAAGAGATGAATTCAATATAGGCATTCTGACCTCACGAGAGGCTTTGAAAACAATTTCAGTGGTATCTTTTCTCGCATCCTTCGGGAGATTACGGTTGAGACGGAGATGCCGATAAACATTCTCTACATCAACAATTGCATCATCCACAAGAGAGCCTATGGCAATTGCAATACCCCCCAAGGTCATCGTATTTATGGAGAAGCCCAGCGCATCGATAATCAAGAGTGTAATGATTACCGACATAGGGATTGCGATAGCAGATATAATGGTGGTGCGAATATTAAGAAGAAAGATGAAAAGAACAAGTATAACGAATAGAGCACCCTCAAAAAGAGAAACCTGAAGATTATTAACAGAATTTGAGATAAAGTCAGATTGTCTGAAAATATCGGTATTTATATTAATTCCGTGAGGCAAAGTCGGTTCCAATTCATCAATTGCGGTGAGAATATTTTTAGTCAAAGAAATAGAACCTATACCGGGTTGTTTGGTAATAGTCATCAAGACTGCAGGAGTGGAATTAAGCGAAGCTTTCCCAATTTCAGGGGTTTTACCTGAAAATCTGATGTCAGCGAAGTCAGCGAGTGCATGAGTAATACCCGAAGCGTCTCTTACCGGAGACTTCTCTAAGTCAAGGATTTCGGATGAGGAGAGAGATCCTTTAATAATATACTCATTATCAAAGTCATATAATATTCCACCGGCAACGTTTGAATTAAATGAAGATAATGATTCCACAACATCATTAAGAGAGAGCCCGAGCATTTTCATTTTATCGGGATTAAGATTAAAGGAATACTCCAATACTTCTCCACCAATAACATTAACGGAAGAGACACCGCTAATTGAGAGGAGTCGAGGCCGAATAAGACGGTCGGCCACGTTTCTTAGTTCTCCCCTTGACAGAGAGTCGGAAGTCAAACCGATAATCAGGATTTCCCCCAGGATTGATGAAGAGGGACCTAATGTGGGTTGTCCGGTTTCAGGAGGCAGTTCGGAAGATATTGCGGGCAGCCGTTCAGCCACGAATTGGCGTGCATCTTTGATGCTTGTGTTCCAATTGAATTCAATCCAGACAACAGAGAAACCTGAAGAGGAAGAACTTCTGACCCTTCTGACGCCCGGTATACCGTTAAGACCTGATTCAATCGGGAATGTAACGAGTTGTTCTACTTCTTCGGGAGCCATTCCTCCTGCCTCCGTCATAACCACAACAGTAGGAGAATTAAGGTCGGGGAAGATATCAACTTCCGTTTTGAAAAGCGCGACGAGGCCAGCAGCCAAAATGAGGAAGCTTAGAAACAACACCAAGAATCGGTTGTCGAGAGAGAATCTTATTATTCGGTCTAACACAGCAAAATCCGATAAACAACAGAGTCAAAAGTAATCTCTTTTTTAATGAGAATGAGAGGGTGGGGCGACAGCAGAAACTTCTGCCATTCTCACAATTGAGGCCCCTTTTGTAACAACCTTATCCCCTGCAGACAAACCTTCAGTAATTTCAATTCTCTCACCGTCGGAGGCTCCCGTTTTCACTAATTTCTTTTCAAAACCGTGTTCCGAATCCTCAACATAAACATATGTATGGCCCTGAATTTCAATGAGAGCTTGAAGAGGGATGGAGATAATGTTTTCTCTTTGACCACAAAGCAGAAAGACTTGAACAAATCCTCCTATAGCTGTCGACTGATTTCCTTGGAATGAGAAAATAACAGGAATATATCCGTTAGAGGAAGGAATTGTTCCGGATGATACCTTTTGCCCGAAACACTCATCTAATTTAACCAAATCACCCGCTTCAGTAAGGAAGTTGGCAGATTCAATATGTCCTAAATGTTTTGCTTCTCTGACAGGGAGTTCCGCTTTCAATGATTGTCGTGTATTTTTTACAATAGAAGCAATGGGGCGTCCCGCTTCCACAAACTCGCCGTTTTTTACAGAGACATTTATTAGATTCCCTGAGATTGGCGCCACTACATTTGAAGAGGGTCCGGTTCCTTTTTTGCCAACCAAAGCTTCTGCCTCCTTATAATTTTTTTCGGCCTGGCTTAAAGATGATGCAGTCACCAGCCCCTCATCATAAAGCTTTTTAAGTCGTTCATATTCTTTTTTAGCGACGTTAAGATTGGAGATGGCTGCAGCGTTTACATCCCCACCTTGGAGTCCATCGGAAAGAATGTTGCCAATAACGGAACCTGCTTTGATCTCAATACCTTCAGAAATTCCCGGAGAGAAAGTTATAATGCCGCTTTTCTTTGCCGTTATAGTCTGTAGATCTCCTGTGGAAGGTTGGATTGTTCCCGCCACTTTCAAAACATCCCGAAAGGGTTGAGGAGCCACTGTTTCCATCTCAATTCCAAATTCTTGAATCTGTTCTTCAGAAAGGAGTTTTCCTTCCGTATGGATATGATGCTCCTCATCTTCATGGTTCTCTGAGTTTCGGCATGAAGAAAAGGTAAAAGATATAAGAGCAAAGATTAGAGCAAGCAGGATTGATCCACGACGGAAAGAGACAACCGCAGCTATCCTTAAAGTTGAGGAAGAATACTTTAAGGGTAAAGATTCTTTAAGGGAATTTGTCAGCAACATGGGCATCAAATTAGAAAGACAAAGATACACAAAAAGGGATGCAACCATGTTGCAAAGTTGCTTGGGTAAAATAGGGAGATAGCCCAGCGGGTCAGGAATCTGCTCCTTAATCTACAAAGATTGTTTCCGGAATAGGTCGGATATTGTAAGTGCTGGCCATGCATTCAGCGTAGGCGCCGGCACTTCTGAGTGCAAAGATATCCCCACGTACAGTAACCGGGAGTTCTTCATCCTTTCCAAAGACGTCGGAAGACTCGCAAATAGGGCCTGCCACATCATAGATGTCGGTAGCCGGTTTGCTTTCAGAATCGGATAAATCTACGGAAACATTTTGGATTTTATGGTGAGCGCCATATAATGCCGGACGTATGAGATCGTTCATTCCGGCATCAAGTATTATAAATTTTCTGTTGACACCTTTCTTTACAAAAGTGACGCGTGAAATCAGGGAGCCACATTGAGCCACGACAGCTCTGCCGAGTTCGCAATGAATTTCCTGACCCTCATGAATTTTTAGATTTTTCAAAAGAGTGTCGAAATAATTTTTAAAATCCGGTATCGGGTTGGCATCCGGGTCGTCATAATCAATTCCCAATCCTCCACCGACGTTAATCACGCGGAAATTCACCCCTTTCTTTTGGAAATAGTCTACCAACTCATTCACTTTATTACACAGGAGAGCAAAAGGAGTCATATCTGTGATTTGAGAGCCGATATGGAAATGCAGACCAATCAGATTTAAAGATTTGGCATTACGAGCTAACTCCACTGCCTCGTCGAGCATTGCAAGATTAATGCCGAATTTATTTTCCTGCAACCCCGTCGTGATATATTGGTGAGTATGAGCATCGATATTCGGATTTACTCTCAGACAGATGTTTGGTCGATACCCGAACTCGAGAGCGAGATTGTCTAAAACTTCGAGTTCTTCGATACTTTCTACATTTAAATAGGCGATACCGGACTTCATCGCAAGGATAAGCTCACGATCTGTTTTCCCAACGCCGGCGTAACAAATATCATCAGGGTTGAATCCGGCCTTTATGGCTGCTGAAACTTCGCGACCGCTCACACAGTCGGCACCGAGACCTGCTTCAGCTATAAGACTGAGAATCCGTGGGTTGCAGTTGGCTTTTACGGCATAATGCACTTTTATAGGTTTCCCGGCAATACATTTATTTATTTCCTGTAAGGTCCGGTTGAGGATACTGACATCGTAGAGGTAAAAAGGAGTTTTAAGTCCCTCGGCGAGGGAAAGATCGATATTCATACCTGTAGAAAAATTATAATTTTTAAGATAAACAAGGACTTTTAATAATTAAAAGATGAGCCTCCGAGGAATTCCCGGAGCAGAGAAGTAGATGGGATTTGGCTTGCCGGAATAGATTCGAAATAACCGAGTAGTTTCATAAGGCGGTAAGCCTGTGCATATGCCACATTGTCACGAGGAACCTCTTTAAGGAGAGGCATAGCATACTCCTTCATTACTCCCAGTTCGAATATAAGAGAAGAATTAAAAGTGGCATCAGCATTTTCACTGAACGGGAAAATCCATTTTTCCTCACCTCTTCTTACGCTTGGCCATCTTCTGATAGATTCGAGAGCGCTTGTGTTTCGATATTTGTTATCTCTGACAATTCTCCTCAGCAAACGATTATCGCTTGTTGAAATCCAGTTATGGCTATCAATTTTAAGGGTTGTCAAAGCCGAGACATAAACTTTAAAAACTTTATGAGAGTCGATGGAATGAGTCAGTTCGGGATTAAGTCCATGAATGCCTTCCATCAGCAAGACATCATTTTTGTCGAGTCTGAGAGGCTTATCCTTTTCAATCCGTCTGCCAAGTTCGAAAGAATAGGTCGGGATATTGACCTCTTCTCCATTAAGCAACCTTTTAAGATCGGAATTAAGTCGGTCAAGATCGAGCGCATAAAGAGATTCGAAATCGAACTCACCGTCATCGTCGCGAGGAGTATCTTCCCTATTGAAAAAATAGTCGTCGAGAGAAATCATCTTAGGGACAATAAGATTAGTGGCAAGGTGAATTGCGAGTCGTTTGGTGGAAGTTGTTTTGCCGGAAGAAGAGGGGCCGGCGACTAAAATTATACCGGCATCCCCTTCTTTCCTTCTTTGAGCAATATCTGATGCAATTTCTCCGATAAGTTTTTCATGCATTGCTTCCGCCACATTTATAAGTCCCGGAGTCCTTTTTTCGATGACAGCTCTGTTTAGGTCACCGACATTAGTAACCCTAATCATATAATTAAACCGGAGTTGGTCGGTGAAAGCCTTAAACATTTTTTCGCCGGGAGGATTATCTTTTAATTTCTTGAGTGAAGACTCTTTGGCGAAAGGGAAAAGAAGGAATCCTTCTTTATAGCCGCAAATGTAGAAATCTTTGAGGAACCCGGTGGATGGCGCGAGAGGCCCATAGAAACCGTCGGCTATTCCGGCGAGATCATAATAGGTTGTGTATAATTCATGCAGAGTTTCAAGGAGTTTAACCTTAGCCAACAGACCTTGCTGACGATACATGTCAATGACATCCTTAGTGAGCCTTTCATGCCGTTTGAAGGGGATATCCGACTCAACGAGAGCAGTCATTCTGTCAGATATTTTTTCAAGGAGAGCGTTATCAAGGGAAATTTCTTCCTCCTCTTTTATAAGGCGGCAATAATGGGCATCCCCCATTGAATGGTCGATTCGCAGACTGACCCCCGGAATAGTGTCTGCTACCGCTTTATAAAGCAACATACATAACGACCTGACATAAACTCGTTTCCCGGTATCGGAAGTGGCAGGAAGGAATTCAACCTGTTTGGGCGAAAAAATCGGGAAACAAAGGTCTTCTGTCTTATTATTTACATAAGCACAGATCGGTTTGAAATCCAACTCTTTATTAAGGCGTGGCAGCAAGTCGATCACACGTTCGCCACCGAGCATCGTAAGATACTCATTAGTATTTTTACAATAAATTTTCATCTTAGGGGCAAAAGTAATAAAAAATTATAACAAAGCGACACTTTTCTCAAACTGCTGTTTATCAATTGCTCTGTTGCGTAGCTTAGTCCTATTATTATATATGGTTTGTACGGAGGTGAAAAGTAGGGCAGCCATATCGGAACTTTCTTTAATCCCGAGGTTGATCAGAGCACATATTCTTAACTCCGTGGATAATACCTTCTTATTAGTGTCGAATTGAAGGTTGTCTTTTAATAATTTATTGATTTCAACGATAAAATCGGGGAAAAGTGCCAGGAAAGCAACGTCGAATTGGCGTAATAGAAGAGTCGGATCCTGATTTTTTTTAATAGAGTTGTCAACACCCTTCTCATCAGAGAGCGGGCTTTTTTCTTTATGCTCCAACATCAACAGAATATCTATCCAGACTTTAGTGAGCTTATTCCCTTTCTGCCTTGTTAAAGAGATTTCCCGGGGAATATCGCTAATCTTACGTTGATTTTCTTCAAGATGGTCGCTTAGTCCAAATAATTGATAATTAAGGCCTTTAATCTTTTCTCGTTCATCAATAAGTTCAGCTTCTTTACTAAGCAACTTTTTCTTTTGAATGAAAATGACAAAAGAGATGAGGCCTCCGAGCAAAAAAAGAACTACAGCAAGAGATATAAGAAAATAGATTTGAGAATCTTTTCTTTTGATCTTTTCCAAATAGACAGGTATTATATCAGGTAGACTTTTAGCAATCGGGTCGTTGTGAGAGTCGGGATAGAAAGAATTTTGATTTTTTCGGGCGACAGTCAGATAGTTGGAGGCTCTTGAGATATCTTCAGAATTGTTTTGGAATAGAAGTATTGCGAGTCGAGCAAGCGCATCGGAGTCATTAAATTGAAGAGCGAGTTGAGCTTGAGCAGCTTTCATTAGCCATTCCTCATATAAGGGTTGATTATTAAGCGCCATATAGTAATCGGCAATATGGAGAGCAGAAATCAGAAAAATTTCCGAGTTTTGAGGTGAACGCGAAGATGCTTCCACGAAACAATGGAAAGCAGCATCTTTGTTATTGTCTACTTCCAAAAGTCTTTTCCCAAGGTAAAAGAAATAGGGTGCTGAATTTTTGTCAGAAATTTCAACAAGATGGGTAATGGAACTTTCCATCTCTGAAGAGAAAGATCTTTTTAATCTTCTATCCGAGGAGTTATTCCTCTTGGCTTTAGCGAGGTCATAAGCTAAGTTATAGTAATTTTCGCGAGCATCAGCAGGAATGTCTTCAAGGGGAATTTGTTGAAAAATATTCTCCGCTTCATCGAGAAAATCACCGGTTAAAAGCAACAGTGCTTTATGAATCAGAGCCTTAGTTTGAAAGTCTTTGCTTGCCGCTCTGTCAGATTCCAATAGAAGGGTATTGGCATAGTAAAGCGCGGAATCATAGACAAAGTGCTGATACTCATATATTAATTGTTCTAATGTATTAAGTTTAGCAGATTGAGAAATTTTACTGTTAGCGATCCTCTTTAAGTCGGCAATCTTTTCTTCCTTTAAAAGATGTGAGTGGTTATTTTTAATTAATGTGTCAATATCGTTGAGGCTCGCTGACGCAAATTGGAGAGAAAAAGATATTATAAGGAGGGAAAAGAGTCTAAGGAGACTATTCATGGTTGCGCAAAGAAAGAGGTAAAAAAATAAGATTATACTTGAGTGCAAATATAGCAAATAATTTAACAGTATCTACCTGATAAATTATTAAAAAATTGTAATAATGAGTAAATCAAAAAGATATAAAAAGAAAAATATCATAAATCTACCATCAACTACTTTTAGAGATGGCTATGAATAGGCTCAAAGTTAAGTTTGAGAGGGTTCGGGTGGGGGAGGATGGGAATAAAAAAACGGCATGTCGATTAGACACGCCGCCAAAACAAAATTATGAAAAACATTCAACACCGAGCTGCGGAGCAGCTAAGTTAGAGCCTCTTGTCGGATTCGAACCAACGACCCCGAGATTACAAATCACGTGCTCTGGCCAACTGAGCTAAAGAGGCGGGGAGGGAGAGCTGTCTACATCGCACCGCTCACCTGTTACCCTTGCTTCGGTCAGGACCTGGGGGATTCACAGGGAGCAAGTCGTGCAGGACTCACCCGGGTGCAAAATTACATCAAAAAAATGCCGTATGCAAATATTGAAAGATTTTTTTTGAGAAGAAAGTGTTATTTTAACATAAATTTGGGAACTAAATAAAACCGTTAGGGGATTTTTGCGGATAATCATATTTTCTTAAATTTGTGGTGAGACTCTTGATCAACAAAGAGCACCAATAAATAAATTATTAAAAGTCAAATTGAGATATGGCAAAAACAGGAGACAGGGTGAGATTTTTAAATTCGACAGGGGGAGGATTAATCACCAGAATAGAAGGAAAGACGGCTTATGTAGAGGATGAAGATGGATTTGAAACTCCTATTTTGCTTAAGGATATAGTTGTAGTGATGCCGGCAGGACATGAAAGCGCCGTCAAAGGTTCTTCAATAATGTTTGATCAAAAGGCATACGACCAAGGTAAAATTACAGAACAGGAAAGTAAGGAAGCCAACCCGGCGAATAAGGAGACAAAAAGAGAAGCGTCGGAAGGACAGTTGCGTGAAAATGAAGGATATGAAGAGACACGTCACGGTGACATTCCTACCATACTATTAGCCTTTGAACCCACAGACATAAAAAGATTATCGGAGACACGATTTACGGGAGTTCTTGTTAATGACTCAAATTATTTTATTGATTTTGTCTTTTTGAGAAGGTCAGCCGGAGATAGAGGGTGGGAAATAGTTTACAGAGGGGAGGTAGCTCCAAATGAACTTATAGATTTAGCGGTTATAAGCCATGAGGATTTCCCGGAGTATGGCAGGGTAGCATTCCAAGGGATATTTTATAAGAAAGAAAAAGCATTTCCATTGTTGCCTCCTTTAAGTATTGTCAAAAGGATAGATCTTACAAAATTTCATAAACTACATTGTTTCAAGCCGAGTAAATATTTTGATGGAGCGGTGTTGGAAATACCTTTGATATCCGGAGGAGAGCAGATAAAAGATGCTGAACTTGACAAAGAGAGCCTTGAAGGATCGTTACAAGGATCAAAACCGGATAGGGACCTTAAGTCAAGTCTTACTCAAGGGAAAGAGGGAATTTCACGGAAGAGAGCTGGAGGAAACCATATTAGCCCGCATAAATTATTGCCGTTGATAGAGGTGGATCTACATATTGGAGAACTGACAGACAGTTTGGCAGGTCTTGAAGCCAAAGATATGTTAACGATGCAACTTGAAGAAGTGAGGAGAACAATGTCATCCCACAGCAAACGGATCGGACAAAAGATAGTTTTCATCCATGGGAAAGGAGAAGGAGTGTTGCGGAAGGCAGTGTTAGAGCTTCTAAAGAAGGAGTATCCGAAGGCAGAATTGCAGGATGCCTCCTTCCGGGAATATGGATTCGGAGCAACATTAGTGACAGTGCATTAATTCAGTTATAAGAGTTAAAGATCAAGACAATAAAAGGAAGAGATTATTTCGGATATAATAAAAAGAGCTATGGGAGAAAAGAGACTGTTTCTATTGGATGCCTACGCATTAATATTCAGGGCCTATTATGCGTTAATCAAAATGCCGCGGTTGACTCAGGGAGGCTTTAACACGTCAGCCATCTATGGCTTTGTCAACACGTTAGAGGAGGTGCTTCGAAAGGAGAAACCCACGCATATAGCAGTAGCATTCGATCCTCACGGACCCACGTTCAGGAGTGAGGCAGATTCAGCATATAAGGCTGACCGCGAGTCAATGCCTGAAGATATCCGATTGTCAGTGCCCATCATCAAAGAGATAATCAAGGCCTATAATATACCGATACTTGAGGTTGCCGGTTTTGAAGCAGACGACGTGATAGGAACGATGGCGAAAGAGGCGGAGAAAGAGGGTTTCACCACCTTTATGATGACTCCCGACAAAGACTTCGGGCAGTTAGTAAGTCCCAATGTATTGCAATACAAGCCATCTTACCGCGGACAAGATTTCGAACTTCGCGGGGAGGAAGAGGTCTGCGCGAGATATGGAATACAGAATACCCGTCAAGTGATAGATTTACTGGCTCTCATGGGGGATAAGATCGACAATATTCCGGGCTGTCCGGGCATTGGAGAGAAAACAGCTGTGAAATTAATCAATGATTTCGGTAGCGTAGAAGAACTTCTAAAGAGAAGCGATGAGCTCAAGGGAGCAGTGAAGACGAAAATTGAGGGAAACCGACAGAAAATACTTGACTCCTACTTTTTAGCAACGATACGTACGGATGTACCCATCGACATTAAACCGGAAGAACTGGAAAGAAAACCGGAGGATAAAGATAAACTATTCGCGATATTCAAGGAATTAGAGTTCAGGACCCTCAGGGAAAGAGTGGAACGTCGGTTAGGAGGAAATGTGGAACCCCGAAAAACGGGTACTCCCTCTCTCTTTGATTTTGAAGAAAATCAAGAACCAACCACAGATTCGAAAAAACATGAAAATATCCCGATAGAATGGGGAATTGTTGTAAAAGGAATCGAGGGAAATGGAGAGGTGAAAATATATACTCTTGAAGAGGTTAAAAAGAAATTAAACGGGGATTCTTGCGGACTATGTCTGATTGCAGGCGGAGAGAATGATATGGATGCCGAGATTTTTGGAGCAGCGATAGCATTCTCGGATAGAGAATCGGTCTACATCCCGGCAGATGACGAAGAGGGGATTGCATGGGTGTTGGATCTAATGGGTCGCAAAGATATAGAGAAAGTGACCTTTGGGGCAAAAAGGGATTACGTATTGGCGCATAGGTTGCGTAATGACGGAGCACCGGGAATCGAGAATTATTACGATGTTTCGTTAGCTCATTATTTACTCCAGCCCGAGATGCGACATGCAGCAGACACATTGGCGAATCAATATTTAGGCCATGTGATGCCATCGGAGCCGATTTTGATAAAAAAGGGGACAAAAGGAGCGATTTCTTCACTTGAAGAAATAGGGAAATATGCATGTGAAGAGGCGGTCGTAGCATTGAGATTGAAATCATTGATTGAGAAAGAGGTCGAGAGCGAGGGGATGCAGAATCTTCTTAGAGATGTAGAATTTCCTATATCGACTGTACTTGCAGAGATGGAGATCCGTGGGGTCAGGCTTGATGTTGATGCACTCAATGAAGCCGCACAGACATTAGAGAAAAGGATAAAAGAGTTGGAGAGTGAAATCTACGCTCTTGCCGGGGAGGAGTTTAATGTGGGCTCACCATCCAAGGTGGGAGAGATTCTCTTTGACAAGTTGCAACTTGATCCCAAAGCTAAAAAGACAAAGACAGGTCAATATTCTACGAGCGAGGATGTGCTCGAGAAAGTGGCTCATAAGAATCCTATAGTAAACAAAATATTAGAATACCGGCAATTAAAGAAATTGCTGACGACCTACCTGACAGCATTACCGGCGGCTATAAACCCATCAACCGGGAAGGTTCATACCGTCTATAATCAAACAGTGACAGCCACGGGAAGGATATCTTCATCAGCCCCCAATCTACAGAATATACCGGTGAGGGAGTCGCAGGGGAGAGAGATCCGGAGGGCATTCATTGCAGAAGAAGGGCATTTGTTTCTGTCAGCAGATTATTCACAGATAGAATTGCGACTTGTGGCAGATTTTGCACAAGATGAAACAATGTTGGAAGCCTTTAGGAAGGGGGAAGATGTGCATTCCATCACTGCAGCCAAGATTTATCATAAAGATGTAGACGCAGTGACGGCCGAGGAGAGACGCCATGCAAAGACAGCTAATTTTGGGATCCTCTACGGTATATCAGCATTCGGGCTTTCAAACAGATTAGGTATTCCGCGGGCGGATGCAAAGATGATAATCGACAATTATTTTGAGACCTTCCCCACAATAAAACGGTATATGCATGACACCGTGGAGGATGCAAGAGATAACGGGTATGTCACAACAAAGATGGGACGTAAGCGGAGGCTTCCGGATATCAACAGCAAGAATCCTGTGGTGAGGGGATACGCAGAGCGCAATGCTATAAATGCACCGATTCAAGGTTCAGCTGCCGATATCATCAAGGTGGCAATGGTAGAAATCTACCGAGAATTCCGAAAGAAAGGACTTAAAAGCCAGATGATCATGCAGGTGCATGATGAGTTGAATTTTGATGTTTTGCCCGAAGAGTTGCCGGACGTACAAGAAATTGTAACACGCTGTATGGAAGGAGCCTATAAAGGGAATGTGGTTTTAACCGCCTCTAGTGGGGTCGGGAGCAACTGGCTTGATGCGCATTAAAATAGAATGCTTGCAATCTGAAACGGATTGCAAGCATTCGAAATAAATATTTAAAACCTTTTATAAAGGAATTATTTTTCTGAGTGTTGGATTGCCGCTTTTATAAAAGAAACGAAAAGCGGATTCGGATTTAAAACGGTGCTTTGATATTCAGGGTGATATTGAGTGCCAACAAACCATTTTTTTCCTTCGGCTTCCACCACCTCCACGAGTTTTGTTGCGGGGTTTATCCCGACGCATTTAAGACCGTTGTTTTCAAAATCTTTACGGAATTTCTCGTTGAATTCATAACGATGGCGGTGGCGTTCGCTAACTTTAGTCTCACCGTAGGCATCAGCCGGGATAGAGTGGGGAACGAGTTCGCAATCGTAAGCCCCGAGTCTCATTGTGCCTCCTTTCCGGGAGATATTCTTTTGTTCCTCCATGAGGTCGATCACGGGATAAGGAGTGGCCGGATCCATCTCAACAGAGTTTGCTCCTTTGAATCCAAGCACATTACGAGCATATTCAATAACCATACATTGCATTCCGAGGCAAATTCCGAAAGTAGGCACATCATGTTCGCGACACCATTTAATAGCGACTAACTTACCCTCGACTCCGCGTTTCCCAAAACCGGGAGCAATTATAACGCCATCCATGTCCCCCAATTTAGATGCAACATCGTTTTCCGACAATTTTTCGGAGTGAACATATGTCAGATTTAGCTTTCTATCGAGCCAAGCGGCTGCATGGCTAAGAGATTCAGAGATAGATTTATAAGCATCTTGCAGTTCAACGTATTTCCCAACGAGCGCGATATTAACGGGCTTAGAAGCATTGTGAAGTTTGTCGAGGAAAAGGTTCCAGTCTTTAAGGTCGGGTTCCGGGGCATCGAGGGTTCCGGTTTTTTCGAGTACAATATTGTCGAGACCTTGTTCGAGCATCATCAAAGGAACTTCGTAGATGCTTTTAGCATCGAGGCTTTGGATAACGGCTTCCGGGGAAACGTTGCAGAACTGAGCCACCTTTCTACACATCTGAGGAGGGAGCTCCTTTTCTGTTCTCAATACCAGGATATCAGGCTGAATACCTGTTTGCTGCAGCATTTTAACAGAGTGTTGTGTAGGTTTGGTTTTCAACTCTTTTGCAGCCTTGATATAAGGTACATATGTGAGATGAATGAAGAGAGCATTTTTGCCGAGTTCCCATTTTAATTGTCTGACAGCCTCAAGATAAGGAGTAGATTCAATATCACCAACAGTACCTCCGATCTCAGTAATAACAAAATCATAGTCGTCATTTTCGCCAAGCCTTTTAACGCTGCGTTTGATTTCATCAGTGATGTGGGGGACAATCTGGACGGTTTTACCGAGATAGTCGCCACGACGTTCCTTTTCAATAACATCGCGATAAATTCGGCCTGTAGTGACATTGTTGGCTCGGGTTGTGCGGATATTGGTGAAGCGTTCATAGTGACCGAGGTCAAGGTCAGCTTCATGTCCGTCGCGAGTCACATAACATTCGCCATGTTCATAAGGATTGAGAGTACCCGGGTCGATGTTGATATAAGGGTCAAATTTTTGGACAGTGACTTTATACCCTCTTGAGAGGAGTAGACGGGCTAAAGATGAGGAGATAATACCTTTACCCAATGAGGAAACGACCCCACCGGTTACGAAAATATATTTTGTGTCTTTCATCACTAAAGAACTGAAAAAAAAGATACAAATTTATCTGATGTTTTTGTTTTCATAGAAAGCCATGAAGGCATTGTTAACGATACGAATCCCACCGGGAGTCGGGTAATCGCCTGAGAAATACCAGTCACCGTGATGAGAGGGGATCGCCTCATGAAGACCTGCAAGAGATTGGAAAATCAATCTGACTTCAGCCACAGTGTCGGGAGGAGTAAGCATTTGAGCCATTTTGGCGGCAATTTCCTGTTGAGAGAAATGTGCATAAATTTCCTTGACGCAATTTTCTTGTTGATCGTCGGGCAAAGCAGCCATAATTTTACACCTCTCATAGACATCGTTTATGACAGATTGCATTCCCCGTTCCTTAAGGAGAGCAATAGCAGCTCTGAAAGCAGCAAACTCGCTAAGGCTTGACATATCAATTCCATAGCAATCAGGATATCTCACTTGGGGAGAAGAGCTGACCACAATAATTTTTTTGGGATGCAGTCGGTCGAGAATTCTGAGAATACTTTGGGTGAGAGTTGTGCCGCGAACAATACTGTCATCGATTACAACAAGGTTGTCGAGATTATTTTGGACACATCCGTAAGTGACATCATAGACATGGGCGGCGAGTTCATCACGTTCCTGTCCTTCGGTTATGAAAGTGCGAAGTTTGATATCCTTTATGGCAATTTTTTCTATTCTCAATTTTTGACTGAGAATTTCCCGTACACGTTGGTCGGTCAGGGCCTCGCGGTCGCGAGCTTTAAGGATTTTTTCTGTTTTGATAACGTCGAGGTGACTTTGCAGACCCTCCACCATTCCTATGAAAGCAGCTTCAGCAGTGTTAGGGATGAAAGAGAAGACAGTGTGGTCGATATCATTCCCTATTTTTTCGAGAATTTCGGGCACGAGAAGTCTACCCAGTTTTTTACGTTCCTGATAAATATCAGCGTCACTGCCACGTGAGAAATAGATTCTTTCGAAGGAGCATTTTTGATTGGGTGCTGGGGAAAGAATTTGGGCCACCTCACATTCACCTTTTTTGTTAACAGTGATGGCGGATCCGGGAGGGAGCTCCTGGACATCACGTTTAGCGATGTTGAAGACAGTCTGTAGAACAGGACGTTCCGAGGCAACGACTACAATCTCGTCATCCTTATAAAAGAAGGCAGGACGAATACCGTTGGCATCTCTCAGGGCGAACATATCGCCGGACCCTGTTGCCCCACAAATCACAAACCCACCATCCCAAGTGGGAGCAGCGGCTTTCAAGACAGTTTTGACGTCTATCTCCTCTTCGATTTTACGCGAGAGTTCCGGTTCGGAAAGCACATCCCGGTATTTTCTATAGACATGATGGTTTTCTCGGTCGAGGGCATATCCGAGTTGCTCCAAAAGCATTATAGTGTCGCTATAGATACGAGGATGTTGACCTTTTTCGACTACTTGGCGGAAAATATCGTCGACATTAGTCATATTGAAATTTCCGCATAAAATAAGATTACGGGAGGGCCAGTTATTTCTCCTCAGGAAGGGATGGACATACTCCATGCCGGAGCGTCCGGTTGTGCTGTATCGAAGGTGACCCAGATAGATTTCACCAACGAAAGGAACATCCTCTTCCACTTGGGCAGGAGAAAGGTTTTCAGCGTTAATTTTTTTTAGAGAAGGCCCGATTTTATCGAAGATATCGCGTATAGCGCGGTTGCCGAGAGCTCTTTCACGGAAGACATATTCCGAGCCGGGTTTAGCATGCAGTTTGACTACTCCGATACCTGCACCTTCCTGCCCGCGGTTATGTTGCTTTTCCATTAAGAGGTAAAGCTTACTGAGAGCCCAGGCGTAGCTCCCATATTTTTCTTTAAAGTAAGCAATGGGCTTCAAAAGCCTAATCATTGCAATTCCGCATTCATGTTTGAGCGGTTCCATTAGATAACCTCCTTTCGGTTTTTCCCTTAAATTACAGCCTCCAAAATCGGGATAAAGGGAAACAACCATCAATAAAATGCAAAGTTACATTATCTGTCACAACTTATCAAGAGGGAGGAGAGAATATCCTGATTTTTATGGTTTGTGGGAGTGGGAATTTCAATGTATTTTTGCAATTGTAGAAGAAAAATCTTCAACAGGTAAGATATGAAAAAAATAAAGACCGGTTTATTGACAATAGGATTAATGGCTCTGGGGTTATTATCGTCGTGTGTAGAGACAGAAGTAGTGGACCCTGCTAAAGGAGAATCGGAAGAGACAACCTTAATCTTAAATTTGAGCCGGCCTGCATCCATAGAGACACGAGCAGACGTCTCTCAGTATAAGCTAAGATATGTAGCAAAGCTATTTGCAGCAGCTACAGATCAAGGAATAGACTCTCCATTGCAGAGAAAAGAGATAGCCGGAGACGACAAGAGCGAGAACGGAGAGAGCGACCAGATAATTTTCAAGGTAGATGCGGGGAAATCATACGTAATCCTGGTGTTTGCAGATTATATACCGAAGGAATCTACAGCAGATGGAAACGGTTATTATAAAGATTATTTCTACAACACAGATGTGGCGCGGCTTCCAAAAAACATACAGATGAATCTATCACCCGGCAAATCTATTTCGGATGGGAATGAAACCATAAGTCAGGAATTCTTTAATAATGACAATTATGACTGCTTTTATGGTAAGACGGAATTTTTTGATAAAGAGAGCGCGGAGAAGGTGATAAACCTTACGTTGAAGCGACAGGCTGCCAAGGTTATATTAAGGGATAAAGGGAGCGAATCGGGAGATTTAAGTGTGTCGATTTCAAAAGCGACAGTTGGCTACCAACACGAGATGGTCAATTCTAAAGCGACCACCTACTCCTTTAACGTGAATGCAACAATCACAAAGAGTCTGACAGCTGCCGACAGAGACCTGCTGTATTTCTATACCTTATCTGAAGAGACGGGGAATCAATTGGCAATGAATTTAAAGGTTAATAACGGAGACCCTATTACCATCAATAATATACCGGTGAAGCGTAACTATCAGACAATAGTGAAAGGAACATTCCTTGAGGTGGCTTCCGATGATTCGCAGGGACAAGGAGGAGAGACGACCCCCACAAAAGATGGGAATATCATTTTAAATCTGACGACAGATAATTCATGGGAGAGCACTCCTATGACGAAAGAATAAAAAGTTTGAGGGAAAGGGGATTATTCGCTTAAAGGGTGAAGCTTGCCCGTGGTAGAATCCATTATAAATCCGGCTACAGAGATATCGGCCGGGATAAGGGGATGATTTCTGACGAGTTTGACAGACTCCAAGACAGCGCTTTCTGTTTCGTCAAACCCGGCGAGCCACTTATGGAGGTCTATACCACAGCGTTGTATAATAGATAGCGTTTCAGGAGAAATTCCACGTTCCTTCATTAGATGTATCATTTCATGAGCATTCATGCCTTTGACCCCACATTCGGTGTGGCCGATAATCATGATTTGATTAACTCCTAATTCATATATTGCCACCAAAAGTGATCTTAGGGTGGAATCCCAGGGATCGTTAATGACACCGCCGGCATTCTTAATCATCTTGACATCCCCGTTTTTTATTCCTAAAGCGGCAGGCAGAAGTTCAACAAGGCGAGTGTCCATACAAGTCACGATGGCAATTTTCTTGTCGGGAAATTTAGATGTAATAAAAGGTTTGTATGCCTTTTTTGCGACAAAATCGTCATTGAATTTAAGAATTTCAGCAAGCATGGGGAACAGAGTATTATGAGTTATTAATAAGATCTTCGTTGTCCACGGTCGTTAGGATCGAAAGGATTTCGAGTGGGGTCGAAATATTCCTCTTCATCCTCTTCGTCGTAGTCGTTGTTTTTATTCTTGTTTCGGTTTTTCTTGTCAGCCTCAGGTTTATTTTTCAGTATGGCGTAAGGTTTCATCAAGTCGACGGCAGTTGCAAAGACATCCCAAGATTCCTCCTTGTCCCAATTCTTTTTGACATTAATAAGTTTAGGATAATAATAAGCGAAATCGGGTTGTCTGATAGAGTCGAGATTACCGGTGTCGTAGATTCCGTTTCCGTTATGGTCCTCAAATATACGTGCATAATATTTTCCGGGCGCGAGATATTTGAAAACAGCTTTATTATTGACCACTTTTTCCCGACGGATCGGGGAGTCGGAAGAATTAAGCAATTCAATAAAAGCCGGGATAGAGTCAGTGAAATTTGAGATTGAGAATATCACAGACGAGTAATCATCTTCGGCTTTGGTTTTAAAAGAGAATTCGAGGGGATCTGAGAGAAGACCATAAATACCTTGTGCTGCGAGGGAGTCGACAGAGAGGCGGTATTGAGTAGAGAAATCCCAGGGGTATTCAATTTTAAAAGTGCGAGGATTTATAGAATCGACGTGTTGTAGTCTCCATTCGTTGGGGACAGACTTCCAAAGGGTATCTACCATTACCTCGAGGTGGAAGGCATTTGAGTCAAGATCGGATAGGGGAGTATCAAATTCCATTATAAGAGGGAGGTAGACTTCCATTGAAGATGGAGAGGAGACTTTGAATCCCAAAGGTTTGGGTTTTTCCGTCTGTTCCACCGAATCATTGATTTCGCGTCCCTCTTTTATAGCTTTCTGCATTTCTTTTTCCTTCTCCTTAAGATCTTTCTCACGTTGTTTTGCAGCGTTTGCAAGCGCATTTTTTAGTTCACGGGAATAGAAAAATCGAAGAGTGTCAGTGACGAGAGACAGGTTTTTGGTAGAATCGGTTCTCATATATGAGGCGGCAATTCTGAGGCTATCGAGAGAAAGGATTTCCCGGTTAGTTATCCAAAAAGTGACGGAATCATTTTTCGCCGACTTTTCGACCACATACCAATCGGAGATTTCATCAAAACCGACCGGTTTTATATTAGGGATAGAATCTGCCCGCGTATTGAAGAAGAATTTCAGGCGAGTAGAGTCTTGACGTTCATATTTGGTAAGATATTGCGATTTGACATCACTTTCAAAGCTTCTGAGCAAGATATCGTTAGGGAGGAAAACAGTTCTTTCTCTATTTAAGACCGAGTCGACTTCACCTGTTTTTAAGTTAAAGAGAGTGTCGGTGGTCATAGTTCTTTCCGTTGAGGGAGAGAGCAGGACGTCATAGAACGCCATAGCTTCTTCGGGGTTGGCCCGATGATAGTCGTTGTCGAGGTCAGCGAGTGCGAAGATGCGGTATTCACCGGGAGCGAGGCCAAGGATAGAGAATCTGCCCCGGTCGTCGGTTTTGGCCATTCTTTCAAAGGGGAGGGTTGCGAAAGCGGAGTCAGCGAGATTGGAATAGACTCCGACGAGCATACCTTGTTGAGGTTCGAGAGTCATAGCATCGAGGACCATACCGGAAATTTGCAAAGAGTCGATTTCCGGGCCGGTGGAAAAAGAGTATGCGAAACTTGGGAGTTTATTCCCTTCGTTGTTGTCTTCAATCGAGTTGCCGAAGTCGATTGTGTAGGTAGTGTTAGGTAAGAGAGTGTCTTGAAATTGCACAGTGACTCTTCTTCCTGAAGAAGATACACGGGGCGTCTGTTTAGAGGGAGGAGAGACGACTACATTTGTGAAAGCATCTTTCACGTTGACGATTTCATTGAATTCGATATCAATTCTTTGTCGTGAGACATTCACAGAGCCTGGAGCTGGATTAGCTCTAAGGAAAACAGGGGCATCTTCATCTCTGGGTCCTCCGGTGGGATTACCGATTGAGGCGCAAGATGCAGCCAAGAGCAATAGCATTAAAATAGCCGGGGCTACCGAAGATTTTCTTCTGAGTATATATCTCAAGATTTTCATTTATATGCTTGCAAAGATTCCACAAAATAACCGGTTGGGCAATAGATCCGCCTTACAATAAAAGAGGCCGGTTAGAATATACAAAATTATAAATTTCTAATTAAATTTGCATTATGCAAGATGATGAATTCAACATAAGGGAGAGGCAGAAAGGCCGCGACAGCGATAAAGATATCGAGAAAGCCCTCCGTCCTTTGGATTTTGATGATTTCAGCGGACAGGAGAATATCATATCCAATCTGAGGGTATTTGTGGCGGCGGCGAAAATGCGAGGAGA
Source organism: Muribaculaceae bacterium (assembly GCA_022510385.1). Classification (GTDB taxonomy): domain Bacteria; phylum Bacteroidota; class Bacteroidia; order Bacteroidales; family Muribaculaceae; genus Lepagella. The sequence continues at coordinate 66,452 of JAFLTQ010000005.1, read as the reverse complement.
GTCGTTAGACCATACTTTGCTTCATGGACCTCCCGGCTTGGGGAAGACAACCCTATCAAATATAATAGCGAATGAATTGGGAGTAGGCTTCAAAGTGACTTCAGGGCCTGTGTTGGATAAACCCGGAGATTTAGCCGGCATCCTTATGAGCCTGGAGGAAAAGGATGTGTTGTTTATCGATGAGATCCATAGATTGCATCCTATAGTTGAGGAGTATCTCTATTCGGCGATGGAGGATTACCGGATAGACATATTGCTTGACAAGGGCCCGGGAGCACGCAGCGTTCAGTTGACAATCCCTCCTTTTACGCTGATAGGAGCAACAACGCGGAGTGGCTTGTTGACCTCACCTTTGCGAGCGCGTTTTGGAATCAATTGTCATTTGGAATATTATGACCATAATGTGCTTCAGGGAATAGTGAAACGTTCAGCCCGATTGTTGAATGTCAAGATAGAGGAATCAGCGGCCATGGAGATAGCCTTGAGGAGCCGAGGGACTCCCAGGGTTGCAAATGCACTGCTGAGAAGAGTCAGGGATTTTGCGATGGTAAAAGGGAGCGGAGTTATCGATGTAGAGATAGCAAAGCAGTCATTGGAATCGCTGAATATAGACCGTTATGGACTTGATGAAATAGACAATAAGCTATTGCTGACAATTATAGATAAGTTTGGAGGGGGTCCTGTGGGCTTGACAACGATAGCGACAGCCTTGGGAGAGGATCCGGGGACATTGGAAGAGGTCTATGAGCCGTTTTTGATAAAAGAGGGATTTTTGAAGCGGACACCTCGAGGGCGAGAGGCGACAGATCTTGCCTACGGCCATCTTCAAAGGAAGCGCTCAAATCGGCCGGGGAATTTATTCGAGGAGGGTGAATAAGGGTCAGAGTGGGGTGAGCTTTAGAACTCCTTAAAAAGAACAAACGAATTTACGTAATTTTTAATCGTAAATTCGTTTGTAAATTTTTAACTATTTAGTTTTCAAACTATTTGGCGGAGGGAACGAGATTCGAACTCGTGGTAGGATTACTCCTACGACAGTTTAGCAAACTGTTGGTTTCAGCCACTCACCCATCCCTCCAAAAGAAGATGAAAGCGCCTCACTGAAGCGATTGCAAATTTAGGAATAAAAGTCGGGATGTGCAAATAAAATCTTGATTTTTTCAAGATTTTACAATATTTTTGCAATATAAAAGGTTGCCGTAGGAAAACAGAGTTAATAGTCGGCATTAGATGCAGAAATGAGAAGATCTTTAAGAATCGCAAATTTGAGAGTTGGCAGGATAATAATGCTGCTAATCTCTTTATTAAGTATAGAGAGAATGACTTCTGCGACAGAGCAGTCGGCGGGAGATGGGACTCCTCAGAATAATTATCCTGCGGAGAGAGCATTGACAAGGGCCAAGACTCCGACAGACAGTATAAAGGTATTGCTTGATGTCTATAGTATTAGTGACAAGCTGAAAAAAGACCGAATAAGGGGTCAAATAATCAATTTGGCAAAGAGAAGTGACAACGAGGAAGTAATAAAGAGTGTGCTTCAAGAGTTGTCTTCTTCTACCGACGACACAAAGGATCTGTCACGATTGATAGAACTTTCGGAGACCTTGCCGGAAGATAGCGCTAAAGATAATTTCCGGACTGTTCTGATAATGGAGCAAGCAGAGGCGGAAGCATCGAAGGCGAACGACAGCACAGTTGAGAAGGAACTTGCTGAGTATGCGCGCCAAGGGATGAGTTTTGGAGGAGATCCCTATAAAGAGATTCAGAATATTTATCGAACGATGACCTTTCTCGGATCCTCATCCCAGGGGCCGCTGTATTTTGAATACATAAAGAGGCTCGAGGAGCTTGTTAATGCATTGCCGGAAGAAGATTATGCCATCCGAAACTTATATTATACGACTGCGGCTCTCTTTTACACACGTAAGCGTGACTACAAGAAAGCGATAGCATTGGATCGGAAGTTGATTGAGCAATTGGATGCCATGCAACATTATTATTCCGACAAAGAGAAGGCGAAGCAGGATTTGGGTTATTTTTATTATGTTAGCTATCGGCGGATGCTTAGGAATTTCAAAGGGTTGACTCCGGAGGAGGTTGAGGAAGTGTATCAGAAATGTTTGGAATTGGCCAAAGAGAATCAGCAGGCAGCAGAAGAATTCGGGAGCGGAGGTCTCACCAACTCCTACTATTATATGGCCACGGGGCAATATTCAAAGGCAGTGGGAGAGCTAAAGAAAGCCTTAGCGTCTGACAATATCAGTGATTTCAGAAGGGCAGAGCTTTTGGGACATCTTGGATATGCTCAACGTATGACCGGAGATAAGAACGGAGAGCTTGAAACTATGCGGCTTTACGTGCCGATGTTGTTGAAGGATAGAGAGATGCACCGCAATGATATGTATAAGGAATTGGAGCTGAGAAATTCCGTCAACAAGCTTCTTGCCGATGAATACAAAGCACAGGAACAGCAACGTCAGGAAAATAGGGTGATGCGAAAGACTGCAATAACACTTGTGTATGTTTTAGCTGTTATACTGATATTTATGGTACAAGCTTATTTCCGGATGAGGCGCCGGGTAAAGGAGCTTGAAGTCCGCAACAAAAAACTTCATAAGGATATAGAGTATATTTTTGATGACGGCACGCCAAGTGGCACTATGGATTTACGCCACCAAAAGAACCGACTGAAAGGATAATCGGCAACCGCAAAAGAATAATAAAAAAGAGCTCGGGAATAGAGCGTCAAACCAAGACAGGAACAGGATAGAAATCGAAATAAGAAGAAAAAATAGATGGGAAATAAAAATATCACACCGGAATCTCAAAGAGAGCAAGAAAATTATAATCATCAAGAGATAGAGCAGAGGTGGCAGACTTATTGGAGAGAAAATGACACCTATAAGGTAAAAGAGGATAAGGGGAAAGAAAAGTTTTATGTTTTGGATATGTTCCCATATCCATCAGGAGCGGGTCTTCATGTCGGGCATCCACTGGGATATATAGCCAGCGATATCTATTCAAGATATAAGCGTCAGCAAGGTTTTAACGTGTTGCATCCGATGGGATATGACGCCTACGGTCTGCCTGCAGAACAATATGCTATCCAGACAGGACAACATCCTGAAAAGACAACAAATGAGAATATCAGCCGCTACCGCGAACAACTTGACAAGATAGGTTTTTCTTTTGACTGGAGCCGCGAAGTTAGAACTTGTGACCCTAATTTCTATAAATGGACACAATGGGCTTTTCTTCAGATGTTTAATTCTTACTATGACACAAAAGAAGAAAAAGCACTCCCCATAAGTGAACTTGTAGCACATTTTGAGAAAGAGGGGACGAGGAATCTCCATGCCGCAGAATCCAAGCCGTTAAGTTTCACGGCAGAGGAATGGAAAAAATTCAGTGAGAAAGAGAAATCGGAGGTCTTGATGAACTATCGAATCGCCTATCAGGGCGAGAGTATGGTTAACTGGTGTGAGAAATTGGGCACCGTATTGGCCAATGATGAAGTTAGTGAAGGATTGAGTGTCAGAGGTGGATTCCCTGTTGAACAGAAAGTGATGACGCAATGGTTGTTGAGAGTTTCGGCATATTCTCAACGCTTGCTCGACGGACTTGACACAGTGGAATGGAGCGACTCTCTCAAAGAAACACAAAAGAATTGGATTGGCAGAAGTGAGGGCGCGGAGATGCGGTTCCCGGTGGAGGAGAAAGATTTAGATATCGAGATATTCACTACCAGAGCAGACACATCTTTCGGAGTCACTTTTATGGTTCTTGCTCCGGAATCGAAATATGTCGAGATGGTAGTGACGGATGAACAACGCCCGGAAGTGGATAAGTATCTTGAGGAGGTGTCGAAAAAGACCGAAAGGGAACGACAGATAGACAAGAGAGTTAGCGGAGTATTTTCCGGAAGTTATGCCAAGAATCCGATAACCGGAGAGAGAATACCTATATGGATAAGTGATTATGTGTTGGCCGGTTATGGCACAGGAGCTATCATGGCAGTTCCGGCACATGACTCAAGAGACTATGCCTTTGCGAAACATTTCGAACTTCCGATCATTCCATTGATAGAGGGAGCGGATGTTAGCGAGGAGAGTTTTGATGCCAAAGAGGGTATAATGATAAACTCTGCCAATGATAAATTGAATCTGAATGGGTTGACAGTGAAAGAGGCGATAACGGCCACAAAAGAATTCATAGAGAAAGAGGGTATCGGCCATGTAAAAGTGAATTACCGGTTGCGAGATGCCATTTTCTCACGCCAGCGATATTGGGGAGAGCCATTCCCGATATATTATAAAGATGGAATAGCTACAGGCATGGAGTATGATAAATTGCCGTTACGTTTGCCGGAGGTGGAATCATATTTGCCGACATCGGCCGGGGAGCCTCCTCTTGGAAGGGCAAAAAACTGGAAGACACCGGAGGGTTATCAGATAGAACTCTGCACGATGCCGGGTTTTGCCGGTTCGAGTGCCTATTATCTACGCTACATGGATCCTCATAATAATGAAGAACTTGTGAGCAAGGAAGCAAATTCTTATTGGAAAGATGTAGATCTCTATGTCGGAGGTTCGGAGCATGCCACAGGCCATCTAATTTATTCACGCTTTTGGAATAAATTCCTATATGATTTGGGGAAGGTGGTGAAAGATGAGCCTTTCCGCAAGCTGGTGAATCAAGGGATGATCCAAGGGCGCAGCAATTTTGTGTATCGTATAAAAGATACCAATACATTTGTGAGTAAAGGGCTGAAGGACAGGTATGAAACTACTCCTATCAGGGTAGATATCAAGCTTGCTAACAATGATGTTTTAGACATAGAAAGGTTTAGGTCATGGCGACCTGAATTTTCGGATGCTGAATTCATTTTGGAAGATGGGAAATATATCTGTGGGAGTGCGGTTGAGAAGATGTCGAAATCGATGTTTAATGTAGTTAACCCCGATGAAATAGTAGAGAAATATGGGGCAGATACCCTGCGGCTTTATGAAATGTTCTTAGGTCCTATAGAGCAGTCGAAGCCATGGGATACCAACGGAATCGACGGGTCGAACCGATTCTTGAAGAAACTATGGGCACATTTCCGGAAAGCGTTAGAGGCTGAAGAGAAGCCTATGACAGCGGAAGAGCGTAAGACGATGCATAAACTCATAAAGAAAGTGACTCAGGATATTGAGACCTTCTCATTTAATACGTCAGTGGCCGCATTTATGGTTGCATTGAATGAACTTGGGAGCCAGAAGTCAGCCAATAAAGAAACAATGGATCTCTTTACCCGGGTTATAGCACCATTCGCGCCCCACATAGCAGAGGAATTCTGGCATCAATTGGGTCATGATGGTAGTGTTGCGGATGCAGAGTGGCCTGAATATAACGAAGAATATCTGAAGGAAGCTACGGTAAAATATCCTGTAAGTTTCAACGGCAAGACAAGATTTATGCTTGAAGTTGCTTCAGATGCAAGCAAGGAGGAGGTAGAGAAATGCGTGATGGAGAGTCCGGAAGCTTCACGATGGCTTGAAGGGAAGAGTCCCAAGAAGGTCATAGTAGTTCCGGGAAGGATTGTTAATATAGTAGTGTGAAGATTTAGAAATAGTCGGAACCTATTTTAGTATAATAGCCCGTTCCCCAAAAATGAGGAGCGGGCTATTATAATATTAGTTGTCATAAAACGTTAAAGGAATATATGGAAAATAAAGAGCCGACAATAGTATTTGCCACCAACAATGCCCATAAGATAGAAGAGGCGCGTGAGATATTGCGAGGTAAGATAAAAGTTAAGTCACTGAGTGACATCGGTTGTCATGATGATATACCGGAAACAGCAGAGACATTAACGGGGAATGCGTTGATAAAGGCACGATGGGTAAAGGAAAAGTATGGCTATGACTGTTTTGCCGACGACACCGGATTAATGGTTGAGGCGTTAGGAGGCGCTCCGGGAGTTTATAGTGCCCGTTATGCCGGAGATCATTGTTCACCGGTCGACAATATAAAGCTGCTCCTTGAGAAAATGGAGGGCGAAAAAAATCGCAAAGCTAAATTTGTGACTGTTGTTGCGTTGATACTTGGCGACAACGAATATATATTCGAAGGAGAAGTGAAAGGGTTGATATCAGAAACTCATAGCGGGGTCAATGGATTTGGATATGACCCTGTGTTTGTGCCGGAGAATTCCTCACTTTCATTTGCAGAGATGACATCTGAAGATAAGAACGCCATATCCCATCGGGGAAGAGCCATGAGAAAACTTGCAGATTTTTTAACAAGAAACTAACAATAAGAAAATAAACTGCCATAAAGGGCAAGAGGGAAATCCTATGAATTTCAAGAGAATTATCAATACGGTCCTATTTATATTAGCAACTTTAGGAGTCAAAGCCGACTTGACCTCGTGGAAATTATATCCTACTTTCGATGAGGAAGTGAAGCATGTTGTGGAGACCCCGGAATATGTATATTTTACATCATTGAATTTGCCGGAGAATAATACCCATGAAGTGTATTCTTCACTATTTCGTTATGACAAGAAGGGTGAAGAGTTAATGGCTCTTTCAGCGAGCAATATTCTTAACTCTACAAGTGTAAGAGACGTAATCTACAATCCGGCTAAAGGATATCTTGCAGTATTATACAAAGATTACACAATTGACTTATTATATAATGACGGTAAGGTTGTGACAATCCCATACTATCGTCAATCGGATATTACCTATCCGAAAAATGTCAATTCAATGTCGATAGATAGCAACCATGACAGGTTATATCTTGCAACGGATTTTGGCTATGTAGCCATAAACGATAAGAAATATGAAATAGCGGAGAGTCGTATCTACGGCACACCTCTTCTATCTTTTTGCCGGATAGGTGATAATTATGTTGCAATCTCAGATGGTAAGATTATCAAAGCCCCGGCATCTTCCCCGCGCCTTTCTCTGGATCAATATGAAACAATAGAATCTTTTGAGGATCCGGTGGCAATCTATCCGTTGAATGAGAGTCGTGGAATAGCAATTTATGGAGAAAATAATCCACGTAATGTCAAACTGTTCAGTCTTTCCAACAACGGTTTTACTTTCGACGATATCTATACCGGGACATTATATAATATAGATTACACCTCTACGGGACTTACAGTGGCATCGGGAGGAACCATCTTTCATTTCAAGAATGACGGGTCGAGGACAGCAATGGGTCGTCCCTCAACCTATACAGATTGCGCGATAACGAGCAATGATATGTCGGAGGTATGGGTCGGAAGGAAGAGGAAAGGTCTCACCTCGCTGAAAAAATCGGGGGATCAATGGAATGTTACGCGCGACTGGATGCTCCCGAATACACCTTCAACATACGCCACAACTTCTTATGTGAACCATCCGAACTACGGTTTTCTGATGCTAAGTCATGGTTACAATATTTCTACCTTCAACATGAGTTTAGCAGCACCTATGGAGCTGACCGGGCTTAAACAGGGGAGATGGACCAATTATTCTCAGGCCTATACCAACCCGGCTAATGCAAATATACTTACGGCTCCAACCGGGATGGCGGTTGACCCGGACAACAACAACTATGTCTATGTGACCTCATTTCAGGAAGGTATATTGCGTTTGAATCTCTCAAACCCGCAAGACATCATCCATATGGGGAGATCAGGACTTTCAGACTCGCAAAAAGATCATTTTGCTATTTTGGGACCAGAACAAAACACTGCGAGGGGTTTTTGGAATATCTCAGTACCCTATTTTGATAGCAAGGGTAATCTGTGGATGAATTTTGCGAATTGGGATTCAAATGAGAATCCGCATCCATTTTTCTATTGTTGGTTAGCGGAGGATCGCAAGGCTACAACCACAGCACAGAATATAAAATTGCCGCAAATTGTGGAATTTGACGTTTATTATCCCACAAGTAATGCAACCCGAAGTCTGCCATTGCTGAAGACCGGAAATGGCTTGATAGTTCATGCCGGCGCACAATGGGAGGAAAAAATATCGGTGTTTGATACAAACGGGACACCCTTGGATACATCGGATGATAAAATCTATACTTTTGAGGAATTTATAGATAGTGATGGAAATAAGGTTGATGTGAGTCAGACACACTATTTATGGGAAGATCCCTCCACGGGGTATGTCTGGGTGTGTCACCGCAATGGCGTGTTCTATTTTGTTCCTTCCCAAGTTAGACAAGGGAATTATCAGATTTACAGGTTGAAGGTGCCCCGAAACGATGGCACCAATCTTGCTGACTATCTGCTTGATGGAGTGACGGTGAATCATTTGGCAGCAGATTCCGAGGGGAGGAAATGGTTTGCGACGGCGGGAGGCGGAGTGATCTGCACGACCTACGACGGGCGTGAGATTCTTGAAGAATTTACAGTGGAGAATTCCCCTTTGCCGAATGACGTAGTGTATGGAATAGGATATAATTCAGATAACAATTCACTAATGTTTTCGACTGATCAGGGATATGCTGAGTATATTTTGCCTGTAAGTTCAAACTCAACGACCAAAGAGGATGTAAGGGCATATCCGAATCCGGTGAGGCCTGACTTTTCAGGGTATGTAACGATAACAGATATACCCCAAGGATCCTTTGTAAAGATAGCAGATGGAGGAGGCAACCTTGTCAAGGAGTTGGGAGTGATGACAGGTTTTGAGATGCTGTGGGATTTGTCAGACAGCAATTACAACAGGGTAAAGAGTGGAGTCTACTATATTCTGATATCACCAAGCAACGAATACAGCAAATATTCCACAGTCGGCAAAATATTGGTGGTTAGTTAGGTCGAGGGGAGTTCTATGCGGAAGGTTGTGCCTTTCCCAATTTCAGACTCCTTGACGAATATTTTTCCCCCGTGATATTCTTCGATAATTCTTTTGACAAGTGTCAGGCCGAGTCCCCATCCCCTTTTTTTAGTAGTGAATCCCGGGGCGAATACTTTCTTGAAATTCTTTTTGGGTATTCCCTTCCCTGAGTCTTTAATTTCAATCCAGACTTTACCTTTGTCGGATCCGGTGGAGATAGTAATATCCCCCTCTCCCTCCATGGCATCGACAGCGTTTTTGGTTAGATTCTCCATGACCCATTCAAAAAGAGGAGTAGAAATCATCACTCCCATATCTTCTTCGGGAAGATTCATGGTCAGATTGACTTTCCCTGAGATTCTTGAGGCCATATAACCGAGCGACTTTTTGACAGACTCATTAAGGTATTCAAGGTGTAGCTCAGGACGGGATCCTATTTTTGAAAATCTTTGAGCGATAACGGAAAGACGATTAATATCTTTATTCATTTCCGTAGTGACATCAGGAGAAGTTCCTACAGCAGAGAGATACTCATTCCAGGCCATAAGGGAAGAGATGGGAGTTCCCAATTGATGGGCGGTTTCTTTAGAGAGGCCGGCCCAAAGTCTGTTTTGTTCAGCATTCTTGGTATATATAATAGCGCTGAAAATAATAAGAGCGAGGATTATCATCACAAAAAGCTGCAGATAAGGATACCAACTTAGCCTTTTTAGAAGGATAGAATCTTCGTAGTAAATGTATTGAGGATAATTGTAGTAGACTTCCACACGGATAAAATGAGGATTAGTCTCAGAAAGCTCTTCTAAAGAGCGATTCCCGGCCACCTGATGAAGTCGCGAGGATAAAAAATCACGATTTTGCGGGGATAACTGCTCAAAAGAAGCAGCCTCCGTTTCTTCTTTGTGAGGAAGGTTGAAATTTCTGAAATCAAGAATATTAAAATTAGAATCGGCGACGAGAACTGGGATAGAATTATTTTGGCTGATAATAGAAAGAAGGAAGTCGATATCGGCATCAATATCTGCCTGAGCAAGGCGTTGAGTTGCCTGAGCCCAGATGTCCATTCTTTCTCGTTCCTGCAGGGAGAGGGATTTTACAAGACGATTACTTGCAATAAGAAAAAAGATTAGAGTTGCTATAGAAATTCCCAGGAATAAATATCTGGCAACGTTATTTAGTGCCAGATTTCTTAACTTCAGTCCATTCAACATCAGAGATCTGGCTTTCGTGATAAATATTTATATTCTCTTTATTTTTTTTTGAGATTATAGTCTCTTCAGAAAATTCTATAATTTCAGTGAACTCTACATCTTCAGCATACTCCTTAGGAATTATAGGATTGTTCCGGCTTTTAGAACTTTCCCGGGGATTCTTTCTTTCTCTTTGATAGAAAGTTTGAGATTCGGAGTAATTATTATCTCTTTTAGAGGATTTTTTATCCCGAGGAGGCATACCCATAGAAGCCCTCATATAATCTTCAGCCCGTTCGATAGCCTTTCGTTTAAGCCAACGAGCAATAAAAGGCCATACGATCCAGAAGAATAAGACGACGAGAATAAGGATTCCTAAACCGCGCATACAATACAAGAGATCTTACTTAAGGGATATTGGATGTTTTGGGCCGGAAAGCAATAGAGAGGAGGACATAGAGGAGAATGAGCCAAAAGAGGCCACTTACCCCCAAAGAGAAGCAGAAGATAGCAGCCCCGAGAATAAGGAGATAGCGAGGGAAATTCTCTTTAAGTCCCCAAGATTTTATTTTGAGAGAGAACATGGGAATGTTAGAATTCATAAGCCATCCTTCCACTACTATGAATGGGATTAAAACATACCATACGGAAAGGAAGTTCACTCCCTCATAAATTAGATTTGCGAAACCGATCCAAAATATAGCGTTAGCAGGAACCGGGAGACCGATAAAAGAGAAGGCTTGCCGTGAGTCTAAATTGAATTTGGCAAGCCGGAAAGCAGCGCAAACCGGAATAAGGAGACACACCCAGGAGAGCCAGGGTTCAGGCCCGATTTCTTGCAGGAGGAAAAAAAGAGTCAAAGCGGGTGCAACCCCGAAAGAGACTAAATCAGAAAGAGAGTCGAGCTCCTTGCCAAGATTGGAATAGGCATTAAGAATTCGCGCCATTAAGCCGTCCAGGAAATCTGCGATAGCAGCCATGGCCATAAAAAGGAAAGCCCATTGGAACCCAACAAGCCCCCAGAAGGGTTTTGTAGCATTCGAAGCAGCGATTATGGCGAGGCATCCGGCTGCCAGATTTAGAGCCGTGATGCAATTGGGTATATTTTTAACTACTTTATTCATTTGAATCATTAGATGGGATATGGGCTACAGGAGTGATTCCTCCTCTAACCGTCTGATTAATTTTCACGAGAATATCCGCGTTAAGAGGTAGATAAATATCTACTCGTGAACCGAATTTAATAAAGCCGAGATGGCCGTCGATTGAAGCCGTCATACCTCTGCGGGCATAAGTGACAATTCTGCGAGCCATAGCTCCGGCTATTTGTCTTACCGTGATTCTGAATCCTGTGTCAGCCAGGATGCCTATAGTGCTCCGCTCATTTTCATGGCTTGCTTTGGGAAGATAGGCCGCAAGGAATCTGCCGCGATGATGTCTGACAAATTCAACAGTGCCATCAACCGGATACCAATTAGCATGGACATTGAAAGGAGACATAAATACCGACAACATAATAGCTTCGTCATGTAGATACTCGTTTTCTTTAACCTTTTCAATTGCAACCACTTTGCCATCTACGGAGCTGACTATCATATTTTTACGCTGGCCGACATAACGTCTCTTAGGGCTGCGGAAAAAGTTGAAAACAAACAGATAGGCGACAACGGAAATAGAGGTAAAAATAATCGGGAGGACAAAAGGGGGCATAAATAGCCATATCGGCACGTTGACGGCGCCGAGCACTAAGATGAGCAATATAAGAATAGTAGTGCCCTCGCGGTGTATTTTCACTATTTTCACAATATGCAAATTTAGATGTTTTTAGAGTCATTCGCAAATTTTAAGTAACTTTACACATCTTAAACCGGCACTCTTGAATAGAAGGGAAAAAATGGGAGAAAAGCGCGCTCTTTTGATAATAAATCCGATATCCGGCACCCGCTCCAAACAAGGATTAAGTGAATTTGTTGCGAAGCGGTTGTCAACGATAGGTATAGATTTGGAGACAAAAGAGACAAAAGGAGCAGGGGATGCCTATCAATTTGCAAAAGAGGCGGTTGAGTCGGAATATGACATTGTGATATCGGCGGGAGGAGATGGCACTGTCAATGAGATAGGGAATGCTTTGACATATTCAAAGACAACCCTTGGAATCCTTCCCTATGGATCGGGCAACGGTTTGGCCCGTTCTGTTGGAGTTCCCCAGGAAATAAATGGCGCACTGAAACTCATCGAGGATGGTCATATAATAGATAGCGACCGAGGATTGGTAAACGGGAAACCATTTTATTGTACATTCGGAATTGGCTTTGATGCTGCAGTGAGCGAAAAATTCGCAAGTATGAAGCGAAGAGGAAAGATAACATATATCCGGAGCGCTTTTCGTGAATTTTTAAACTATCAGAGCCAAGCCTACGCAATAGTGATAGATGGGAAAGTCATTACGCAGAAGGCTATACTGATAGCGGTGTGTAATGCTCCTCAGTATGGCAATAATGCCTATATAGGACCGAAAGCAAAGCTTACCGACGGCTTATTAGATGTTACAGTGGTCCATGCCGGAGATTTGTTTCATACGGTTTTGATGAGCATAGAAATGATGACCGGAACTTTGGACAAAGATAAGGAAATCGGCACTTTCAAGGTGCCCTCTCTTTCGATTGTCAGGACTAAAGAGGGGCCTGTGCATCTCGATGGAGAACCGATGCAAATGGGTAAACATCTTGATATAAAATGCGAAAGGGGAGTGCTTAAAGTATTTGCACCGGAAAAACAAGTGGAGTTCATACCGTTTATTTCTCCTATAAGGGCGATATTGGACGATATGAGATATGACGTGATGGACAAGTTCCGGAAGAAATAAGATACAGGGAGATGAATAATCGGTTGAGAAGGTTGATGGCAGTTGTTGTTTCCCTTATTTTTATGACGGGGATAGGGAAAGGTCAGCTTGTGCCGGTGCCTAATCAAAAGGAATTCGTAGATTCATTGAGAAGAGAATTGGATTATGGGCCTTTTTTCGGTCTGTATAAAGATACGTATTTCATAGTTGGGACGAAAGTACCCGGGAAACCAACGGCCTATAATTCAGACGTAAAGTTTCAAATATCATTTGCCATAAGGTTGACCAAGAATGTGCTTCCCTGGAACACTTATCTTTTCTTGGCCTATACCCAGAAGACGTTCTGGAATGTTTTTCAGGAATCTCTGCCGATGGGGGATATAAATTTCAACCCGGCGATAGGTATAACCAAGCCCTTCTTCAATCAAGACCGTTATGTGGGAAAACTGTCGTTGATAGTGGAACATGAGAGCAATGGTAGGGATGGCCCGGAATCACGAAGCTGGAATAGAGTTTCGCTGTCGGCCATGGCCATGATAGATGAATGGCTGATGGTGCACGCAAAAATCTGGGTCCCGATAATCGACAGCGGGAATAATCGTGACATTACAAAATATTGCGGTATTTATCAGAGCGGCGTGGTGTTGATGACACCAAACCGGCGATGGAATTTCGGGTTTACATGGGTGAAACGAGCAGGCTTCAATCTTAATTTTAATACCATACTTGAAGCATCATGGAATGTTAGCAAAAAAACCAATCTGAATCTGTATGCACAATATTACAACGGTTATGGAGAAGACTTGCTGCATTATAATCAATTCCGAAGTATGTTGCGCGTGGGATTGGTATTTAAACCGAAATTTTTCTCGGAATTTTGAAGATTATATTTGGATATAACAGTAAATCAAAAGCTTAGATATGGGATCAGATGACATAATAAGAATTCTTTCAACAGTGAGATATCCGGGCAACGGTAAATCACTTGTGGAGAATAACATGGTTAAGGATATAGAGATTGATGGTAGAAAAGTCGGGTTCACTCTGGAATTTGACAAGGAGACTAACCCTTTTGTGAAAAGTGTTGTCAGAATGGCCGAGACAGCCATAGAGCAAGGAGAGGGACACGACGTAGAAGTGAAAGGTAATATAAAAGTTAAGTACCGTCAACAGTCTGCGGCATCAGCCCCTGTCAGGCCGGTATTACCCGGGGTTAAGAATATCATCGGGATATCCTCCGGGAAAGGAGGGGTCGGGAAATCAACAGTTGCAGCAAATGTTGCGGTTGCGTTAGCCAACAAAGGATATAAAGTCGGACTACTTGATGCCGACATCTTCGGGCCCTCGATGCCGAGGATGTTCGGGGTGGAAGATGAGCCTATCTACATGATTAACCGGGAAGGGAAAGACTGGATTGAGCCTATAGAGAAATATGGGGTAAAGATGCTAAGTATAGGCTTTTTGGTTGACAAGAATAATGCTGTATTATGGCGCGGGAGCATGGCAAGCAATGCCTTGAAACAGTTGATTACGGATGCATGGTGGGGAGAATTGGATTATTTCCTCATTGATATGCCTCCCGGGACGAGCGACATACATCTGACTTTGGTCCAGACAGTTCCGATAACAGGAGTAGTAATAGTGACGACTCCGCAGGAGGTTGCTTTGGCGGATGCCCGTAAAGGGATTGCAATGTTTAAGGAAGAAAAGATTAATGTTCCGGTGCTTGGAATAGTTGAAAATATGGCATGGTTCATCCCGGCAGAGCACCCTGAAGAGAAATATTATCTTTTCGGAAAAGGAGGAGGAGAAGCGTTGGCAAAAAAACTTGGGGTGAATTTGTTGGTTCAGATACCTTTAGTTGCGGGAATCTGTGAGGATGTCGACAACGGGAACCCGACAGCGATAGAGATGAAGAAAGGAGAAAGAGAGGAAGGAGAGGGATGCAGCGCGGAGGCAATCGCGTTCGATCTGCTTGCAGATAAAATAGTAAAGGAGTGTGACACAAGGAATCGGGAATTGCCGCCGACTCAAAAAGTTGAGATAACCCGATAAAAGAGTAAAAAAGATGCTGACAAAAATCTATTCGGCTTCGATACAAGGGATAGAGGCATTTCCGGTGACCATAGAGACATTTGGAGAGAAAGGAGCCATATTTTCTATAGTAGGCTTGCCGGATACTGCAGTTAAGGAGAGCCAGCAGCGGATAGCATCGGCAATAGTGCATAGCGGGGTTCAGTTTCCCCACCGGCGCACCATCATTAACTTGGCGCCCGCAGATGTCAAGAAGGAAGGGGCAGGATTTGATTTGCCAATGGCATTAGGGGTTTTGAGTGCCCATAGTATTATCAAGGCAGATAATCTTGGAGATTATATGATAATGGGAGAGCTGTCGCTTGATGGTTCGGTGCTTCCGGTTAGGGGCGTTCTTCCGATGGCAATCAAAGCGCGGGAGTTAGGTTTCAAGCGTCTGATAGTTCCTGATGCAAATGTTACGGAGGCGGCTGTTGTGAATCGCATAGAAGTTTTTGGGGTAAAGAGTCTTGCAGAAGCTATTGAACTGTTGCAAGGAGAGTCAACCCTATCGCCGACAGTGATGGACACGCGGGCAATATTTGCCTCGGAATCTGCGGTTTATGATATGGATTTTTCTGAGGTTAAAGGCCAGGAAAGTGTAAAAAGAGCTTTTGAGGTGGCGTGTGCCGGAGGTCATAATATTCTGATGATCGGGCCTCCCGGTGCCGGGAAATCTATGATGGCAAAACGCTTGCCCACCATTTTGCCTCCGTTGAGTCTTGGGGAGGCGTTAGAAACCACCAAGATACATTCTGTGGCGGGTAAATTACAGAGGGGCTCGATGCTGATGACACGTAGACCTTTCCGGACTCCTCATCACACGGTGTCACCTGTTGCGATGGTAGGAGGCGGCTCGAATCCGATGCCGGGCGAAATCTCGCTTGCACATAATGGGGTGCTTTTTTTAGATGAGTTCCCGGAATTTCCCAGACAGGTGTTGGAGGTGTTGCGTCAACCTATAGAAGACCGGACAATTACAGTTGCTCGCGCCAAATATACAGTAAACTATCCGGCCTCATTCATGCTTGTGGCCTCGATGAATCCGTGTCCTTGCGGTTATTATGGACATCCAAAGAAGAAATGCACATGTCTGCCGGGTTCTGTTAATAAATATATGAATAAGATATCGGGACCCCTCTTAGACCGTATCGATCTGCAGATAGAGATCCAGCCTGTGGAATTCGATGACATTGCGAGCAACACGCCGGCTGAAAGCAGTGGGTCGATCCGGGCAAGAGTAATAAGGGCAAGACAGATCCAGCAGGAAAGATTCAGAGGCGAGAAAGGGGTGTATAGCAACGCTCAGATGAACACGAGGCTCTTGCGTAAATACTCCTGGCCTGATGCTGAAGGGTTGGCAAAACTGAAAGAGCGCATGGAGAAACTCAATATGAGTGCAAGGGCTTTTGACCGTATCCTGAGAGTAGCCAGAACGATAGCTGATCTTGAATCGGCTCAGAGTCTCCCTGACCCGAACTCTGCGGATTATGCTTCAGCAATGGCTATTGCAGTGAACACTCCGGTGATGAGCCATCACATCGCCGAAGCCATAGGCTACCGCAATCTGGATCGCTCCGACTACGGCAATGCCTTCTGAAAATAACAACTTATTGAATATGAAATATACTATTAGTGATATATTAGAATAGACTATCGCCATAGTGTCTGAATTTGCATCGAAGTTTAATCTCACAGAGAAACAAGCTTATCGCTATATCAGTTTTCATAAGGGACTGAACTTCATTGAAGAAAATTATGGGATAATCCATACTCTTGATTTCAATGAAGCAGTGGATAGCGTGGCTATATTTTGTAGAAAGAGTGGAGGTATTATTATTAATTTTGTTGGAAAGAGCAGGAAAGAGGCCCACAACCCGGAGCTTTACTACAGACTAGAGAAGTTGTAAAGAACTTCCTTTATCATTGAAGGCTTACAAAATGCATAGACTTTTATTTATCCGGCTTTTAATATTTCTGGCATTTTTCATTTCAATGCCGGAGGGATGGAGTGCATCGTCGAGGCAAACGCGCGAGGATTCATTCGCACTCATTCCAAAGCCTCGGGAGATAGAATTCGGTGGCAAACTGATAGTGCCGGTAGAGTTGGAGATTATCATGCCGGAATCTGAAGATATATGGAGGGAAACGCTTAAGGACAAAGGTTTTAGGATTGCGGGCAAGGCCGGGGATAAGAACAATTTTAAAATTCAAGGGAGGATTATAGAAGATATGTCTTTTCCCGGGTATTCGGGGAACGAGGGTTACCGGATGAAAGTGACTCCCCAAGGCATAGAGGTAAAGGTAAAGAAAAAGGAAGGATTCTACAGAGCGCTAACCACCCTTTGCCAACTTACAAGTAAAGACAGGAAAGGGAGACCGGGGTTTGCAGAGTGTGAGATAACAGATTATCCTGCCTTCAGTTACAGGGGGCTGATGATAGACTGCGGACGCTCCTATCTTTCCATGGAACGTCTGAAGAGAATAATAGAGGAAATGGGGAAAATAAAACTGAATGTGTTTCACTGGCATCTCACCGAGAATCAGGCCTGGCGGCTTGAGAGCACACTTTATCCTCAGTTGAACGACAGTTCGAACATGACACGCGACAAAGGGAAATATTACACCCGGGAGGAAGCGCGAGAATTATATGAGTGGGGGAAGGCCCATGGCGTGTTGCTGATACCGGAGATAGACATGCCGGGCCATAGCGAGGCCTTCACCCGAACTTTCGGCTTTGAGATGCAGGATGAGGCGGCCACAGGGATATTGAAGGAACTTATAGAGGAGGTGTGTGAGATATTTCCGGAAGCACCGTATCTGCATATCGGCACGGATGAGGTGAGGTTTACCAATCCGGGGTTTGTGGAAGAGATGGTGGGCTTCGTAAGAAGCCAAGGGAAAAAGGCGATTTCGTGGAATCCGGGATATAATTACAAGGCGGGGGAGATCGATATGACGCAACTCTGGAGCTTCCGTGGCAAACCGTTGGAAGGAGTGGGGGTGGTGGATTCCCGGTTTCATTACATTAATCATTTCGACACTTATGCCGACCTGAGGGCCTTGTACCGCAGCGATATTTACGGGGAGAAGGCGGAGACAGCAAGGATAAAAGGCGCGGAGATCTGCCTGTGGAACGACCGTTATATAGATGATGAAGATGCCATACTGACACAGAACAATATCTTCCCTTCCATGGCTGCGCTTGCAGAGAGGACCTGGCTCGGCAACGGAACGGAATATTTTGATGAACTGGGAACCAATATGGCAGACCCCGGGAGCAGGGATTTCAGTGAATTTGAAGATTTTGAGAGTCGTTTTCTCCGCTATAAGCAGCATGAACTCGGGGATATGAAAGTGCCCTACGTGAAACAAAGCAATGTGGAATGGATGATCACGGATGCTTTTCCCAATGAAGGCAACCCGAAGAAAATATTCCCACCGGAAACTGAAGGCCTGAGGGAGAAATACGTCTATGAGGGGGAAATCTACGGGAGCCGGGTGGCTTACGGAGCCGGGATTTATCTTCGGCATGTATGGGGCGACCTGATACCGGGTTTTTATAAAAAAGCGCGACCCAACAGCACGGCATACGCGTTCACCCGGGTTTATTCGCATAAGGATCAGGAAGTGGGTCTGCAGTTTGAAACTCAAAACTACAGCAGGTCAGAGCCTGATCTTCCACCACCAACGGGAAAATGGGACTACAGGGAGAGCCGCCTTTGGATAAACGGGGATGATATTCTGCCTCCGGTGTGGAACAATCCTCACATCGAAAGGGATAATGAGGTGAGCCTGGGAAATGAAAACCTGGCAGCGAGGACGGTGATACCTGTGAAATTGAGGAAAGGATGGAACGAAGTGATGATAAAACTTCCTGTGGGAGAGTTTTCAACCCCGGATACGCGACTTGTGAAATGGATGTTTACGTGTGTCTTCACCACAGCCGACGGCAGAGAAGCCGCGCCGGGTCTCATCTATCAACCTTTAAGGAAAATTAAAAATTAATAGTGAACGAAGTGAGGCTCACCTTTTTTAGGCTATTTTTGGTTATCGAGGGATGCACAGGCCTTGCGTCTCCTGGTAGGGGAGAACCGCTAGTATGATATCGACTAAATAGATGAATCAATTCAACACGAATGGGCGGATGCTTTTGAATCAAGTATTCGGGATTTGCAAAAAAGCTACAGGCGCATGGTTCAAATTGATTCAAATAATAACTTGAGTTCGATATAAGAAAGCAATAATTATATAAGGATAAATCAGCCTTTAGGGTTAACTAATTGGCTGATTTGCTTGTAAATAAGGGTGAAATTTATAATTTATCGCAAGAATATAACATTATCGCTGATCGGTATTTTAAGATGTTCCCAGGAGAAAAAGTCTTTTAATGAATGACTTATAAATTTGCCATTTAAATATGAATTACTTATTTTTGTACTTTAATAAGTACATTAATGGTTAAACTATGCTAACAACTAATTATACAGAATTGAGAAAAAACTTAAAAGGTTTTTTGGATTCGGTGATTGATGATTCAGAGACTCTTATTATTAATCGTGAAGGGGGACAGGCTGTAGTTATGCTTTCTTTAGACGAGTTTAACTCCATTAAGGAAACAGAATATCTGATGCAACCTGCAATGATTAAAGCCATCAAAAAAGGAATTAAAGACTCAAAAGAGGGAAAAGTTGTCAAACAAAGGGATGGAGAGTCGGTGGCTGATTTTCTTGATAGATTATGAAATATAGGATTGTATTGACAGAACAAGCTAAAGAGGATTATCTATTCTGGAAATCTTCCGGCAACAAGAGCGTCTTAAAAAAGATTGTGAGATTGTTGGAAGATATGTCAGCGCATCCTTATATCGGAATAGGAAAGCCTGAGGCCTTGAAATATTCTCTTTCAGGATATTGGTCAAGGAGAATCAATTCCGAGCACAGGATTGTTTATAGAGTCATGGAAGATGTCATTGAGATTGAGGTTATGGCCATGCGCTATCATTATAAATGACTAAACCAAGGGGAGTATAAAATCTTCGGCTGAATAGATATCCAGATAGAGATATTATAAAGAAAAACAGTTCACAGGAACAAATCCTATAAATCTATTCAGTTCAATTAAAGCAAGAATCTAAGGTGATTTAGATCACCCAAGAATATGTTGTAAATAAGTTTGGTTTATCCTTCTCAAATCTGAAGAACCTTTTTCAAGGATTGGCAGATTTAATTTTTAACATTTACTGCCATAACAAAACTGTTAGTAACAGATGTGTTATTTTATTTAGTAATACGATTGTTTGCTATGTGTTTTTTTATTACATTTCTAAGACTGATATAGTTCATCGATGAATATGTTGTAAATAAGTTTAGTTTAAATCTCTCAAATCTGTAACCCTTTTTTCAGGGATAGTCAAACCTTATCTCAACAGTGGTAGTATAAGCTTGATAGGAAAGTTAAATCTCTATTTTAATTTAAATATTTAGTATTAAATCGCCAAATTTATATAAATTTGGCGATTTAATATATTTATACTAAATTTGAAAAATAAAATTATGATGTCCGAATTATGATAAAAAGATATATTGAATCCCAAATTTTAAAGGATTTCAATAAAGGGAAAATAATCTGTCTTATTGGTCCGAGACAAGTTGGAAAAACTACAATGCTTGGAGCTTTAGAAAGTCCGGATGAAAAAATATTGAAACTTAACTGTGATGATATTCTTGATGTCAACCAAATAGAAAACCGATCTACCATAGAGTTGAAAAATCTTATTAGAGATTATGGGATGGTTCAGATTGATGAGGTGCAAAGAATTGAAAATGTGGGTTTGGCTCTCAAGAAACTTGCTGATTTGAAATTGCCTGTAAAGATTATTGTAACGGGATCTTCCTCTTTAGGAATAAGGGATAAAGTTTATGAACCGGCTACAGGAAGACTGCTTGAATATAATCTATATCCATTTTCTCTATTGGAATTGGCTAATGCCACATCTCTCTTGGATGAACAAAAGCAACTGGAATCTCGTATGATTTATGGACTTTATCCTGAAATAGTGACAGATCCGGCAGATGCAAAAAGACTCTTAATGGGTATTACCAATAATTATCTCTATAAAGACATATTATCTTATGGAGGAGTTAAAAAACCTGAGATGCTACAAAAACTTCTCAGGGCTTTGGCTCTGCAATTAGGGAACGAAGTTTCTTATAATGAATTGTCAAAAATTGTAGGAGCAGACAAACAGACAATCGAAAATTATATTGACCTCTTGGAGAAAAGTTTCGTGGTCTTCAAACTCAGCTCCTATAGCAGGAATTTAAGAAATGAGATTCAAAAAGGGAAAAAAATCTATTTTTATGACAACGGAATAAGAAATGCAATCATTTCAAATTTCGCTCCTCTGGAACTTCGTAATGATGTGGGAGCATTGTGGGAAAATCTAATGATCAGTGAAAGGATCAAAAGAAATTCTTACCTTAGAAATTATGCTCAATCCTTTTTTTGGAGAACACATTCACAACAGGAAATAGATTATGTGGAGGAAGAAGACGGGCAACTTTCTGCTTATGAATTCAAATGGAATATAAATTCCAAAGCCAAAGAACCAAAGTTGTTTAAAGAAACTTATCCGGAATCAGAATTTCAAATAATAACTCCTGATAATTATTGGTCCTTTATTTCATGAGCCTATTCAAAAAGTATTCCACTACCAAACTATCTGCTAATGCCGTTGCGATGGTAGGAGGTGGCTCGAATCCGATGCCGGGAGAAATCTCGCTTGCACATAATGGGGTGCTTTTTTTATATGAGTTCCCGGAATTTCCCAGACAGGTGTTGAAGGAGTTGTGTCAATCGATAGAAGACCGGACAATTACAGTTACTCGCGCCAAAAATACAGAAAACTATCCGGCTTGTTTCCTTGGCCTATGACTTTGAAGTGGATACGCAATTCTGGTAATTCAATAGGTAAAAGTGATTTTAATAAATGAAAGGACTTTGGAGTTTTTGATAGAATTTGATTTTAGAATAAGTAAACTTCTTTATGTGGGAATTTAATTAAATTTGTGCAATAATTTATCTCATAAAGCTTGATTAGGGGAACGACTTAATATAAAAACACGACTTTAATTTTTAATATGAAAAAACAATTATTATTGCTGTTTATAACAATTTACTGTTGTTGTGGCTTTATAAGTAAGAGTGAAATAATTAATTTAGAAAAAGCGCATGATATTGCCAGTAATTTTCGCAAAGGTAACTCTATTACAAGAGGAAATTTGGATAAAAACAATATTATTCTCGAGCATGTAGCTCTAACACCGATTAAAAAAGAGATTGCTCTATATATTTTTAAATGCGAAGATGGTGGTTTTATAATTGTTTCAGGTGACACCTCCACTGACCATGAAATTTTGGCATATTCTGATTACGGGGATTTCAATTTTGACCAATGTAACCCGGCGGTTAAAAAAATAATTGACAGTTATGCTATTCAAATAGAAAATATACGTAAGACTTCTATCAAAAGTACAAGGTCGTCAGGAAATATTATTAATGGAGATCAATCCGATAATCTTCCTACAAATGTTGATCCTTTAATAAAAACGCATTGGCATCAAAACAGTCCATTCAATAATTTTTGTCCCGAATTAGATGGGTCTACCACCCCAACAGGTTGTGTGGCTACAACATTGGCTCAAATAATGTACTATCATAGATATCCTAACAGTGGAGTTGGTGAGTATTCTTACGAATGGAACGGACAAATTCTTTCTCGTGATTTTTCTCAATCAGAATATAATTGGGATAAAATGCTATTGGAATATACGAGGGGTAAATATACGAAAGAAGAGGGAGATGAAGTGGCTCGGTTAATGTATGATATCGGAGTAGCCTTTGAAATGAACTATGGATTAAATGGTTCCGGCACAAATATAAATACTCAAAACTTACACGATTTTTTTGGATATGATTTGGGCGTTGTGGTGGTCTACCAAGAATGGTGTAGTCAACAAGATTGGAAAAATATCTTAAAAAATGAAATCGCAGATGGTTTTCCGGTTCCTTATGGTAATAACGGACACATGTTTATTTGTGATGGTTACGATTCTAAAGACTATTTTCATTTTAATTTCGGGTGGGGAGGAAATAGTGATGGTTATTATTTAATAGATATCTCAAATGAAAATCCCTATATAAGTATACCGTCGGCATACATATATACAAGAATCCAAAAAGATGTTGGAGGAAGTGGAAGAGCATTTATATATAGTAAAGGAAATTTTATACATCTGGAAGATAATATTTTAAGGTTAGTCATTGATAGATCTACACAAGGTTTATTACTTATAGATTATTTTATAAAGGCTGAAGAAATTAATACAAAAGAAAAATATTATCAAAAAATATCACTCAACCCTACGGATTTTGCTTTTAGTATGGAACTTCCTGATGGACATTACACTCTCACACCGATTCTTAGAGAACAAAATTCAATGAATGATATTAAAATCCATTTCGGCGATCGATTTCAAAATTCAGTGGATTTAGTAGTTGAAAATGGAGAGTGTTTCTTCAGTAACTTAACTTACCAAGACATTCCTAAAGAGGGTACAGTAGAAATTGGGGGCATATTTTATGAATTTCCTGATAATAAATTGTCTGCTAACGTAACTTATAAAAATGAGTTCAATAGTTATTCAGGTGAAGTTACTATACCGAGTTACATAGAATATAAGAATAAAACATATTCTGTGGGAATTATAGGTGAGAATGCTTTTAAGGATTGTGAGAATCTAAAAACAGTCACTATAGGAGCAAATATTAGAGAAATCGAGTCATATGCGTTTGAAAATGCATATTCTATGGAAAATGTAAATTTTGATAAAAGTTCAGTTTTATCAAAAATTGGATGGGCAGCCTTTTTTTCTTGTTATGAATTAAAAACTATTAAGTTACCGGATAATTTAATTTATTTGGATGGTTGGAGTTTTGCCGGCTGTTTATCTTTAGAATCTATTACTTTACCGAAAAAACTGAAGGAATTAGGAAGATCTACATTCGGATATTGTTACTCTTTAAAAGAAATAATACTTCCTATTGCAACGCCTATAGAGGCTATAGATTTGTTTTGTGATATAGATCCTCAAGATATTCAAAATATTAAGGTATATGTCCCGGTTGGTTGTAAAAGTGTATATAAATCCTCGCAAACCTGGGGAGGATGTGAAATTATAGACAATATCAATCTTGATGATGCCGGAGTAGAAAATATAGTTGAAGATCCGGATGAAACACTTTCCATTTACACAATAGATGGAATTTTGTTAAAGAGAGACGGTAAAAAAGAGGATTTTAAAAATTTGGATAAGGGAGTTTACATAATTGTTTCAGGGAAAGAACGATATAAAATCTCAATCTAAACAGATTTAATTTTTAATCAGAATAAGCCAATGGGAGGGTGTGTCAGAATTAATTATTTTGGTAGCCCTCTTAAAATGTGTATAAATATGCAAGATACAAAGGATTGAACCTTTTTCGGAATAGTCAGATTCTCAAATTTATTTTGCCAATTTATTGTGAGATTCTTAAAATTTAAGGTTTATCGTCAAATCAGCTAAGGTCTAAGCTTGTAAGAATTTTTGCAAATTTACTTTTTAATCGTAAATTTACAAAAACCCATTTTCTTCCATGATTAAACGGAGTTTAGAACCTAAATAGTTAGAATTGTCAAGAAAATTTCCGGTAATATCACTTACCGGAACTCGGCAATACAAAACTTCCAATGGGATTGTCGTGCTATGGGAAATATTTGGTAAGGAGGAAGATTTATAAACATTCTTCCAGCACCGACTATCTGCAAATGCCCTTGGGGGTTGGGGGAGGCTCGAATCCGATGCCGGGAGAAATCGCACTAACCCTCGAAGGAGTGCTTGACTTCGGGCGGTTTGTCTATGGGTGAAATCAGGACGAACTGCAAATTAATTTTATAATTATTCAAAGATAATGATTCTTTCACCCGAAGGCAAACCTTTTTTTTAATATAAAATTTTTGCTAATAAATACTTTCACCCGAAGACAAACCTATTTATAAATATCAAATAATAATTTCACTCGAAGACAACCCTTGGATCTAAAAGGGAGAGGAGATTAAGGCCATGTTTTACTCCCGCCACATAGCGTCGAGGAGTTTTAGAAGGGTCATTTATAGATATGAAATTGTCCATTACAGCCGGTTGATTCATTCGAAATTCAATGCAAGAAAAAGTATCTCCCTTTTTCATAGTGGCATTCTTACACTCAACCGCTTTAAATCTGTAATTCCCACAATATTTGATAATACATTCCCTGTCGGGCAACCATCCGATCCTCAGCATATCGCCGGGAGACAATGAACTGCTGAGGATACCATCCCCTTCAAATAAATCCGAATCCTTGATGCCTTCTTCCTGAATTGATTCGCAAAAATCTACCCATGATTCAAAGCCCGCATATTTGCAAAGTAAATTTAATGTATGAAGGGAAACTGAATCATAACCTCTCACCGAGTATCCCCACACCCTCTCAAGGGTGGTTTCTGAAATATGCTGCTTCAATTTTGCCTCTATTTCGGATGCCAGCTCCACAAAATCATTGTGCACTTTGAGACGACGGTTAAAAATAGTTTCTACTTTTAACCGAAGAAGCGATATTTTCGGTGAATTTCTTTCTATACCCATACCGTTACAAAACTAATTATTAACTTTGACCTGAGCAAACCCTTTATTCCCGTTAAAGAATAATGATTATTGACAGTGAAATAAGAGATGTTCCGGAAGATAAAGACATGGAGTCATATCCTCCTCGGGAACTCATATTTGCTACTAAAAATTCCTTGCTTTTCAGAATAAGAAGAGATGGCAGATATTTCATTGTAAAACAAGCTGCGAGGAGTGATGAAAGGGCGTCTAAAATCCTCCGAAGGGAGTATGAACTGTCGGTAGGTTGCAGTCATCCTAATATTGTGGATGTCTATGAATACCGGCTTAATCCCGAAGGAGGCCATGAAATATTAATGGAATATGTAGATGGGAGATCTCTTGAAGCTTTCATGTCAGAAAAATCCTCTTTAAGAATGCGAAAGAAAGTATTTCAAGAACTCCTTAATGCTGTATCTTATTTACATAACCGGGGAATTATACACAATGACATCAAGCCCTCAAATATTCTGATAAGCTACACCGG
Source organism: Muribaculaceae bacterium (assembly GCA_022510385.1). Classification (GTDB taxonomy): domain Bacteria; phylum Bacteroidota; class Bacteroidia; order Bacteroidales; family Muribaculaceae; genus Lepagella. The sequence goes on along the minus strand of JAFLTQ010000005.1, from coordinate 40,287 downwards.
AAACCATGTAAAGCTGATTGATCTGGGGATAGCAGACGACGATGCTCATTTCGACATCAAGACTCCCGGATTTACTGACGGTTATGCATCGCCGGAACTCCGAGAAAAGAGAAAACCCGATGGCAGGAGCGACATTTATTCTTTAGGGGTCATTATGAAAGAATTGGTTGGCAAAAAGTATTCTTTCGTTTGGAAAAAATGTATTAGAAATAACCCCGAAAAAAGGTACTCGGATATTCCGAGTCTTAACAAGTCATGGAACCGGGGCTATTTACTCCGGCTTTGGCCCTCTCTTTCAATTGTCATATTGATATCCGGATTCGGATTATGGTATGCAAGGGAAGATAATAGGAATAAAAATTATTATGAAATTCCATCAATAGAAAATATCCGGGATTTCAAGACTTCGTTAAGAAGCGAGACATCTGAAGCCATAGACTCACTTAAGGAGTGTAAATATCCTGCAGAAATGATAAAAATTCTTCAAAATCATTCCATACGTTCGAGGCTATTATATGAAGAAGAATTGAGAAAGCTACCGAAAGATGCTCCGAAAGGGGAGATAACTTCAGCCTTTTATGAGGAAGCAGCTTATTTCAACTCTGAGTTCCACCGCCATATGAAAGAAGCTGAAGAAAGGGTTTATAAAGATTTTTCTGACTGAGAAGAGATTAACAATAGAGTCGAAAAAAGACAAAAAAAGACATTAGGAGGGTAATAGATGAAGGAGTAATTTTGAGTCGTGAAAAGACTCAGAATGAAACAATATTTGTCATTTCAAAAATTTATAACGAATTTTACAAAAGAAAATTTTGTAAAGCGTTTACTCAGCGCTTTGTTCTTGACCGGCTGGAATTCTCGCAAAATTCAAAGTAGAATCAAGGATAAAGCAATGGTGGATGCCCGGGGATGGAATTCATCCCCTGTTTCGCTGTTATATTTTCAACACAGCGAAATATTGCGTTTGATTACAAGCGTGAGGGTTTCTCCGTTGCCGTCCTATTCTACAAGGCAATGCGAGAAGCCTCAGGCGGTGGGACGGCAGCGAGAGTCAGATCCCACGCTTTCTTTGTTTGGAACTTATGGCCGTGGAGGGGTCCGCACGGCATGAGCTGTTTCCTCTCAATGAAAATCGGCCAAAGAATCAAATCTGTTTTTGATGATATGCCAAAAAGCTGCACCATTTCATGGTTTGCAGCAGAGCTTCATTGCGACCGACGGAATATCTATCGGATTTTTGAAAAAGAGAATATCGACATTCTGCAGCTTTCCAGGATTTCACAAATCCTTCACCATGATTTCTTCGCTGACCTCTCAAAATCCCTGACTGAAGAAGGACAATAAATTTTTGCATATTTCTTTACAAGAGATCTATTTGAGCCTGGGAAAATAAATTGTGACAAAATATGTCACAAATAGCGACCATATGCGACTCATTGATTTACAAACAATTATAATACAAATAGGTAATTTTGCCATTACCCTATTAAAAGCAATTAATTAATATCCTAATATGAAAAAATTTTTACTATCATTTTGTGCTGCTACAGCTATGGTTTTCACAGGCTGCAGATATGATGATTCTGATTTATGGAATTCGGTTAAAGATCTTGATGTAAGGGTAACAACGCTGGAGCAAAAATGCGACCAGATGAATTCCAATATTAAGGCGTTACAGACAATTGTGAATGCCTCTCAAAACAATGATTATATCACGGGAGTAACGTCATTGATGGAAGATGGTTATGAGATAGGTTACACCATCACTTTCGCACAGAGTCCGTCAATTAATATCTACCATGGGAAAGATGGATTGAATGGTTCAGACGGCAAGGATGGTTTGGATGGCAATCATGGCACCAACGGCAAGGATGGTGTAGACGGCAATGACGGGTATACTCCCCTAATAGGAATAGCACAAGATTCAGACGGGCATTATTACTGGACTCTTGACGGAGACTGGCTACTTGATAAGAACGGACAGAAAGTATCGGCGGAAGGCAGACCGGGCAAGGATGGAGCAAACGGCACCAACGGAGCAGACGGCAAGGATGGAGTGAACGGTACAGACGGCACAAACGGAGCAGACGGCAAGGATGGTAAAGATGGTGCAGACGGGAAAGATGGGGTTCAGGGAGATAAAGGAGATAAAGGTGATACCGGAGCAACCGGAGCCGCAGGTAAAGATGGAATTACTCCAAAACTTAAGATAGAAGATGGGGATTGGTATGTTTCCACCGACAATGGCCTAACCTGGACATATCTTGGAAGAGCCACCGGAGAGAAAGGAGAGACCGGGGCGACAGGTGCTAATGGAAAGGATGGAGAAAAAGGAGATTCCGGAGTAGCAGGTCCGGAAGGCCCTAAAGGAGAAACCGGACCTGCAGGGCCCGAAGGTCCAAAAGGAGATTCGGGAGATTCATTCTTCAAGTCAGTGAATACTACTGAAAGTGATGATTATGTGATATTCATTTTGGCAGATGGGACAGAGATAAAAATCCCAACTTGGTATGCATTCGAGAATTTAAAGAAGACATGTGAGACAATAAACAGTAATGTTAAGTCTCTTCAAACGATTGTAACGCAATTGGAGGCAGGAGATTATGTGGTGTCTTGCACAAACTTTACAGATCCTGATGGCCGAACAGGTTATACTTTGAAATTTGCAAAAGGTTCTGAAGTTAAAATTTATAATGGTCAAGATGGAAAGGATGGTGAAAAAGGAGATACTGGCGCTCCCGGAGATAAAGGAGATAAGGGAGAAACAGGAGCTGCAGGGGAAAAAGGAGAACAAGGAGTAGCGGGTGCTGATGGTAAGACGCCACAGATAAGTGCAAAAAGGGATACGGACGGAATCCTTTACTGGACACTCAATGGAGAATTTATGACCGATGAATCGGGTAAAAAAATACCATTGACCGGAGAAAAAGGAGATAAAGGAGATCAAGGCGCTACCGGAGCCACAGGTGACAAGGGGGAGACCGGAGCTGCCGGAGATAAAGGAGATAAGGGAGAAACAGGAGCTGCAGGGGAAAGGGGAGCCGATGGCATTACTCCTAAGCTGAAAATCTCACAAGAACCCGGAGATGATGAAGAGTATTGGTATGTATCTTATAATAATGGAGACAGTTGGGTGAAATTAGGAAAAGCCAGAGGTGAAAAAGGAGAAAAAGGAGACACGGGTGCAACGGGATCTGATGGTAAAGACGGAGAAAAAGGAGAGACGGGAGCTGCAGGTAAAGATGGTGATTCGATATTTAGCAAAGTAGAAGAAGATGACAAGTATATCACTATTACCTTAGCTGATAGTGGAGAACAAATCCGTATTCCCAAGAACAAACCCTTCAGGATAGAATTTGATAGCGAAGAATTTACAGTTCAACCGGGTCATACCTATACCTTGAAATATAACATTACAGGAGGAGATTCTGATACTAAGATAAATGTATATGAGAAGAATGGATTGAAAGCAAAAGTTAATAAAACCACAGATACAAAAGGAACAATAAAAGTTACCACTCCAAGCGTCATGACTCCAACTACAGTTCATGAATTGATAGTAATGGTAAATGATGGTAACGATCGCACCTTGATGGAAACCTTAACCTTTGTAAAGGGTGTAGCACAACTCACAAATTCTTCAACTATTATTAATAGTAATGAAACGGAAGTTACTTTAGAATTGACTACTAACTTTGAGCATTATAGCATAGAAATACCCTTAGAAGCCCAAAGTTGGTTATCTGTATCACCTCAAACTAGAGCAACAATTAGAAAGGATATTATTAAATTCAATATTAATCAAAATATAAATTCTGATGGTCGTTCAGCAACTATAAAAATAAAGGATATTTGTGGTGAAGAAATAGAAAGTTTTCTTATTTTTCAAAATGGTTCATCGGTTAAAACTTTAAATGTTACTACAGATGATCATTTAAATAATGTATTGATAGACGAGCAAACACAAATTACTCATTTGATATTATCAGGTACTTTGAATGATAATGATTATACATTTATAGCAGGTATGACCTCACTAAAATATTTAGATTTATCAGCAATTAATAATACTAGTTTACCAACCGGTACAAATAAAAAAGCTGGTTTAGATGGTTCTTATGAAAGTATTATTCTACCTGAAAATCTAACATCAATACCGGATTACTGTTTTTTTAATATGGTGTCTTTAAAGGGAGATTTAATAATACCTGATAAAATTAAAGAAATTGGAGATTATGCTTTTTATGGCTGTTCTGGTCTTTCTGGTAATTTAGTTATTGGTAGTAGTGTTACAAGTATAGGACTAAAGGCCTTTATTAAATCACAATATTTGAGTGGCACAGCTGCTGGAAGTAATGTTTGGAATTCAGAATTTTTTATTGGAATTCCATTTAATAACATTTATTGTAAAGCTTTATATCCTCCTTCTTTGAATACTACATTAAAGAGTAATGTATCAACAACAGATGATTCGGGAGCTCCTGTCTTTGGGTCTATAGGTTATTGTCCACAATTTTTAGGTATTCCAAATGGAAGTTTGTCAAATTATACTGGAAATAAAAATAATTCATCAAATTTAAATTCAAGTTTAAACTCAAAATGGGGTTATTTCCCAAACATTGAAGAAGTAGATTTTGAAGAATTAGGATATTAAGGCAATATAAGTTGTGGCGACTCTTTAAAAGGGTTGCCACAATTTTTAACAAAACTATAAGATAAACAAATTTCAACCCTATCAAATTGGTAAGCTTGTTATGGCATTGCTATATTTCTTTAAAGTAAATATAAATAGGTATTTTTATTCAGTAGTATCAAACATATTTTGATTAAAATGTTTGATAATATAAAATTTATCAGCTATCATTATAAAATTGAAGTAATCCTGATTTGGAAATGGATTTTGGAGGATTTTTTATAAACCTATATTTTGCTACCGGAAAATAGTTATCCTACTACCGGAAAATAGTTATCCTACTACCGGAAAATAGTTATCCTACTACCGGGAAATATTTATTACGATACAAGAAAATATTTAGGATTGCGGCAAGATTGCCGCAATTTTTCATTATATTTGCGGTAAAATTATTGCATAGGTTAGAAAGATGGAGGAACTGATTGCCCAATATAGAATAATGCTGGAAAACACTCCAATGAATTTTTTTAGAGAAAAACATAAAGAGATTAATTGGAATGTAAGAATCCTTGGCATTTTAGGCCAAAGAGGTGTTGGAAAATCCACAATGATCCTACAGCATATAAAAAAGAAAGGCGATATTACCAACACTTTATATGTACAGGCCGACGATATATATTTTGGAGGCCATACACTTTTGGAACTGGCAAAAGAATTCTATGCCCACGGTGGAAAGGAGTTGTATATTGACGAGATTCATAAATACAAAGATTGGAACCGGGAGATAAAAATGATTTATGATCTTTTGCCTAATTTGAAGGTGGTCTATTCCGGGAGTTCACTCCTTGCTTTAAAGAAAGGGGGAGCGGATTTAAGCAGAAGAGTGATTGAATATCATCTCCCTGAATGGTCATTTCGCGAATTCCTAAATCTCAATAACAACTGGGATCTGAAAGCCTCATCCTTAGAAGAGATTCTTTTGGGGAAAGTTGATTTTCCTTATGGAGAAGAACGACCCTTAAAGTATTTTGATCAATATATGAAGCAAGGTTGTTATCCTTTCTTTAAAGAATTAGAATTTTATACATTGTTGCGTCAGATAATAAATAATACGATAGAAAATGATATTCCCACTTTTGCCGGAATGACAGTTGCTGCTACTCAGAAACTAAAAAAATTGATGTATTTCATATCCAAGAGCGTTCCGGTTAAAGTCAATTATTCCGAGCTGGCAAAAAATCTTGAAATAGACAGGGAGATAGTTGCCAGATATCTTGAATATCTTGAAAAAGCTGAATTGTTGACTCTCTTGAGAACGAAGGCAAATGGAGATGCGGTTTTACGAAAGGCAGATAAGCTCTATCTCCATAATCCCAATATTGCCTATGTTCTTGGTGACGCAGATGTAAACAAGGGAAATCTAAGGGAATCTGTTTTTTTATGTTGGACTAAGGAAAAGTTTGAAGTATTGGGCTCAGATATTTCTGATTTTGAAATTGAAGAGTATACTTTTGAAATAGGAGGAAAGACAAAAGGGAAGCATCAATTGGGAGGAGTTAAGAATGGCTATGTTGTAAAAGATAATATTGAATATGCTGTGGGTAAAGATATCCCGTTATGGATGTTTGGGTTCCTCTATTAAAAAAGTTTATTGATATTGAGAATAGAGAATATGTTATTTCGGAGCCGATGCTCAAGTAATGGCTGAAAAAGAATAAATAAATCTCGAAAAAAGAGGATTGATTTATGGATGTTGTATGGCTGATATTGGGGTTGTTGCTGATATTGGGAGGAGCCGATTGGCTTACCGACGGAGCCTCTGCAATGGCCAAAAGATGGGGAGTTAGTGATCTTATCATAGGACTAACGGTAGTGGCCTTCGGCACATCAACGCCGGAGCTTTCCATCGGAATTATTTCCGCTTTGAAAGGGAGTGCGCCCCTCGCTATCGGTAACGTGGTAGGTAGTAATATCTTCAACATCTTGGTGATAATTGGAATTGTGGCTTTGATTCATCCGATTAAAATTGAGCCATCGGTTCTCAATACTCAGATTCCTTTAGTGATATTATCATCGGTGGCACTACTGGCGATAGGATGCGGCCCTATTCTTGGAGTCACAGGTCCGGCAGAGATTATTCGCCCGGAAGGAATACTCCTCTTTTTGTTTTTCCTCATTTTCATGAAATATACCTTTTCACAAGCCAAGAGTGCCTCCCCGGAAGATCCGTCGGCACAACAGGCATCCGTAAAACCGGTCATGAATATATGGAAGGCTATAGGCTTGGTGATTTTAGGTCTTGGAGCTTTGGTTTTTGGAGGAGACAGATTTGTGAATGGAGCGTCAGGGATAGCTTCATCACTTGGAATGAGTGAAGCTCTTATCGGTCTGACAATTGTTGCTGCGGGTAGCTCTTTACCGGAGTTAGCCACATCCATAATTTCTGCAATAAAAGGAAAGACAGGAATAGCGGTAGGGAATGTAATAGGTAGCAATATTTTCAATATATTCATGGTGCTTGGAATCACCGGTACGATCTGTCCCCTTCCCTTCGGGGGAATCGGGATTTATGATCTCTTAGTGATGACCGGCGCTTCTATCTTATTCTGGATTTTCGGACGCCGGTTTGGCGACAAGGTCATATATCGGTGGGAAGGGGGTCTGCTTCTTGCCTGTTATATGGCATACATCGTTATCCAGATTGTTGTTTTCAATTGATTAAATTCTCGCAAGGTTTATCAGAGTGGGATAAAAGACTATTATAGAAGTCATCCCGGAGATATTAAATTTGGGATTATTTTGCCGATAATCATATAATATTTTTTAATTTTACATTGATTTTAAAACCAACATAACCAATCGATGAAAAGGTTTTCATTTATTATAACGCTAACAATGTTGTACGCTTTGACTGCTATGGGTAAACCCATGCTGACAGTGCAAGGTGTGGTATATAGCAGTTCTACGAAACAAGTGATTGTGGGAGCGATTATTAAGGATAAGAATTCACAGACTTCGACCACAACCGATGTTGACGGACAGTTTATACTGAACGTAGAGGAGGGAACAACTTTACAGATATCGTCGATAGGTTACACCACAAAGAGTGTAAAGGTTAAATCATCTCACCTTACCATCTATTTAGGGAAGGAAAAAGGTATAGGATTTTCCATAAAGCCGTTTGGAGAGTTTGGTTTGGTCAATAACTTCGTGGCAAACACTCCAAGTTTCGGAGATATAGACGTCACAGGTTCCATATCAAGATTTGGAGTTGACTTCGGTTATTCTTTTCTTAGGAAACAAGGATGGTCACTCGACCTTAGTGCGGGAGTAGCTTATAGTCCGATGTCGACTACCATAGATAAATGGGGCGAAACATTTTATTCCTATGCGGCTCCTCCCTCGGCAGATATTGATGGGGAGAGTTATGAGAGATATTATGAACTTTCTCCTATGCAACAGAAGGCTGACATCGGTTATTTAACGGTGCCTGTCTACCTTTCGGCCGGCTATAAGTTTGTGAAATGGATAGGAATTCACGTTGACGCCGGAGTCAATTTAAATTTCAAAATTTCATCAAAGCTTTCAAGAGTAGAAGGTATTTCTTATAGTTATGGAATATATCCCCAATATGGTGACTTAATGATAAATGCCCCATATATGAATGGTTTTGGAGAAAGTAATCTCGCTGACTCAAATTATGAGGCTCCATTGACAAAGTCATTATATGCTTCCCTGTTTGCAGGAGTAGGATTAGAATTCTATGTTTACGGACCTTTGTCGATTGATGTTTCGGCAAGATATAATATGGGGCTGACCGATATTTATGAATACGATCAAGAGGGTTATCCTTTTACTATGAATTCAGCACCGGTTTACTATGAGGTTTCAAGTGGACAAAGTGTCAGATCCTGGACATCTTCTATGAAGGAATCCAAGTTAAATCAATTGTCTTTAAGGGTTGGGCTGAATTTCAGGTTCTGAGAAATAGTTTGGGAGATATAAGTGATTATTAATTGATTTTTATAACCTTATGAGGAATAGATATACATATAAAGCATTGTTGGCGGTCATACTCAGTGTCTCTACCTTTACAAATGAGGCTCAGAATGTCGTAATGAGAGATGTGAAGACTCGAGCTACAACGGGAGGTTTAGTGTGTGAGGCTACTGAAGAATCTCTTGAAGCTGCAGGCTTGTCGGCTGATTTTACTGAAATAAAGGAAGGTACGATCCTGGCAGAAGGAGAGGCCGGTAGCATTGCTACCGCTTACCATGATAATTGGAGAATTATTGCCCCTTCAGGTTCATATAGAAATGTAATGGTTGGTGATGTTGAAGTGAATCTTTCATACGGGGCTTCGGGAAGCACCAATCCTGTATTCGTAACCTACGAGGAGGGTTGCCCGACGGCAGGTGCCGTATTTAAGATTACTCCAAGTAAAGACGGATGGCTGACACTGTTCACCAAAATGAATCCTAACAAAGCCTATGTTGTATTCGAAGGACGTAATACCCCGCTGTCGTATACATTAGGTTACTTTGACCTTGATCCTGAGTTAGGACCTATCAAGATTCATTATACTCTTCCGTTTGATCCCAAAACCTATTCTATCAACTTCAATGCTCCCGATGCATCCCGTTACTTCGTAGATGGCGCGGGAGATAGCCCTGAACAGGTTAGACCTCGGGTCCCCTGGATGGCTTCCGGTTTGTTCGAAGAAGAAGTATCACCATCCAACAGTTCAAATAATACAGGTTTCTTGACTTTCAATGTTGTGAAAGGTAATACCTATTATTTCTCAGCTTTGGGAGCCAAAGCACCCTGTGGCACATTTATTCTGACAGATGAGCAGCCAATAGTTGTTTTTGAAGCTACCGAAGATCTGCCGGAGGTGATATTTGATCCGGAAGATATTAAATCTGAAGCGCCGAGCATTCCTGAAAATCCTGATAACCCTGAAACTCCGGAAATTCCGGATTATTCCGACTCTTCCATTTTATGTGAGGCTACTGCAGAATCTCTTGAAGCTGTTGGATTAGTGAGTGGAGAAAAAATAGCGATTAAAGGGGGTACAGTATTTGCTAAAAGCCAAGCGGGTAATATTGCTACAGCCTACGATGATATGTGGGGGATAATGAGACCATCCGGGAGTTATAACAATGTGAAAGTAGATGATATAGAAGTGAGGCTCTCATACGGCGTGGTAGGCACCAACAATCCTTCATTCATAAGCTATGCAGATGGAATCCCGACGGCAGGTGCCGTATTTAAGATTACTCCAAATAGAGGGGGTTGGCTAACCGTATTCACAAAATTGAATATTAGGAAACAGTATATAGTATGTTCCGATACAAAAATGCCTATGGCTTATACCTTGGGTTGGGCAGGGGGTGATTCAGAGAGTAAAGTTGTAAAGATTTTCTACTCTCTCCCTTCTAATTCAGATGGCTCAATTAATTTCACAGCTCCTGATGCTGCTAAATATTTCGTAGAGGCCGGAGGGTATGAGCCTAACCAGGTAAAACCTCAATTCCCTCTTGTAGTTGGAGGTCTCTCTACTGACGATGATAAATTTGATCTTTCAATGATGGAAAATACCGGGTTCTTGACGTTTAAGGTTGAGGAAGGTCAGACCTACTATTTCTCAGCTTTGGGAGCCAAAGCTCCCTGTGGCACATTTGTTCTGACAGATGAGCAGCCAATAGTCGTTTTTGAAGCTACCGAAGATCTGCCGGAGGTGATATTTGATCCGGAAGAAATTGAATCTGAAATACCTGACATTCCTGAAATACCTGACACCCCTGAAAATCCTACCGGCCCGAATGTGGTAATCCCCGATCAGTCAGCTATCAGAATAACGGGAGAAGGGGCTTATTATATGGGAGATATGTTAAAAATCAGAGAGAATAATCTCTTGAATCTTAGTGTGACAAAAGCTTCCGGAGGATATGAAAATTCCTGGGTCTACATCTGGAAATCCAATGGGAATGATATAGGAGATTCACCCGACCTCACTACTTATGCAACCATGCCGGATGGTTATTCCCGGGAGATATACACCAATGAGTTTGATGTGTCGATAATAAATTATGCACCCAATGGATCGGAATGGGCATCTGCAAGGCTCTTCGCCAATCCGGTATATGTTTACCGTCGGCCTCAGACTCCATCACGGATGTTGAAAAAGGGCAATGGGACCTCCTGCACTTTCATAGTAATGTATGACAATGTGCCTGACAGCACCCTTACATCCCAGAATTATATAAATGTGTATGGTTACACGGATGCCAACGGGATCGATCATGAAATAAGCTCGACAAGTTTAAGATATTTATCTACATATCCGAGTCTATATAATGATAATTCCAACCGTTTCTGGGTTTATGCCCTATGGAATTATGACGACGGAAGCATAGTGAGCAGTGGTCTTCGCTATCTTGACGGCGAGGTTAACGAAGATTTTGATGCGTCCGGATTCATGGGCGGTAATTCAAGGTCACCGGGTAATGATTATGATATGGCTGGGGTGGAATGGATCACTGATTCACCGGATGGAAGTATTCAGACTGCAATAACGGTGTATAACATCTCGGGAACTTGCCTGATGAAGAAGGTTTTTGAGAATGGTTCCATAGTCGATTTCAAAACAGAATTTAATCTTCAACCGGGTATCTATTTAATTAGTGTGGACTCAGGAAATGGAACAACCACAAAGAAGATCCGGATTCAATAATTGTATACAGTTAATTTTCAGAAAAATAAATGAATGATTTTAGATTTTTCACACCAACACGCTATATATTTGGTCGTGAAGCTCAAAAGAATGTAGGGAGCCTTACTAAAGAACTTTTAGGCTCAATTGTTTTGATAGTGTTCGGTCAAGGATCAGCAAAGAAATCGGGTCTGCTTGATGAAGTCGAAACAGAGTTGAAAGAAAAAGGGATAAGGTTTTACGAATTTGGTGGCATTGAACCGAATCCTACCGATGGACCGGTGAGAGAAGGTATCAAGCTATGTCGCGAAGAAGGCGTGTCGGGCATCTTAGCCATAGGAGGGGGCTCGGTGATTGACACTGCAAAGGCTATAGCGGCAGGCGTGGAGTATGAAGGAGACTTTTGGGATTTCTATAGCGGGAAGGCCATACCTCAGAGGGCGCTTCCTATAGGGGTAGTGCTCACCATCCCGGCGGCGGGGAGTGAAGGTTCGGGCAACTCAGTGATTACTAAAAAAGATGAATTGAGAAAGGTGTCGATTCGCACAGAGTATGTGTTGAGACCGAAATTTGCCTTGTTGAATCCGGAACTCACCTATAGTTTGCCGCCATATCAAACGGGATGTGGAATAGTTGATATGATAGCCCATATATTGGAAAGATATTTCACTCCTACCGAGGGAGCAGATGTGTCCGACCGAATAAGTGAAGGTATAATCAAGGCAATAATAAAGAACGGGCACATAGTGATGAAAGAGCCACAGAATTACGATGCCCGGGCCAACATCATGTGGGCAGGGACACTGGCCCACAACGGAATATGCGGCTGCGGAAAAGTGGAAGACTGGGGATGTCACGGGATGGAGCATGAGATATCAGCTCTCTATGGAGTTGCCCATGGAGCGGGCCTTTCAGTGATTCTTTTAGCCTATATGCGATATATTCTTGACAAAAAGCCGAAACGTCTTGCTGATTTAGGACGCACAGTGTTTGAAAGGGTTCAAAAAGAGAGTGATGACAGGGAGATGGCAAAGAAGGCAATGGAAGATTTTGAAGAATTCTTCAAATCCATAGGAATGCCAACTACATTTTCAGAGCTTGGGATAGAGCATCCGGATATCGATTTGCTTGTGGAGAAAGTGCATCAGACGAAAGGAGAAATTTTCGGTTCATATATTCCGATAACGTCAGAGGTTTCGCGAGCAGTCTACATGAATGCTTTAGGATCTTGTTAAGAGGAAAAATATTATTAATTTTGTTGCGACATTTGTAACGTGCGTTGCATGTCGCATTTTTTATACCCTAATCCACATTTGTTATAGTGGAAGGCAATAGGTCCTATATAAATTTGTGCCATAAAATCAACAAACTAACTAAATACACATGAAAAAATCAATCCTAAGCTTATTATTGTGCCTAATGGCCGGATTGACGGCATATGCCGAAGATATCCTGGTGGAGGGTACAGTGGTTTCGGCCACAGATGATGAGCCATTGATCGGCGCGACGGTTCTTTCATTGGAGACCAAGAAAGGGACAGCGACCGATATAGATGGCAATTTCCAGATTACAGTTCCGGCAGGCTCCAAAATTCGAGTATCTTATATAGGATATAAGGATTTTGAGGGCGAAGTATCTCCTCATATGGATATACGCCTTGCTGAGAATTCAGAAGTTCTTGACGAGGTAGTTGTAGTGGGTTACTCCACGCAGCGTAAAGCCGACTTGACAGGATCGGTATCAGTGGTAAATACTAAAGACTTTGAGACAGCCTCAACCACCGACCCGATGCAGGCACTTCAAGGAAAAGTTCCGGGTATGACAATTACACCGAATAATGGAGGTTCACCGGTATCAGCGGGGACAGTCAGGATTCGTGGTATCGGATCATTTAATGCCGATCAGAGTCCGTTGTTCGTAATAGACGGAGTGCCGACGACCACCAATCTGAACACGCTCAATATGAATGATATTGAGAGCATGCAAGTGTTGAAGGATGCAGCATCGGCATCTATATATGGTAGCCGTGCTGCCAACGGTGTGATCATCATCACCACCAAACAGGGTAAGAAGGGAGGCGACAGCAAGATAAAGGTAGATTTTTCAGCAAGCTGGACAGCTCAATTCTATACAAAGAGCCAGAAGATGAGTCTTCTTGACACTCCCGGATATGCAACAGCGATGGCACAGGCCGCTTTGAACGACGGTATGGATCCTGTGGCATACGCACAAAATTATGGTCTCAACCTTAATGCACCTGTAGGACTTCCGATCACAGTCTATAATCCGATGACCGGCAGTTATGTAAATTATATGGTTAACGGACGATATGACGGATATATCAATGCAGCTCGCACAATGCGCATCAGCAATACCGACTGGCTTGATGAGATCACTCGCACCGGATTTTTACAAAACTATGACCTGACCTTGTCGAGAGCCAATGAGAACAGCCGTTCACTCTTCTCAGTTGGATATAAGAGGAATGCCGGTATTATCAAAGACACGGATTTCCAGAGCATAGCAGTCAGAATGAACAATTCATATGATGTGCTTAAATGGCTCACCATCGGTGAGAATGCCACTGTGACCTATTCAGATCAGGTAGACTGTGCTCCGATGGAGAATGCTCTTAAGATGTCTCCTACAGTGCCGGTGTATGAAGAGGATGGCGTCACTTTCGGAGGCCCGGTAGGTGGTATGAGCGACCGTCAGAACCCGATGAGGGAGATAGCCTTCAATAAAGACAACCGCCTTAAAATATGGAGAATATTCGGCAACGGCTATATCGATGTAAAGCCCTTCAAAGGTTTCACATTCCGTTCAAATTTCGGTCTTGACTATGAATCAGGCTTTATCCACGCCTACACTTATACGTTCCATAGCGACATTGTAAACAATGACACAAACGCATCTGCCATAGGACAGTCACGCGACACCAAATGGACATGGACCAACACAATCAATTATGATTTCAACATCAAAGAGCAGAATGAATTCCATGTATTGGCAGGTATAGAATTATTCCGTCAGACAGCCACCAACACGGAGGGACGTAACCTTGACTTCGATGTGGAAACTCCGGAATATATGTGGCCGGATGCATCAAAAGGATTAGAGTATTTCACAGGAAATCAATCTCAATATTCCTTGCTCTCTTTCTTCGGAAAAATCGATTATAGCTGGAGAAACCTGATACTTGCCTCTTTCACTATAAGAAGGGATGGATCCTCACGTTTCGGTCGTAATTATAAATATGGAACATTCCCGGCAGCAACCTTGGGATATCGTTTGAGCGAGAATATCGACAAATCATGGCTCAACGACTTGAAGGTGCGTCTCTCATGGGGTAAGACCGGTAACCAGGCGATTGCCAACAATGCTTATCAATCATTATATGTTGCCGACTACGGTAGTGACCGCGTCACTTCAACAGCCTACGATATCTTCTTGCAGCAATCAGGTATTTTCCCTTCGGGCTACAGGGCAATCCAGTCAGAAAACCCGAACTTGAAATGGGAAACCACCATACAGTATAATGCCGGTATCGACTTTGGTTTCCTCAACAACAGATTGACAGGATCAATCGATGCCTATATCAAGGATGTGAAAGATATGCTAATCAACCCGGCCTATCTGGCAGCTATGGGGGAAGGTGGAGCAGCCTGGGCAAACGGCCCGTCCTTAAGGAACTGGGGTATGGAATTCCTTGCAAGCTGGAAAGACTATGTAAACTCATGCGGACTTTCATACAGCGTGCAGCTCAACGGCGACTTCTATCGCAACAGGGTTACTTATCTTCCCTCTTCAACCACAGGTTCATACGTTCACACCACAAGCGAAAACTTGGTGGAATCACGCAGGCCTTTCGGTTCAATAGTAGGATATGTTGTTGATGGTCTATATCAAAGCAAAGAGGAAGTGTTGGCATCGGGCCAGGACAATGCTCGTGTCGGCGGTCTTAAATATGCTGACCTTAACGGCGATGGTATCATCAATGCCGACGACCAGACATGGATTTTCAGTCCGGTGCCTGATTTCAGCATGGGTCTTACCGTCAACCTCTCCTGGAATAATTTCGACTTCCAGATGTTCTGGCAGGGCGTTTTCGGACAAGATGTCTATAACAATCAGAAATTCCAGACAGACTTCTGGAGCATCACGGATGCCGGATCTAACAAAGGAGACAGAATGTTGAATGCCTGGACACAAGATAACCGGAATTCGACAATACCGGCCTTGACTACCAACAATACTGCGGATGAGGGAAGAGCCTCCACATATTATGTTGAAAACGGCTCTTATGCAAAATTGCGTACACTGCAATTAGGCTACAATCTTCCCGAGAAGATTTTGAAAAACACAGGTATTTCCAACGTCAGATTCTATGTTTCAGGAAATAATATCTGCACTATCAAGAGCAAGAGCTTAACATGTTCTGATCCTGAGAATCCCAATTGGGCATATCCTCTCTCCACTTCAGTGACCTTTGGTCTGCAATTCGGATTCTGATAAAAAAGCAACAACATCTTAAAACGAACAAAAATGAAACTCAAGAATATAATTGGTATAACGATTATAGCATTTGCAGCAAGTTCCTGCAATGACTTCATAGATGTCCCACCGACGGGAGTGATAGATGGCGATTACGTATATTCTCAGCCCAACGAGATGGTGACGGCAGCTTATGCAATGCTTGGCGACTGTTGGTATACATATCCTTTCAACCTTATGCCTTATGGAGACTTTTCCTCCGACGACTGCTATAAAGGAGGGTCAGGCACAACCGATACCGGATATCACCCGATGGAAATATGGTCGACCTTGACTTCAACTCCGGGAGAACTCGATGAGCTATGGTATCGCCTTTATTGCGCTATCTCACGTTGCAACAGAGCTTTGGTTTCTCTCGACCAATATGGCGTCAGCGTGCTTGGCGAGGAAACAGCAGCAAGAAGAGTTGCCGAAGTGCATTTCCTTAGAGGACACTTCTATTATAAGCTCCTGACAATGTTCCGCAAAATTCCATGGATCGATGAGGATATCTTCTCCAATCATCGTGAAGAAGAGACTCCCAATGACATTTACAGCTATGAAGAACTCTTCGACAAAGTCATCAATGATTTCAAGATAGCCTACGACGGATTGTCAAACGAAAGTGTAGACGGAGGCGGACGCGCAAATAAGATTGCAGCAGCAGCTTACCTTGCCAAATGTTATCTTACTCTTGCATGGGGCGACGGATATGAAGCCACCAATGGAGTTGGCCATATCAACAGGGAATATATGCAAAAGGTGATACAATACACCAATGATGTGATGAATTCACAATATGGTTATCTTGAAGATTTCGGAGATATCTTCCTTCCGGAGCATAAGAATTCAAAAGAATCTATCTTTGCAGTGCAGACATCCGACAGGAGCGAGGATAACACTCAATTCGGACGTGCTAACTGGAGCAACATGCTCAACGGATGCTGGGGCATGTGGAGTTGCGGCTGGGATTTCCATAAACCGTCACAAAACCTTGTGAATGCCTTCAAGACAGAAAACGGACTGCCGATGTTTGATCATTATAATGATGAAATCTCTTATCCGGTGAAAGGAGTAGTATCGACACAAAAATATGACCCGCGTCTGTTCCATACCGTAGGGATGCCCTCATGGCCTTACAAATATGAAGAAACCAATGAAGTTCAGGGAGACCTTATCATGACAAAGGAAAATTCCAGGACACCGAACACCTACGGATATTACACCTCGCTTAAGGATGTTCCACAGAGGTCACACGGAGAGACTTATGACGGCAGCTGGCAGGCATTTGCAATGAATGATTACGTTTTCCGCTACACAGACGTGATGCTAATGAGAGCTGAGGCACTTGTGGAGTTAGGTCAGCTTGCAGAAGCTCAGAATATTGTCAATGACATTAGAAAGAGGGCTGAAAATTCAATAGCAAAACATATTTCCTATGCAGCCGACTATTGCCAGATTTCACCTTATCCGGCAGGTTATTTCTCCTCAGTTGAGATAGCACGCCAATGTGTACAATGGGAAAGAAGACTTGAAATGGCAATGGAAAATGACCGTTTCTTCTCTCTGAAACGTTGGGGCATCGCTTCTCAGACACTCAATGCTTATTTCGAGAAAGAACAGACCGTTTCTTACGACGGACAGAGTTATGCAGAATATCTGAGGGAAGCACGTTTCACACCCGGCAAGAATGAATTCTATCCGGTGCCATACAACCAGCTATATTACGTTCCGGGTCTTTACACTCAGAATCAAGGGTATAATTAATCAGATAATACCATAGAAAGATGAAAACATCAAGATATATATCAATCGCAGCGGCAGCCCTACTGATGGCTTCCTGTCAGAATAAGGATATAGAGATCCTGCAACCGGTATTGGCTCCCATAGATGCAACAGGGATAACCGGACAGCTTGAGGGCGACAACTATGTTTGGACATGGCCACAAATTTCCAATAGGATGCAAGTGCAGGTAAGGAATGAGAATATCGTCCTGGCCAACGAGGTGGTAGAAGGAAATAGTTTCACACATTCCGATATCGACACAAACATTCCTTACACTTATATATTCAAGGTGACCGACGGTCAGAATTACTCTACGGGAGTTGTGAAATATTACACACGTCCGGGAGCAACCCAAATCACCGGTTTGAGCATGTCGCAAATAGAGAATCCGGATGGAAGCTATGATGCGTTGGTGACATGGAATAGCGCTCCGGATGCAGAAAACATCCTGCTCACCGCAACATCAGGGGAAAGAAAGGTTACAGAGACATTGCCGTCATCAACAACTGAATATGTTATTAAAAACGTTACCGACGGAGAGGAGTGGAATGTCACTCTCAAGGCACAGAATAATGAAGGGGCTTCCCTTCCATCTGCTTCCTCCCTCTTGATAGGTAAGACAGCCATAGGATTCTTGAGTGTTTATTCAACGCCTGAAGAGTTAGTGGCAAATGGAGATGACGACGAAGCGTGCGCATGGTTATGGCTTAATTCCGAATATCCTTCAGCCCAGTTTGTCCCGTTTGCCGAAATAAAGAATGCAGAAGATCTTGAGCCGTATCGTGTGCTCTTCTGGATGAGAGACCTCGAAGATGTGGGTGAAGCTGAAGTTTTCGGTATGCCTCAAGTAGTGGAAGCAGCTACACCTTATATCAAAGAGTGGTACACCAACGGTGGAAACCTGCTTTTGTGGAGCCATGCCACTGTATATGTGGGAACTTTGGGAAGAATTGACATGGAGCTTCTTAAGAACAACGACAGGAATATCAATGCAGGTGTAGGCGGATGGAACCCTGACACATGGTCACTCGCTGTAGAGCTTCATCCGGGCAGCAGATTCAAGAAAGATGCTTCGTCACATCCAATCTTCAAAGGCCTGGACTATGAAACCACCGACCGTACGAAACTAATCAAGTTCAAAGGTGCAGGCTGGACAGAAGACCATAACTGTCTCTTCTTCAATCTTCCATCAGTGATAACGGGTATCGGCAACCAAGAGGAGGCCTGCTATAATGAAATAGTCAACACTTATGGCATCATACCATTGGGAACCTGGGATTCCCAGATTGACTGGGTATCACAGCTGAATGTATGGGAAGCTCAACCGGGCAACACCGAATTCAAGGGCACAATCCTTTGTATCGGTAACGGTGGATGTGAGTTCTCTCTTAAGAATGCAGATGGATCAAAAGATATCTCGGCCTATCCGAAAAATAATCCCTATCAAGGGAATGTGCTGACACTTGCGAAGAATTCGCTTGAATATCTGAAAACGAAATAAATTCCAAAAAGGCCGGAGGATATAACTCCTTCGGCCCTATCACCAAACAAAATCCAAGAACAATGAAGCTTATAAAATACTTTGCGATATCAGCAGCTCTTCTCGGCATGGCAGCTTGTAACGATGATAAGTTCACAGATGTCATTCCGATGCCGGAGCCGACAGAAGATAACGGAGGAGGCTCCACGGGGGATGTAGTTGCATCATCACGCGATGAGCAGTATCGTCCACAGGTGCATTTCACGCCTGCAGCCAATTGGATGAACGACCCCAACGGTATGGTCTACGCCGACGGAGTGTGGCATCTCTATTATCAATATAATCCTATGGGGAATGATTGGGGCAATATGAGCTGGGGTCATGCCACCTCCAACGATCTTTTCCATTGGCAGGAACAACCCGTGGCCATGACACCGAATCAATATGGCGACATATTCTCCGGGAGCGCTATTCAGGATAAAGATAATGTTGCCGGCTTTGGCTCAGGTGCAATTCTTGCATTCTACACGGCCAACGGCGAACGTCAACAGCAATGTCTGGCTTACAGCACAGATGGTGGAATGACTTATACCCAATATGAGGGCAATCCTATCATTCCTAACACAGATATGCCTGATTTTAGGGATCCAAAGGTGTTCTATCATGCAGAATCCGGCCAATATATAATGGCATTGGCAAAAGGATGGGATTTCTCGATAGACTTCTGGGGCTCAACAAATTTGAAGAGCTGGACAAAATTATCTGATTTTCGTGTAGGAATCGACCGTTGCAACAAAGGGCAATGGGAATGTCCGGACCTGATCAAGCTTCCTTATAAGGGAGGAGAAAAATATGTCTTGATAGTAAGTGTGAATCCGGGGGGACCGGCATCAGGTTCAGGCACAATGTACTTTGTAGGAGATTTCGACGGTAAAAATTTCACTGCTGACGAGCTTGAATATCCGGCATGGATTGACGGAGGAGCAGACAATTATGCGGGAGTGACCTGGAGCAATGCCACTGAGGGTCGCAGCATATATATCGGATGGATGAACAACTGGAATTATGCAGGTGCAGTGCCATGCAATCCATGGAGATCAGCCATGACTCTACCTCGCCAATTGCAACTTGTGGAATTCAATGGAGCTCCGGTCTTGACATCACAGGTGGTATCGGAACTTGACGGAATAGCAGGCGAACTAACAGCGGCAACTGATGGAGTTTGTAGCGGTGGAGATGGATATGAGATGATTGTGAAACTTGACCCGTCAGAAAATCGGACATTTACGATTGGGAACGGTATTAACGAGAGTGTAAGCGTAAATGTAAATCCGGCAGCAGGTAAGGTGATTTTGAGCAGAACATCTACTTCCGGGAATGTAGCTTTCCACGGGCTCTTCAGCATTCCGAGCATGAGCGCACCATATGACACATCGGCTGACGAATTGGAATTGCATATCTACACCGACCATTCATCTGTAGAGGTGTTGAGCAGCGACGGATTGACAGCCATCACAAGTCTTGTTTTCCCGAACGTTCCATATGATCGAATCAGCGGTGTTGAAGAGGTATCCTACCGTCCTTTGAAGACTGTCTGGTAAGAAATAATGATAGCAAATAAGGAGGAACTTTTCCAAAAGTTTGCAAATAAAAGGATTTAAGGAAAAATCCTGCCCGTTAAATAGAGGATTTAAGGAAAAATCCTTCCCGTTATGAACTGCTTACCAAAAGTTCACAAGTAAAAATCGGGATTAGGCATTTTTGCAGTAATCATACAAGAAATTGGGAACCCCTGTTCTCATAAATGAGGATGGGGTTTCCTTATATATGTCTGGGAATGATTCAATGAAACGATATCAGGAAAGAGAGCCTCGTTTAAAGGCATCGATCATAGAGCCCGGGGTTGCATTAATAATGTCGACCCCTTTAGTCTTTGCATAATCTGAAATATGCCAATAGCTCCGGAAGGCGATAGTCATACTCCCCAAGACATCATGAAGCCGCAAGTCTTTGTAGGTTTCCCTGACGCGTTTATGCTCCTCTTCATTGTCTTCATAGAAATGGGGCTGAATACTTATGACGAAATTCTCATTGTCAACGTCAAGAGTCTTTGTCCATGTGTGGTCTGCTCCACAAAGATATATTTTTGAATATCCAAGCCTGATGCTCTCCATAATTGCGGGGATCAAGACATTACGGGGTCGAGGCATGCCTAATCCTAAGGAATATAGGAAGTGGGAAACTCCCTTGAATCCTTCTATTGGTGTGAGATTAAAATAACGGAGTTTTATATTCTTGCAGTTCATTAGGAGAGGGGCTGCGAGATGTTTGAATTTTGAAGGAATCAGAAGAGTCATATCCCAACTTACTCTGCTTAATTCCTCCCATAACTTTCTGACATTAGAGTTATGGCTGAGAGAATTGAAGAAAAGAGGATCGGCAAGGATATAATATTGAGGTCGCAGTCTCCTGAACTCGGGAGAGATAGCGGCGAAATTGAGGCACATTAAAGGATGGCTGAGTAGAATTTCAATATTTCTATCAATGGTGTGGCGAAGAGATGGTCCATTCCCGAGGATAATAAGTTCTTTACCTTTTCCTTCTTTGGAAGCTACGGAGGCACCACGCGACATGACTGCTATTTTCAGCATTGACGCCAAAGTGCGGCCGGAATTTCTCACAATTTCAACAATCTTTCCCATTCTACACAAGTTTTTAATCGGGGATGTTCATTTACAAAATTAAGAAAAAACAATAAATAATCGCCAATATAGAGTTGAATGGTAGACAAAGTATTCTAAAAGGTGAAAAAATAGAGGGAAATAAGGATAAATAAAGGGGAATTTTGAGCTTGAGATAAAACACAAAAATATGTTAAAGAACACATAAAAAAACTTTCAAGATATAAAAATTTGAAAATAAATTTGCATCATACTCCGAAAGAACTCGGAGTGTTTGTGTTTGGAATAAATCAAACAAATATATCAACTAAATTTTTCTTGCATGAAGAACAACTGTTTTCAATTGAACAGGAAGCTGTGGGCGGCATTAGCATTTCTGATGCTTGTAGCGCTTCCAGGCTTCGCGCAGAAAATCACCGTTCACGGCTATGTGGATGATGACTTGGGCGAGCCCCTGATCGGTGCCACTGTTATGGAGAAAGGCACAACCAACGGTACGGCCACCGATATCGATGGTAACTTCACATTGAACGTAGAACCGAATGCTACTCTTGTGGTGAGCTACGTAGGCTACGATCCTATGGAGGTGCCGGTTAACGGACGTACAGACATCAAGATCACGATGCAACAAAACGCTCAGATGCTTGCTGAAACTGTAGTTATCGGTTACGGTAGCGTAAAGAAAGCTGACGCGACCGGTTCTGTAGCCGTAGTAAAGCCGGACGAAATAGAGGCCGGTCTTTCCACCTCAGCACAAGACCTTCTTGTAGGTGCAAGCCCCGGTGTTGTAGTAACTCTCGACGGTGGTAACCCGTCGGGCGGAGCAAACATCACAATCCGTGGTGGAGCTTCACTGGCCGCATCCAACGACCCTCTTATCGTTGTTGACGGTGTGCCGATGAATATGCGTACAGTTGTGGGTGCTTCCAACCCGTTGAGCCTTATCTCTCCTGAAAACGTAGAGAGCATGACCATCCTTAAGGATGCATCAGCAACTGCCATCTATGGTAGCCGCGCTTCCAACGGTGTGATCATCATCACTACCAAGAAAGGCCAAAGCGGTCGTCCTCAGGTGAACTTTACCGCTAACTTCTATGTAAACACTCCGAGAAATTATCTCGACATGATGGATGGTTCCACTTTCTCCAACTTCATCACTAACCGTTTCGGAGCTGATTCCACACAGGCTGAAGCTTTGTATGGAGCCAATACCAACTGGCAGAAAGAGGAACTCCGTACCACTTTCTCAAGTGACTATTCACTGAGTGTCGGAGGTACTGTGAAATGGCTTCCTTATCGTGTTTCAGCTTCTTATACCAACAATAACGGTATCATGAAACACTCAAAGATGGACCGTGTCACTGCCGGTATCAACCTAACACCGAAATTCTTCGACGACCTTCTCTCAATCCAGGCAAACGTGAAGGGCTCTTATGTTAAGAACCAATACAATGCAGGAACTATGGGGACTGCAATCTCGATGAACCCGACCCTTCCTGTGAAGGATTATGAAAACGGTGTGGCTGAATTGGGCTATTGGAATGTCTACGGAGCAGACTGGCGACCGATCACTAAAGACACCTGGACAGGTAATGGTCTTGACATAAACACTACCACTGCACCGATGAACCCGATCGCTGCCCTTCTCGACAACGAGTCTAAGGGTACAAGCTGGCAAAGTATCGGTAACCTCCAGATTGACCTCAAGATGCCGTTCCTCCGTGAACTCCGTGCTAATCTTAACCTCGGTTACGATATGGCCAAAGGTTCTTGGTTCGGTTATGACTATGTATTCTCGCCGATGGCCTGGAGAAACGGTTATTCAGTCACAGGAGAAGATGGTAACCCATTGCAAATACGCGATGGTGGTACTTCAGCAACAAAACAACATCAGTTCCGTAGAAACCTCCTTCTTGATTTCTATCTGAATTATAACAAGGAATTCGAAAAGATCTATTCTCAGATTGATGTTACAGCCGGTTATTCCTGGCAGCGTTTCCACAACAACGGTCATAACCGCTCATACGTTTATCAGGTAGGTCTCCCGAGCAACGATCATTATCTTAACACTCAGGCTTATCCTACTTCCTATTATTCCGATAATCTCCAATTGGTTTCATTCTTCGGACGTCTCAATTATATCTTGCGCGACAAATATCTCATCACTGCAACAGTGCGTTGGGACGGTACATCACGTTTCTCCAAAGATAACCGCTGGGGTACATTCCCGTCAGTGGCTCTCGGTTGGAAGCTCCTCGAAGAAACTTTTATGGAGAGAACTCGCGGTTGGATGTCGGAACTAAAGATCCGTGCCGGTTACGGTATCACCGGTCAGCAAGACCTTAATGACGACTTCTTCCCCTATCTGCCGGTCTACAGCATTGGTTATACCGACTTGAACCATCGTTATCCGTTCGGCACCAATACCGACATACCTTACGTTACTCCGGGGGCATACAACGAATCGATCAAATGGGAGGAAACCCACACTTGGAATGCAGGTGTTGACTTCGGTTTCCTTAACAACCGTATTGCAGGTAGTATCGATTTCTATAAGAGGACAACAAAAGACCTCTTGACATTCGCCAACTATCCGGCAGGTTCTAACCTTACCAACAAAGGAAACATCAACATCGGTGACCTTGAGAATATCGGTATTGAGTTCAATATCAACACACGCCCGGTAGTCACTCAGAATGTAACATGGACCTCTGCTCTGAATGTAGCTTGGAACAAGAACAAGATCACCCGCCTTGCTGAAGGTGCCGACAATCAGGTTGGTAGTCTCGGTGGTCAGAACGGTAACATCCAGAAACATGAAGTGGGACACCCGGCCTACAGTTTCTATGTTTACGAGCAGGTTTACGATGAGAAGGGTAACCCCTTGGATAATGTATTCGTAGACCGTAACGGCGACGGACAGATTGACGAGTCTGACAAATATTTATATCATAGCCGCGACCCGAAAGTGACAATCGCTTGGAACAACAACGTGAGCTTCAAGAACTGGGACTTCGGTATCGTTTTGAGAAGCAACATAGGCAACTACGTGTTCAACCAGAACCAGATGAACAATGTATTTATCGACGGTGCTGTGAACGCATTGCCTCTGAGCAACCTTCTTGCCAACAATCCTATCTATTTTGAGGAGAAATCTGTGGCACAGATGCAGAGCGACTATTTTGTTCAGAACGCATCATTCGTTCGTTGCGACAACATCACAGTGGGTTATACTTGGCCTAATCTTTGCCATGACAACCTGAGAATCCGCCTCTATGGCGCTGTCCAAAATCCTTTCGTTATTACCAAATACAAAGGACTTGACCCGGAAATCTTCTCCGGTATAGACAATGCAGTGTATCCGAAACCTATTACATTCACCTTAGGTCTCGTGGCAACTTTCTAATACTTTAATAGTAGATAATATGAAAATAGCTAAATATATTTTATTTTGTGGGGCTTCCTTGATGGTCGGACTATCATCTTGCGTAGGCGACCTGGATGTAAAGCCCACTAATCCTACAGACAAGACCGAACTTACATCTCGAGAGGAATATATCGGCTTGATCATGCGTGCCTATGGTGGTCTTGTGATGGAGGGTGGTATAACAGTAGACGACGGAGGTGCCGGTGTTTACACCCGTCAGCTTTTTAACCAGCAGGAACTCCCAACCGACGAATGTGTAATCGCAGGTAACTGGGACGACGTTGGTATCGACGAGCTCGTGTATGCACAACCAAGTCCCGACAACCACTGGATCTATGAGATGTATTCTCGAATCAACTATCAGATTGCATTGTGTAACTCCGTAATCGCGACCTTGAATAATGCTGACGAGTTCCTCACAGCTGATGAGATAGCTGAATTCCAGGCAGAATTGAGAATTCTTCGCAACCTCTCTTATTATCATATGATCGATATTTTCGGCGTTGGTCCCTGGACTGATGAGAACAGTGTAGTGGGTGAAATTCCTCCTACTTACACGAGAAAGGAATTGTTTGATGCAGTAGTGGAAGACCTTACTGATGCTATCGAGAAAGTGGTGCCGGCAGCTCAGCAGGAATATGGACGCCTCAGCAAAGAAGCCGGGCTGGCTCTTTTAGCAAAACTTTATCTTAATGCTGAAGTCTACACCGGG
This sequence comes from Muribaculaceae bacterium, assembly GCA_022510385.1. Lineage (GTDB taxonomy): Bacteria > Bacteroidota > Bacteroidia > Bacteroidales > Muribaculaceae > Lepagella. The sequence continues at coordinate 14,320 of JAFLTQ010000005.1, read as the reverse complement.
ACTCCGATGTGGCAGCAATGTGCCGATGCTTGTCTGAAAATCACTCAGACTATACCCAACTTAGCACCGACTTACAAATTCCTTTTCTGTGCAGATAATTATCAGTATGTTGCTTCTTCTACCTATGGCACAAATTATGGAGAGATTATTTGGACAGTTCCTCAGGATGAAACCACGATGCAGACTTATGGTGGGACAACTTATCTGAGTGGAGGCGCCTACGCTTCAATTTCTCCTTATGCTGTATATGGACTCCAGGCGGGTCCGTGGGCCGGTCCTCACATGCGTCCGGAAACAGTAAGAAGGTTTGATGCCAACGACAATCGTGCACTGTTTTATGAAGGAGATTTTGAACTTGATCTCAATGATATCTCCACATGGGGAGATGCCGGAACAAGCGGTTATCAGTGTATCAAGTTTGTCTACACTCCATCGGAACAGTATGAACTTCCTGAAGATGTTACCGTTAAAGATGATGATGGTGTTTTTATAAATCCTCTTTCAAAATATCTTGCCAAAGATATCTTTAACTCAGCAGACATGCCGATTTTCCGTTTGGCCGATATCTATCTGATGCTTGCTGAATGTCAGCTTCCCGGCCATGGGGCTACCGGTTACTCAGGTAATGAATACTATAACAAGGTAAGGACTCGTGCAGGCCTTGCTCCTGTCTCTTCTTATACTGCTGATGAACTACTTGATGAAAGAAACAGAGAGCTTTATTGGGAATGTCATCGTAGAAGCGACCTGATACGTTTCAATAAATACACTAATACAGGTTACAACTGGCAATGGAAAGGTGCCGTACGTCAGGGCACTTCTATTGAAAGCTGGAGAAACCTTATGCCGATTCCAACCCAGTTTACAGCAACTTTGGGCCAGAATCCGGGCTATTGATTTTTTCAACCTTGAAATTTCTAATTGAATTATGAAGAAATTATCATATATTTTAGCAATTTCGGCTCTTGCGGTTTCCGGTCTAACAAGTTGTAATCCGGATAAAGACCCGAAAATCGACACTTCGACAGATTATGAATTTGTTTTGAACACTCCGCAGTTTGCCACACAATTTATCAATCTGGCAACTAACGGAAAAGTTCAGTTTACTGTCTCCCAGCCTAACTATGGACTTACTTTGGCCCCGACCTACGGGATTCAGATTTCTTTGAAGCCTGATTTCACATCAGTGACAGAAGAACCTGTTGTGGGGGACGACGGAGAAGAACATGTAGTGCCCGGAATGGTTGATATCGTATTGGAAAGCCAAATTAAAGGAGTGCTTGTGGCCAATATGTCTGACCTTGCAGCCGGTATCAATGAATTGAACGGTATTTTCGATGAAAGCCAATATGAGGAGGATTATATAGGTCCGCTTTATGTCAGGGCTACAGCTCACCTTGGTTCAGGCACAGCTGCAGAAGCAACTGCTACCGTTTCAAATGTAGTGATGCTCTCACAGGTGCAAGGGTTTGCTTCCTTCTCTACAGAACCAATTCTCCTTTATATTCCGGGCAACGCCGGCGGTTGGAGTGATAATAAGCCTCAGATTGCTCTTAGCGAGAAATATACTAATGATGAAAAAATGGCATTATATGGTTTCGCAAAAGTGGACGGTGAATTCAAGATCAACGATGGCGACTGGGAAGGTGCTGTCAACTGGGGATCTCAGAAGGGTGATGACTCAGTGGGTCTAAGTCCTGTTTTAAATGATGAAGGAGAAACCGTTGCTTATTCAGTGGATCTCTATCAAAATGGAAACAACCTTAATGGAGGCGATTACACAGTACCCACAGGTCTCTATTTCTTCTGGCTTGAAATAACCGATTATGACAATAGTTCCGACACCGGAACAGAAAAAGTCGGTACGCTCAAGATTACAGAGATCACATCCGTGACATTGCCGGGAGATTACAACGGATGGGATGCATCCGGAAACCCGATGACTGCTGATGCCGGAAACTCTTATATCTGGACAGGGGCTGCTAACGTAACTTCCGGAGGATGGAAAATCGCTATGAACAATAGTTGGGATATCAATTTGGGCGGAACAGCTGAAGAACTTATTTTCGACGAGGGTAACCTATACCTTGACGGCTCCAACGTGACACTTGACCTCACTGCTTATCCATGGCATTGTACAGTTCAATAATCTAAAAATTAAGAACGAATGAAACTAAGATATTTATTTGCACTTCCGATTCTCGCCACAGCCTTGATGGGCTGTGACGAAATCGAGAAAAGTGATGCAAAACCGGTTGAGAATCCTCAGCTTCCGAGCATCACACAAGAAGATTTCTCGGTGGCACCGGCTTCTACGCTGACTTCTTTTATGAATCTTGATGCGTTGGTGGCGTCAACACCAGATGCGGACGCAGAAATGTTGCAACTTTATACAATCAATGTCTTGACGGAGAATCTTCCTGCAGGATCTGAGGTGACGGGGGGTCTTCAATTTGCAAAGACATCGGATTTTAAAGACGTATTTGATGTCACTGACATTACATTCACAGATGGTGTAGCTCAGGTTCCACTCAGCAGCATCCTCTACACACGTAGTGCTATGTTTGGCCCTAACGATCCTCGTGAATATGAAATCTACTATCGTATCCCGGTCTATGTAACTGCAAATGGCGGCCAATATAAGATCGGTGACAAGGATTATTATTACTGCGCCGGTGACAACTTCCAACAGGAAGGTGTAGATCCTGGATATGTTATTGAAGAGGCTTATTATCTCCTTGGCCCGCAAGGTACGACTCTTGAATCCGCAATTCCGTTTACACATAACGAATATAATATCTATGATGACACTAACTTCACCGTTATCGCTGATTTTGGTGAGGGTATGACTTCATGGTTAATAGTTCCTCAAAGCGCATACGAAGCAGCACAGGGTGGTACACTTGACACATCTCTCTGCTATGGCCCGACTACTGCTGCAGCTTTGAAAGGCACTTTGGATCTCGGAGGCCAACCCGGTGCTCTGACAGCAGGAAACAGGTACAGTTTTTCATTTGATGCCAAGGCTTTGACCTATGAAATTCAAGAACTTGCTACCTTTGAAAATCTTTACACTCCGGGCGATTCAAACGGTTGGGTTCAGTCTGAGTCTCAGATGCTTTCCACCAATGATTTCATAACTTACACCGGCTTTGCTTATCTCCAAGGTGGATTCAAGTTTACCTCAGAACTCAATTGGGACGGCTTCAACTACGGTAGTGCAGGCGAAGGCAAGCTTATGTTGGGTGGTAGTGATAATAACATTACTGTAAAAGAAGCAGCTCTTTACTGGTGTAATGTAAATGTTCTTAACCTCACTTATTCACTCACAGAGATAACTTCTGCCTCTCTTATCGGCGTGAATGGCGACTGGGATAATGATATCGAACTGACTGCAGTAGGAGATCAGAAACTGGAATGGACAGGAACAATGACTCTTAATGAAGAGGGTGGTTGGAAATTCCGTTTCAACAATGATTGGGCTGTCAACCTTGGTGGTTCAACCACTAATCTTGTACTCAATGGTGACAACATCACAACTCCGGCCGGTACTTACACAGTAACTCTCGACCTCAGTAAGTTGCCTTACAGCTGCACTGTTGTGGCTAAATAATCATTGATTCTATAAATCAAGATGATATATCAGATAGCTCGGCTCGAAAGGCCGAGCTATTTGTTTTGACTTTTATTTGTTGACCCCTTAGAGGACTGAGCGGATACCGGAGGGTGAGAAGTTGGCTGCTCAGAGGATTGAGCGTATACTAACAGCAACAAGCCTTAGATATGGATGCGGACTGCCGCATCCCTCGAGCATAAGGGTATTTACGCTAAGCTTATAATCGGTAATTTTACGATGCAGAATTTGATCAAATTTAAATATAAGCAATTGGTAACTACACAATCTTCAGGGCCGGTTATAAAATATCCATAAGACTTTTTACCTCTAATCAGGAAGGTAATTTATCGTACCAATAGATTCATACATTGAGGAAGAGGATATAAAAGAAAAGGGCGCCACCCCGAAGGATGCCGCCCCTTTTCATAAAATAAGCAAGTGTTTTATTATTTTATGAAGTCTGAAAAAACTTCAGAGATTAGGTCATTTAAATTCTAATTGGTTTAAATTCCAATAAAGAAAACTTATCAACAGTTATTAGAGAGCCGGGTTACCCATTCTGGCAAGCTCGCGGGCTATATAAGCCTCCATGTCCATGCCATTGCCGGGTTGGAACTGAGGATAGTTGTCTTTAATCTGCTGATAACATTCCAATGCTTTGCCGAAATTTGACTGAGCGTCGTAGACATTTGCCTCTTTTAAAAGAACTCTCGGCACAATCTGAGGATTATTGTCAGCTCGTTTGATTGCTTTCTGATAAAAAGAGAGAGCCTCATCATAATTGCCTAAATTCACGTAGCAGTCACCGGTCAAAACAAGCGCATTAGCTTCAAGGATATCATCGCTTGAGGAGAATTTTTTAAGATATTGGGCTGCTTCCTCATAACGTCCTTGGTTATAAAGAGCCTCGCCTGCACTTAGAGCAGCAAGTTTTCCTGCCGTGTCGCCGCTATATTGATCGGCAACGCTCATATATTGGGCAGCTGCAGTGCTGTCGTTAAGATTTTGAGTTTCGATTCCGTTGTAAGCTTCAAAAGCTCTTTCCATTTTTGGATTCTTATAGATGAAAAGATAGCTCAAAACGAAAGCGGCAACCACGAGAATCACCCCTAATGCTATAAAAATAATTTTCTTGTTTTCTGCGATGTGTGTTCCGGCGTCTGTCAGTTGGGTATTGACGCGGTCTAACGTTGACTCTTCCTGATTCTTATCTTTATGAGATGCCATTTTACTTTAATTTTTCAAATAGATTCGTCTGTTGTGATAATAGGGGCAACCATAAATGCCTTAATCCCCTACAAAGCGCGAAATTAAACAAATTTTGCGTCTCCTACAATTTTTTATCTTTATTTTTTCAACCTTGAGCTTATTTGAAGTAATTTCGCACTTATAACACCTCCATCCGGAAACATTCATATTCCGGTTAACTCAAACTGCAACCCGATATGAGGTCAGATCAGAATCTATCGCTCGAACAGAAAACCGTAATGCGCCTTTCTACGCAGCAACTACGGTTTACCAAACTGTTGGAATATACCGCTCCTGAGTTGGAGGAGGCAATCGAGCGTGAATTGGAGGAGAATCCGGCTCTCGAAATTAATGAAGATGAGACAAATCCCCAGGAGGAAAGTCCGCAATATAGATTCTATTCATCTCAAAATCAGACAGAGGATGAAAGAAACTTTGATTTTTCTCCAACAGATGCGGGAGAGACTCTCTTGGATGCTCTCTTAAGACAACTTTCTGAAAGAACTATGCCCGATCTGACCAGGACAACGGCAAGATATATAATCGGAAATATCGATACCAACGGCTATCTGCGGCGTCCCCTGGAGGGCATTGTAAACGATATGGCGTTCGGGCCGGGAATCGATGTAGACCTTGACACTGCTCAACGAGCCCTTGGGATTGTCAGGGATTTTGAACCTTACGGCGTAGGTGCGACTAATCTTAGGGAATGTCTCAGGCTTCAATTAATCCATCTTCCCAAGAATCAAACCACCGAGGATGCCCTCAATATTGTCGATAATCAATTCGAGGCTTTCTCGATGAAACATTCCAACAAGCTGATGGCTTCGTTGAAACTGTCGCAAGAAAGAGTGAAAGCAGCTGTGGAGCTTATAAAGTCGCTCAATCCAAAGCCGGGAGCTCTTTATGCATCTTCTTTGGATCATTCTAATGTGATTGTGCCTGATCTTAATGTAGAGGTGGAGGATGGGGAAATTTCCATTTCAACCAACAACCGAATCCCGGAACTTACCATTGACAGGACTTTTTCAGAGGCTGTGGCGGAATTGACAGCCAATGCAAAAGTAAGGCAAGCTAAAAAAGGGAATGAATTTATATTCAATCGCTATAATGATGCCCGCGATTTCATAAGAATCCTTAAGCAGCGTCAGGAAACCCTTATGAATGTGATGACTGCCATAGTTAAGATTCAAAAAGAGTATTTTCTCACCCAGAATATCTATCAGCTCAAGCCAATGATGATAAAGGATATTTCGGCTCTGACCGGATATGATCTTTCTGTGGTGTCGAGGGCAACCACTAACAAACATGTCAACACTCCGTGGGGAATTTTCCCGCTGAGGTTCTTTTTCAGCGACTCGATAGGGGGTGGAGACTCTTCCGAAAAACAGGATGAAAGTGAATTGCTTACCAACCGTAAAATTGAGGCTGAAATTAAGAAAATTGTTGATAAGGAAGATAAGCATCATCCATTGAGCGATGAAAAGATCAAAGAGGAAATGCTTAAGAAGGGGTATGAGGTTTCACGTCGCACCATTGCCAAATATCGTGACCGTACAGGCATACCGGTGGCACGTCTAAGAAGGGAGATGTAGATTAAAAATTATTCTGTAACTTTGATTTAACTTTGCATATATATAAGCCGATATGACGATATATAAAGTAAAATTTAAGAGTTTGGCTCTTGTGGCCATGTTATTGTTGCCCTCAACGATGTTGGGAGTGACAAAGGATGAGATGGAGGAAGCCAGGACAATAGCTACAAAATCTTATTTAAGATATGCTAATGATGGCTCCGGATATCTCGATGATCTCAATCCAAAAACAATGGAGGAACTTGAGGCTTCTCTGAAAGCCAAGGAGAAGGAGAATATCAAGGCTTTCAAGGCTATACCGGTACCAACCGACTATAAGGATTGGGGGATGGATCAACTCGTGGAGTATTGGGCTGTGACAGCCTATCAAAACAAAGGATTGTTGGAAAAGGGGAGAGGAGGACGCATCAGGACCCGTAGCCTGATAAAGAAGATGAAACTTTCAGCCCCGACACCACAAGCGCAGGCAACAACTGTTGCTCCGGCAGAAACCACCGTTTCATCTCAGGAATCTACATCACAAAATGCAGGTGGTGTCACGCCCAAGGAGGCACAAGCTGAATTGAATCAATTAAACGAGCAACAAAAAGAAATAGATGCTATAGAAGAGGAGAATGACGCTTCCCTGACCCCGGCTTATAATTACACTTGGGTTTATATAATGGTGCTTGTTCTCCTTGTGGGAATTGTAGTTGCATTAGTTGTGTATGCCGCCAATGTCCTGAAGAAAAATGGGAATGAAAAAATTGTGGTTGGTAAGGGCGGAGAAATTGATTCGGAAAAGTTGAATCAGTTGAAAAAGGCCTTGGAGGAGAAAGAGAGTGAAATCTCCATGCTTAATAGAAAACTTGAAAATTCGGAACGAAGGAACCAGGAACTCAGGACAAAATATGAGAATCTTTCCATAGAGATGGCTGCAATGAAGAAAGGTGCCCCGCAAGCGGGTGTCTCTATTAATCGGGAAAGAGAGAGCACTGAGAGATCGCAGAGAGAACAGCCGGCAGCTTCAAAGGGGGCATTGCGTTCTATTTACCTTGGAAGAGCTAACTCTAAGGGGATTTTTGTGAGAGCCGACAGAACTCTTAATGTAGGTCATTCTGTTTATATCCTTGAAACCGGAGATGGCTACAACGGTACTTTTAAGGTGGCTAATTCCCCGGCAGCATGGAGTCTGGCTCTCTCGAATCCTAAGGAGTATCTTGATAATGCCTGCACAGGAATGGATCCGGAAGAGGCTGCGACATCATCTCGCGTGGTGACAGAAACTGCAGGAACAGCAATCTTTGAAGGAGGATGCTGGAGAGTGATCAGAAAAGCCAGGATCCGTTATGAATAAAATCGGGATCCGTTAGCATAAAAAAGAGATTCCGGATACAAGAGTTTAATCCCTTTTTAGGTTATAAGATATTAATCACCTTTAGTTATTAATGCTAAAAAGAGAGGATGATTTTCAAAAATCACCCTCTCTTTTTACAGGAATTTTTCTTTAGTCTTTGATTTTTGCTGCTATGAAGAGGCGGTTCATCCTGCCGATATTAGCAAGAGGAATCAACTTCGGACACTCAGCGGCACAAGCACCGGTATTTGTGCAGTTACCAAATCCGAGTTCATCCATTTTTTTGACCATTGCTTTCACGCGGCGAGCAGTCTCAACCTGGCCCTGGGGAAGGTGAGAGAACTGAGTCACTTTGGCTGCCACGAAGAGCATGGCAGAACCGTTCTTACATGTAGCTACGCAGGCACCACAACCGATGCAACTGGCTGAATCCATTGCTGCATCAGCCTCAACTTTGGCGATCGGAAGGTCGTTGGCATCCTGAGCTCCGCCACAGTTGAAGGAAACATAACCTCCGGCTTGCTGAATCTGGTCGAAAGCATTACGGTTGACCATAAGGTCTTTAATAACCGGGAATGCAGCAGATCTCCATGGTTCCACAGTGATTGTTTCGCCATCTTTAAAGCGGCGCATATAGAGCTGGCAAGTTGTCGCCCCTATAGCGGGCCCGTGGGGATGTCCGTTGATATAAAGTGAACACATTCCGCAGATTCCTTCGCGGCAGTCATGGTCGAAGGCGATAGGCTCTTCACCACGCTCCACAAGCTGCTCGTTCAATATGTCAAGGGTCTCAAGGAAAGAGGTGTCGGGAGTTGTCTCAACGTCAGGATAAGTCACAAACTTCCCTTTCGCTTTTGCATTCTCCTGGCGCCAAACCTTGAGAGTGACTTTCATTATTTTATCATCCATAATAAATTTCTCTTAAAAAGGGTTATGACTTATAGTTACGTGTTTGCACTTTGATAGCCTCATAATGGAGCGGCTCTTTGATGAGCTCGGGAGCTTTAGCATCGCTGCCTTCATATTCCCAACAGCTTACATAGAAGCAATTTTCATCATCTCTCTTTGCTTCTCCTTCCTCTGTCTGATACTCCTCGCGGAAGTGGCCGCCGCAGCTTTCATTTCTGCTCAGTGCATCATAGGCAATCAGCTCGCCCATAGTGATGAAGTCGTTGAGACGGAAGGCCTTGTCAAGCTCGATATTCATTCCATCTTGAGTGCCCGGAATCTTCAGGTCGGTTTCAAACACTTTGCGTAATTCATTAAGTTTCTTGATAGCAGTTTCAAGACCCTCTTTTGTTCTTCCCATACCTACATATTCCCACATTATGTGGCCGAGCTCTTTATGGATTGAGTCGACAGTGCGATTCCCCTTGATGTTCATAAGATGATCCTGAAGGGCTTTGCATTTTGCCTCGGCAGCATCAAATTCCGGAAGATCAGTTGAGAAATGCGGCACAGAAATCTGGTCGCTAAGATAATTCTGGATAGTATATGGGAGCACGAAGTAACCGTCGGCAAGACCCTGCATAAGAGCAGAAGCACCGAGTCGGTTGGCACCATGGTCGGAGAAGTTACATTCGCCGATAGCGAAAAGACCTTTCACAGAAGTCTGGAGTTCATAATCAACCCAAAGACCACCCATTGTATAGTGGATAGCGGGGAAAATCATCATTGGGTTGTAGTATTCCATTCCGTCGGTTTCACGGGCCATTTCACCCGGATTGACATCTGTGATTTCCTCATACATGTCGAAGAGGTTGCCATAACGCTGACGCACCACATCTATGCCGAGACGATTAATTGCTTCAGAGAAGTCGAGGAAAACAGCGAGACCGGTGTTGTTGACACCAAAGCCTGCATCGCAACGTTCCTTTGCAGCACGTGAAGCAACGTCACGCGGCACGAGGTTACCGAATGCGGGATACCTTCTTTCAAGATAGTAGTCACGGTCTTCTTCATTGATATCGCTACCTTTTATGAGACCTTTCTGAAGTTTTTCAGCATCCTCTTTCTTTTTAGGCACCCAGATACGGCCGTCGTTACGCAGAGACTCTGACATGAGGGTGAGTTTTGACTGCTTGTCGCCGTGTACCGGGATACAGGTAGGATGGATCTGCACATAAGCCGGATTTGCAAAATATGCACCTTTCCTATAAGCTGCCATAGCTGCAGAAACATTGCAAGCCATCGCGTTGGTGGAAAGGAAATATGTGTTGCCATAACCGCCGGTGGCAAGCACCACTGCATGAGCTGCGAAGCGCTCGAATTTACCGGTGACAAGATTCTTTGCAATAATACCCCTTGCTCTTTCTACTCCATCTTTATCTTTTACGAGCACTACATCGTGCATCTCGTAGCGGTTGAAGCTTTTTACTTTCCCGGCCTTGATCTGGCGGTTAAGCGATGCATATGCACCGAGTAGCAGCTGCTGCCCTGTTTGGCCTTTGGCATAGAAAGTACGGCTCACCTGCGCGCCACCGAAAGAACGGTTGGCAAGAAGACCTCCATATTCACGTGCAAAGGGGACACCCTGAGCCACACACTGGTCGATAATATCATTTGAAACCTCAGCCAGACGATACACATTAGCTTCGCGGGCACGATAGTCGCCACCTTTCACAGTGTCGTAGAAAAGACGATAAACGGAGTCGCCGTCATTCTGATAGTTTTTTGCTGCATTGATACCTCCCTGTGCAGCGATTGAGTGTGCGCGGCGCGGACTGTCCTGAATGCAGAAATTCAATACGTTGAAACCGAGCTCACCAAGTGTGGAGGCTGCAGAGGCTCCGGCTAAACCGGTTCCTACGACAATTACGTCGAGTTTTCTCTTGTTGGCCGGATTCACGAGTTTCTGGTGGGCCTTGTAGTTGGTCCATTTCTCAGCGATTGGACCCTCCGGAATCTTCGAAGCTTCCGGACTCATTACTCTCACTTTATCTTGTGTTGCCATATCGCTTAATCATTAATAGAATTAGAATTATCTTCATATCCTTCCTCGTTGAAATCGCCGGGCCCTTCAAATTGCTCTATCACAGTTTCTTCCAACGTCGATGTCTCCATACCCGGAGGCAGGAGGACTTCAGACTGCTGTGAGGGTTCAACTCCGTTGAGATAATCCAACAGGGCTTTTGTCTTTTCAAGATTCTTCCTACCTCTCATCTGACGATCGAGGGCATTCAGGAATTGCTCTTTTTGTTCAGGAGTCGGGATAGAGGCAAGTTGCATCTGAACTCTTGTGTCGTCAAGACTCTCGGGAAGTTGTTGTAATGCCACTTGGAAATTCTCCACCAACATCCCGAAATCGTCATAGGATAATGAGCCTACATTTGGAATGCCTAATTGAGCGGCATCGGGACCAAAGTCTTTCTCAAACATCGGGACAAGCATGTCTTTGTATTGCTCACGGAGCACGGGGTTGGTCTTGAAATATCCCTCGTGTGCTTTAGCCGTGAATACGATTGCCTGAGCCACGAACAGGATACAAACGACAGAACTCCAGCATACGGCAAGCTTTTTGAAGCGTGCAATCCAAACAGTGTTGTCCCAACCCACACTCTGGAACATCGACCATATACCATGATTGAGATGGAACCAAAGAGCTATGAAGCCGATAATGTAGACGATCCAGGTCCAGTTGGTCTGGAATGCTTCCTGGAGGAAAAGAGTACCGGCTGCAGGGGGGAGAACGTCATGGACACCACGTATCTCCTGAAGCTGCATCTTTGCCCAAAATTGAATAAGGTGGATCACTAAGAAAGCCAGGATCACAATACCTAATACAAGCATGTTTTTAGAAGACCATTCAACAGTCTTCGGTTTCTTTGAAATAGCATAGCGCACCGGGCCGCGTGCCTTGCGGTTTTGCAAGGTAAGCCAGCAAGCATAAACTATGTGCAAAAGTATGAACAGAGCCAATCCTGCGGATGCAACGAGTGCATACCAGTTGGCGCCCAAAAACTCACAAAGAGAGTTGTAGGCAGCCGGCCAGCAGATGGCTATGGAGTTCATACAGCAGTGGAATGTAAGGAAGAGTACGAGCACGGCTCCTGAAACAGCCATGACGAACTTACGTCCTACGGTTGAGCATGTTAACCACATAGCAGTTTGTTTGTTAGTTTAGTTATTTATGTATTGTTTTTTGTTTATTACTTTGGATTACGGATATTTTTTATCCACAATTGCCGGAATCTGTATTTTAAAAGAATCCGGGGAATGCTCTCCAATGTGCAAATATAATGAAATCTTTTCGCCTCTTTCTTATTGAAGCGAAGATTTTATCGTTGAAATCACTCTTTCAAGTTCATTTTCTCCCACCCATGGGCCTGCAGGCAGACAAAGTCCTGTATTGAATATCTTTTCAGAACATCCGTTTAGATAGGCCGGGGCATCCTTGAAGAATGGTTGAAGATGCATCGGCTTCCAGATCTGTCTGCTCTCGATATTCTCTTTTTCAAGACATCGACGCAGGGCTTCGGGACTTCCGCATCCATCATCACCCTTTATCTTTGCTTGTGGTGAGATGCTGATTGTGGAGAGCCAGAAATTACTATCGAATTCCGGTGAGGGATTTTCATGCAGGATGATTTCCGGAATATCTTTAAAGGCTTCCCGATAAACAGATTGCACCCATTTGTGATGATTGATAAACTCTTGAGCCACCATCATTTGTCCTCTGCCGATGCCGGCGCAGATGTTGCTCATCCGATAATTGAAGCCGATTCTTTCATGCTGATACCAGGGGGCCGGCTCGCGTGACTGGGTGGCATAGGATGCCACTCGTTTGCGGGTCTCTTCATCCGGACATATCAATGCCCCTCCTCCCGAGGTGGTGATCATCTTGTTGCCGTTGAATGAGAGGGCCCCATATAAACCGAAGTTGCCGCATTTCTCGCCTTTGTATTCGCTTCCGAATGCTTCTGCTGCATCTTCCAGTATAGGGATGCCCCATTTTTTAGCTACGTTGGTGATGGCATCTAATTTGGCCGGCATTCCGTAAAGGTCAACCACTACAATTGCTTTGGGGAGACGTCCGGTTTTCTCAAGTCGATCTTTGATTGACGTGTCGAGAAGTTCCGGATCAATATTCCATGTCTCAGGCTCTGAATCTACAAATACCGGTGTGGCTCCTTGATAAACCACCGGATTAGCGGAGGCGCTGAATGTGAGTGATTGTACCATCACTTCATCCCCCTTATCCACTCCAAGCATCACCAACCCTAAATGGATGGCAGCTGTCCCGGAAGAAAGAGCGCATATTTTTTTATGACTATCTTGCGGTAATAGGAATTTCTCAAGATCTTGTTCAAATCCATCTACGTTGGGACCAAGCGGCACTACCCAATTATCACGGAAGGCCAGGTCGATATACTCTTGTTCCCGACCCCCCATCTTGCAGAGACGCAAAAGAATTCTCTCTTTTTTCATTTCGGCAATTTTGAGACAACTCAGTAGGTTAGAATCTCCTGTTAATTAGGTGTGCACTTAACTATACCAAGCTCGACAAGGAATCAATCCTCTTCCTTCATATTGTGGAAGACGTTTTGCACATCTTCGTCGTCTTCGAATTTTTCAAGCAGTTTCTCGATTGCCTCGCGTTGCTCGGGAGTAACCTCTTTATAATCGTTGGGTATTCGTTCGAATTCTGCGGAAATTATTTCAAGACCTGAATCTTCAAGGAATTTCTGAAGATTTGAAAATTGGTCGAATGCTCCATAAACAATCCATTCTTCCTCATCGGGTTCGAACTCACCTTCAAAATCCATAAGGTTAAGTTCAAGTTCCTCTTGGTCGACACCCTCGTTAGGTTTTAAATGGAATACGCTTTTATGGTCGAAAAGGAATGATAGAGAACCCGATGTGCCTAAAGAGCCGCCATGCTTGTTGAAATAACTGCGCACATTGGCCACTGTGCGTTGGTTGTTGTCTGTAGCGGTTTCCACCACGATGGCGATACCGTGAGGGCCGTATCCTTCATAAACAATCTCCTTGTAGTCTCCGGCATCCTTTTCAGTTGCTTTTTTGATGGCTCTTTCCACAGTGTCTTTCGGCATGTTGGCGGCCTTAGCATTCTGCATTAGCACACGAAGACGTGGATTCATGTCAGGATCGGGACCACCTGACTTTACTGCCATTGTGATTTCTTTACCAATTCGGGTGAAGGTGCGGCTCATATTGCCCCACCTCTTCAGTTTTCTTGCTTTGCGATATTCAAACGCTCTTCCCATATAGATCTGTTTATTGTGGGTTTTGTGTGACTTTTTATTCTTCAACTGCAAAATTAGCGTAATCAAGCTAAAGACGCAAAAAAAGAAAAATATTAAAGGGGATAAAATGAAAGTAAAGAAGAGATGGAATAAGCAGGAAACATAGAAACCCATCCTATTTAGTATTTCTTAATCATTTTTAACATATTTTGATTTAGCTGAGTGACAGTCAGTTGTCGACGGAAGGTTCTGTATTGCGGGGATTTGGTGCCGTTATATTTGGAAAGAGGGCCGGATGGAGCTAATTTTGCACTGCTAA
>JAFLTQ010000049.1 GCA_022510385.1 Muribaculaceae bacterium | reverse complement strand
CCCACGACCCAATGATTAAGAGTCATTTGCTCTACCAACTGAGCCACGGAGTCATGTCTTGTTGCATAACTGCTGCCCGAACTCTTGAGCCATCCTGCTGACATTAAGTCGCTATGGGACTGTTGCTATTTCGTTTTGGGCGCGTTTGCGACTGCAAAGTTATAGACTTTTTCGCGTTTATCCAAATTTTTTTAATCTTAGTGTAGTTTTTTTGTGTCGGAAATTATTGATAATTTTGCTAAGAGAAAATATAGATAGATAAATGGAACGAATAGATAACCTCGACAAAAAGATATTAAATATTGTAATGAATAATGCGCGCATTCCCTCCAAAGATATAGCTGAGGAGTGTGGGGTGTCGCGTGCCGCAATCCATCAGAGAATCCAAAGACTTGTGGAGATGAAGGTAATCACCGGCTCCGGATATCATGTCAACCCGAAAACCTTGGGATATAACACCTGCACATACATCGGAGTGAGCCTGGAAAAGGGTCACATGTATCGGGAAGTGGTAAATCATTTGGAACAAATACCGGAAGTTGTGGAATGTCATTACACCACCGGGCCATATTCAATGATAATAAAAGTGTATGCACGAGACAACCAGCATCTGATGGAGCTTCTCAACGAGCGTATTCTTTATATCCCCGGAGTTAGCGAGACAGAAACGCTGATATCGCTCGAACAGAGTATGAACCGACAGATATCAATTCCGGCCGGCGATGAAGATGATCAAAAGTAATTATATATATTCGTTTTTAGCGGCCTTCCTTTTGGTGGCTGTTGCTTTCTTCTTTTTCTTTCCTGATGCCCAGGAGGGGAATGTGCTCAGGCAGGCCGATACGCTTCAGGGAATGGCCAACGGTCAAGAAGGGGTAGCATTCCATGAAGCAACGGGAGAGACCACCCGATGGACCAATTCCCTGTTTTCGGGGATGCCAAATTTTCAAATCTCACCATCTTATCCCGCCAATAAGGTTCTGTCGGGAGTAGCAAAGGTTTATTCCCTATGGTTGCCGGCTCCCTGCAATCTTCTTTTCATAATGATGTTGGGATTCTTTATCATGTGTCTGTGCATGAAATTTAAATGGTACACATCCCTATTTGCCGCTGTGGCTTGGGGATTTTCCACCTATTTCATCATTATCATAGGAGCCGGTCATATCTGGAAATTTTTGGCATTAGCCTACGTACCTCCCACCATTGGAGGCATAGCCCTTTGTTATCGGGGGAAATATATAGCGGGGACAGCTCTCACTGCACTTTTCGGAGCATTGGAATTACAGAGCAACCATCCGCAGATGACTTATTATTTTTGCTTTGTAATCTTTTTCCTTGTGCTTGCATGGCTCTGGATTGCATTGAAGAAAAACCGGATGCTCACGTGGGGTCTGGCAACAGTTTGCTGCCTATTGGCAGGTTGTCTCGCTGTGGCAGCCAACTCAGCTAATCTGTATAATTCGATGGAATATGCCAAGGAGACCATCAGAGGGAAGTCGACAGATCTGACCCCTGCAGGTTCTCAGGAGGCAAAGGGCCTTGATAAAGATTATATCACGGCATGGAGCTATGGGGTGGATGAATCAATGACTCTCCTTATCCCGAATCTCAAAGGAGGAGCCACCATTAAACCGAAGGGAGGAGAAAATGTAATCTTAAGTACGGGCGATACATCCAAAGCTCAGGAAATGCCATTGACCCAGCAGGAAAGGATGTTTATGAGCCGGTTCCCGCAATATTTCGGCGACCAGCCCATGACCAACGGACCCGTATATGTGGGGGCCTTCATCTTTGTACTTGCCATACTGGCCTTGTTTGTGGTGGAAGGAGCAGTGAAATGGGCACTTTTTGCAGTCTCCATACTCGCACTTATGCTTTCGTGGGGACACAATTTCAATCCTCTAACCGATCTTTTCATAGATTACTTCCCGGGATATAATAAATTCAGGACAGTCTCCAGTATACTTGTAGTGTTGGAATTTACAATTCCGCTATTGGCAGCTATGTGTATACGTAAAATGATAAAGACGGAGGATTTCTTGCTGAAATATAAATGGACCCTCTATACGGTGTTCGGAATAATGGGGATGATTTGCTTTTTGGGATGGGTGTCACCAGGTATTTTCGGGAGCCCGTTCAGTGCCTTAGAGACATCCCGGCTTACTCAGATGGGAGCGTGGGGAGCCCCGGAATATGCACGTATATTAAATGCTGTGTCTGAAAGTAGGTTGAGCCTGGTTTCAAACGACAGTTTTCGATCTCTCGTCTTTATAATTATAGGGTTCTGTTTAGTGATGATGTGGCTGAAGGGAATCTTTCGGAATGCACCTTTTTTCGTATGTTGTCTCACAGTTTTGGCAGTAATAGATCTATATCCTCTCAACAAGCGTTATGTCAACTCAGAGAATTTTGTGCCTCAGGCACCAGCCACTCAAGTTTTTGCAAAGACAGCCGCCGATGAGGCAATTCTTGCAGATACCACGAATTACAGAGTGCTTGACATTCCCGGATTCAATGAAGCTCGTTCATCCTATTTCCATAAAACCATCGGAGGGTATCATGCGGCCAAACTGACGCGCTACAATGATCTCATCACCCATCAGATTTCAAAGTGGAATCCGGCGGTGCTAAATATGCTAAACGCAAAATATATCTTAAACGGTGAGCAAGTGGAGGTTAATCCCGACGCCTTAGGTAACGTGTGGTTTATCGACCATATTGAATATGTTGCGACGCCTGATATGGAGATGTCGGCATTAGACACTATCAACCCCGCGCTCAATGCAGTTTCAGACTCAGCATTTGAATATGTATTGGGACAGGCTTCTCCCCCTGAGCCGGGCGACACAATCTATGAAACAAGTTATGCGCCTAACAGGCTTACCTATACTTCGAAATCGGGAAAAGAGAATGTGGCAGTCTTCAGTGAGATTTATTTCCCATGGGGATGGAGCGCCACTATCGATGGAGATAAAGTACCGATCGGTCGCGTCGATTATGTATTGAGAGCTATAAGGGTTCCCTCAGGCGAGCACCAAATAGAGTTCATTTTTGATCCTGAATCCTTGAAGGCCACTAATGCTTTGGCAATAGTATCGCTGTGCCTTATCGGATTGATTTGCGCATTGTCGTTAGGCCTTTGGGGCTACAATTGCGTCCGCTACGCTAAGGTTGGTAATGAAAAATAGGAGAGAGGCTTCCCTGTTAAAGGGAGTAGCCGTCAGATATCTTCGTTGGCGCCATTCAAAAGGATTCGGAGTCCATTCCCCTTTTGCCTACAGGTTTGTAACAGATGTTGTTAACCCCGGCAACTACGGCTATTATGCCTATTCCCGGATAGGTCTTTTACTAAAAGGCGCAGAAAAGACCGACGCAAACCTTATATCCTTAGTGAGATTCCTGATAAGACTTTCTATATTTCTCAATGCAAAGCGTATAGTTTCAGCAGGTTTGCGAGGCAGAGAAAGTGAGATAGCAGCATCCGCGTTAGGTATACCATTTACAACCATACAAGAAGCTTGCGGAACAAAAGTCGGGGATTTAATTTTTTTCGACAAGACAATTCCCGACAAATTGCTTAAAGAGTCGATAGAAAAAGGAATTGCCATATTTGCGAGAAATCCGGATGCTGAAACCAATAGGATGCTGACTGCTCCATTGTCAAGGGGTTTGCTTTTGAAAGAGAGGGATTATCTATTGCTTATTCCCCGCAAAGAGATGGCTTATCTGTCATATGATATGGATTTTGGAATATAGATAACGGACTCTTATGATTATAAAAAAAAGAGATCCGAAGATCTCTTTGCGTGGGTGGAGATGGATTCGAACCACCGAAGGCGTAAGCCAGCAGATTTACAGTCT
>JAFLTQ010000048.1 GCA_022510385.1 Muribaculaceae bacterium | reverse complement strand
GTTCGAACCCACGACCTTCGGAACCACAATCCGACGCTCTAACCAGCTGAGCTAATTCCACCATGAAATTTTGTCGCGATTGACGCCGCAAAGGTAAAAACTTTTTTTCAAACCGCCAAAAAAATTTTCACGCTCACTTCACTGTCCCCACGCGAGATCCCACTTGAGCGCATAACACTAAATATCTATAAAAAATCAATAACCAATAACTACTCTCATGTTATTCCTCTTAAGCTAATTTCTTCCTATCAATCCTTTTGAGAATAAAAATACTGATCTCATACAGTCCGTAAATCGGGATAGTGACTAAGATTAGGGTAAAAATATCGGGCGGCGTTATAATTGCAGCGATAACCATTATCACAATAAAAGCGTAATGTCGGTATCTTTTTAGCACACAATAATTTATAAATCCCATTTTCGCGAGAACAAATGCAATTACAGGGAGTTGAAAGACAATGCCCATTAAAAATGTCAAAGTGGTGAATGTAGAAATATACGAGTCAAGAGTTATTGTGTTTACAATTTCCTCATCTACTTGATATGTAGCAAGGAATTGAAACGAAATTGGGAATAATACGAAATAACTCATAGTCAATCCCATTACAAACAAAAGATAGATTATTCCGGCGACTAAATAAGAATATTTCTTTTCACTTTCGTATAAAGCCGGGGAAATATATCTGAACAGCTCAAATAAGATATAGGGCGATGCGAGTAAAAACGCTAATATACACGACACCGTTATATGCGTCATGAACTGTGCCGATAATTCGGTATTGATCAACGGAATATTATATTCGGTAAAATGGAAATCAAACCCCAATCGCTGAATGACACCTTCAATCCAATTAAATGTGCAAAAATCCGATTTATGCGGGGCTAATAAAATTGTAAATGTTTCTTTTTTGAAACAAAAAATTATAATTGCAAGAATTAATACAATTGCAAGTATGCGAAACAACATTCGGCGAAGCACTTCTAAATGTCCGCCGAATGTTAATAGACCTTGAGAGGAGTCGTCTTCTTGGTCGTATTCTTCCTCTAATTCTTCATCCTTCATTGGCTTTATTCTGATTTCTTAGCTGCTCATCAGTTCTGCGACGGATTTCATCTTCAACTCGTTGATTCATTTCAGCTTCAGTTGGCTCATTCATGCCTTCTTTGAAACTCTTTACTCCTTTACCCATTCCTTTCATAAGTTCAGGGAGTTTCTTTCCTCCAAATAAAAGAAGGATTACTGCACAAATAAGTATTATCTCGGTAGCTCCTATGGCACAAAGTATCATATCAGTCAGGTGAATTTAAATAGATGCGACACGTTTCAAAATTTATCTCCCAATTAGAACCAGGCAAAGACTCCCATTGGTATTTTTGAGACATAGCATCCCACCAATTCTGAAATTTAGTGCTGGTCTCTCCAAGGTCAACGACAAGTCGTTCATATAATTCTTGATTATCAGGAGTTAGAATTTTAGCTAATTCATTGAGGCCGTTGCGACGTTCAAACAACTTTTGAATTTCATCACGTTCTCCTTCTGTGACGTGACCTATTTCTTTTTTCATATTATCTTACGATTTTATCAAATGGGTCTAAGTAATTAATTTCCGGAATTTCTATTTCAGGCATAAAAATGCCATGTACTCTAATCTGTTGTAAGAGTTTACGTGTTTGGTTTCGCTCAAGATGTGCAATTACACATTGTTCCCGACTTGGCGTATTCACCTCAAGCGTCATCTGCTTATTCAACCATACACATCTTTTGCATTGATAAGCGTCACATTGGCGACATATTGGTGCATGACTTAACTTATACAACTGAGAATTACGAACCTTTAAGCCATCTCGCAAATTTCCTTCATCTTTTTCTTCATACAGATAGAAAGCCGGACAAACATAAAATTTGCCGTCAGGTGCAACTGTAATAACTTCGTCACCGGCATTACAGTTATTCATTGATTTTAGCAAGAACCGATCTGTAAGAATATTCGTTTGAGGAGTTTTAGCGGATATATATTCTTTTGCAATAAAATCTGAGATTTCTTCGAGAATATTTTTGTATTTGTCAAGGTCCTCTTTATTGCATTCCGATATGTCTGTGAACACGATATTAATTCTTTGCACTATGAGCAACACCTCCATAAGTACTTTGTAGTTCTTAAAAAAGTCATCTTTAGAGGTTCTTAAGATATAAGATTGTACTCCATTTAAATGCTTCGTAACATCATGCCATGAATCGATAACAACAATTTCTGCTTTTTCCAAAAGTTCCTTGTCTTTATTCCAAAACGAAACGATATCTGTATGGTCGACTTTATCAATTTCTTCTTTATACTCTGTCGGTAATTCGTAATCGGGGTAAAGAAATTGGATGTTCAAGTTTTCTTTCATCCCGAAAAGAATAGACTCTTTTAAGGTCTCAAAGGTCATTAGATTTTTGACATTATTCGGATTGTAATAATGACAAAAAGAAGGAGCGGTATCGCAAAGCTTTATGATCAGGTATTTTAGCATGGCTCAGATGTATTAGACGATTTGCTTTTAATTTCATCAAACTCATCTGCTCGACCTTCAAGTTCAAGTTTGCGAAAGAGTTTATTCCAATAGTAGTTATTGGCTCTCACACGCGCTTTGTGCATCTTACAAATAGCGATGGAACGCTGATAAATAGTGTCAGTTTCGGCGGCATCATAGTTTTCACCCTGACACCAAGCACATCCACTCGCCACCTCACAATCAATACATTTTTGTGGAGATTGTGTAGTTCTATCAAGCGTTAAAAATGGCCGAAGCTTATTTTGGTCTATTCCCTCATGAATATTTCCGATTATAATCGGCTTCTTTTCGCGCAGAGAATAAGCAGCAAATCTAAGACATGGGTAGAAATTGCCTGCAGCATCAACCGCTAACATACTTCCAGCACCACACCAGTTTTGATTATCAGTTAATAATAGCGGTTTCCCTATGTTTTCATTAAAGAAAGAACAATGGTAATTTGCAAATAAATTATTCTCTATAATTGAATCAGCTAAAAGTATTAATTGTTTTTCAAATCTTAAGTCATCTCCAATTTCCCAGGTGTTTTCAAAAACGCAATTGATATTGACCTGATGTATTCCTAAAGAAAATAAATGCAAAACGCTTTCGCAAACATACGGAAGATCCGCACTACTTATCGTAACTTTTGTACCATCGTTTGGGAATTGCGATGTCCACAATGGAATATTTTTAACCACATCATCATACGATCCTCGTTCTTCTGTTCCTTGTTTCCATATCCTGTTTAAATCATGTTTTCTTTTTGTTCCGTCAATTGTAATACCAATACTTAGATGAGTAAGATTTTTTTTGATAAAATTCTGGACTTTATCTGAATGGTAATTTATGCCATTAGTGGTTATATTAAATCTATAATTGTTAAACCACGCATGATTAAGCTTATATAATTGTATTTTAATATAATCACAAATTTTATCTAAGAGATCTATCTCCAAAAACGGCTCCCCGCCAATAAAATCCCAGACAACTGCATTTTCTGCATAAATAGTGGATAAGATAGAATCGACTGCCTTTTTTGCCACTTCATAAGACATTCGTTGTTTATTATTTTTCCCTATCTGATAACAATATCTACATGATAACTGACAATCTTGAGTAACAATAAATGTAATGTTTTTTATTACTCGAGATTGCCAATTACTTTTCGTTTCAGACTGATTCATTAGATTAATAACTATAACCTCTACAACCCCCTGAACATGAACCACTGCACGATTGATAGCAAGAGCCCTTACAGCCTCCTGAACATGTACCAGCACAGCTACTCGAACAACCGTATGAACAAGACCTGCCACAACCATAGTTACAATCTGATTCCGATTCGAGTTTTGATGCTTTAGAGATCAAAGGTACATTAGCGAGAGCGATGGCTCCCAAAATTGGTAGAGCGCCTTTGGCGGCTTTTTTGAAGAATTCGCGTCGCGACTGCAATTCTTCGTTCTTTTTGTTTTTCT
>JAFLTQ010000047.1 GCA_022510385.1 Muribaculaceae bacterium | reverse complement strand
ATATTGAAAAGCATGAAAGTCTGAGAGATATAGCAGATTTCTACTTAGAAATTTAGTTGATTCAATCAAACATTCTTACACTGTGAAGTGGATCAGATTTGATTTTTACGGGAGGAAATAATCCTTCTGAAAGAATGTTTGTAAAAATCCGTTGAAACATTTCAACGGATTTTTTTAATGGGTTGTAGAGAATTGAAAAACAGGTATATTTTAAAATCATATTTAATAAAATCGTTTTATTACTCATAAAAGAAATTGATGATAGAAATTATTATAAAAGGCATCCCCAGCGTCAGCTGCGTCGCGGCAAAAGCATAGTGAAGGGTGACACCGGATTGATACCCGATGTCACCTTTCCTCGTTAAGACTTCTATCACACTTGACCCATGAAAAGTTTTCTCCGTTCCTCTGCTATAAAGGCGTTATATTCTGCCTCATTTTCCCCACGTTCGATTGTGCGGTCGATGAAATCTGAAAACTGAGTGAAATCAAGGTCTTCAGCAACCTTTTTCTTTCCGTCCTTATTCTGTAGAAAAATCTCATAATAATCCGTTCCCTCATTGAGAGCCACAATAACAATCCCTTTATGCAATCTGCCGTTTACAAGAAATCTCAATGCCGGCATATTCTCACAGATTGTAGCTGCCAGATTTGAAATTCCCCATGATAGCAACACATTTTGAGGAGTCAAGGCTATCAATTGCTTACGGATAGTGTCAGCTACACTCAGGATATGTTTTTTATCTATTTCCATGTCTCTTTGATTTAATGTTTATTTGATTATAGAATTTTCTAAAAGAGTTTATAATTTCCTTTTCAAGTTCCCGGTTTACTGCATAATCAATAATGAGTTTTTTAGTCCAAAAGTCAAAGCTGAAATCTGCTATAGAAGCCGAACAGACATCTTCATTCTCTTTGATAGTAACCGAGACAAAATCTCTTGTACCGCTTTGAAGTATTACACTTTGCCCGTAATAAACAAAAGTGTCGTTGTTGGATTGACTGACCGAAGTAATCCGGTCAATCAATCTCTTTATGAATTTGTAAGCCTTTGTTTTCATTGTGGTGTAATTTCTTCTATTGATACGGTAAAGCCGTAGCCGTCTTCGTTTCTCCATTCCTTACAGGTAGGGAGTTCAATAAGATACTCTCCGGATTGTCCTACAAAGTTTTCGGAACATTCCTCAATTTCGGTTTGGAATTGAGCCAAAGCTTTTTCTTCGCTGTCATAAAGGGTGTGATTGTCGCTCACACATTCACTCATTTCAATTAGAGTTGTCAAAAGAAAAAATGTAGGTTTCATGGTCATAGGGTTTTAAATCATTGGTATTGCTCTGCCGTTCTCATTCAGATATTTCATCATTTCAACCGCTTCAAGATGTGAAGACCGGTTTCTTGCATCTGTCGGAAATCTATCATCGGCAAAAACCTTGATAGACTCTCTTATAAGTCTCCAGAATGATTGTTGGAGTGTTCGGTGCATTGTCGGGATAGCCGACGCAAATTTCTGATTGTTGAAGTTGAAGTCATTGATTGTGTCTTCAATCTTCCTAATCAATTCAAGTTCCTTTGAGTTTTCCATAACTTTGGGTTTATGCGATACGTAATACATTGCAATCAATCACTTCACTTCCGAGACCGAAAGCCGGGAATGGGTCGAAGTAAGGGAAACATTCTCCCTCATCTTCGGAAACCGGACCTAAACCGAAAGCTTTGTTTTCAGTCCACCATTTGTCTGCAATCTCTTTTTCTTCATCGTTGAGACCTGTGGGGTCGTCATTCATCAGATAAGGCATAGCCCACACCGGAATTTTAGCAACAAATAAATCCATAGTCAGTTGTGTTTAATGGTTCGTGATTTCGTAGATTTATTTTTCCCCTTTCTTTCTCGGTCTTTTGCGACCGCAAAGGGATTTATTACAGTGCCGTCGGAAAGTTACAGTCCATCTTCAGGGCAAGCCTGACGGTGAAAATACTCTTGCCTGAAAGGAAGATTTTCACAAGTCACATTAATGCCCCGGGCTTGAACGGAAGATGACGGGATTTAACTTTGCACAGGAATAAATCCATAGGTACGCCAAAGAATGAAGAAGATCTAATCTTGTATAAGAGGTGATAAATAAAAAAATGGTCCTGGGACTGAACCCTTTTAAGGTCTAAAAGGGAGATAGACTTTTATAAATGGAATATGACTTTATAAAATGGCCTTTCAGGTAATCCAGACGATTTTAAAAGGTTTTCCTTTTCTTTTGGCATATTCCACCGTGTACCGGGTACCGGGACTCGATCCATTCCATAAAGCCAAAAGGAAATCACAGCTATCGACGATGAGTCGGTCTCTTATAATGGGAGCCTTTCTGCCGTAGATCTGATAATTCGGCAGATATTCTATAAAGGGGATACCGTTGCGAATGGCATACTCCCTCGCATAAGTGTCGGCACCTTTGGCACCGCCACTGATTATTAATTCCGGAACTTGCCACAGGTGCATGGCAATATCGACAGGCGGACAATTCCGACTGCCTACAATAGCCAATTTCATAAAGTTATAATTATATAGTTAAACATTCATTTGTCAATCCATTTGCTTAATGCACTTATAGCCAAAACTGACGGCTCAATGTCTGCGAATTGGGTCAAGGCGTTCTTGGCTTGAAGATAAGTGAAGCCGGTAGCCAAAACATTATCCAATAAGTACACATTAGGGGTTGATTTCAAAGTTCTTTTATGTTTCCTCACATATTTCACCTTAAAGCCTAAATCAACTCCTTCAAGGGAATTTTGGGTTTTCTTGATGTCATAAAGTTTCTGCCTTTTGTTTCCGGAAAGCACATCACAGACCTTGCAGTCTTGACGGATTTCTTGTATTTGGTTCGCCAATTTCAATGTATAATCAGCCTTACCGCTTGACTGGGGAACTGGAACCAGAACGGCATTAGGGGTCAAGAGTTGTGCGAGCAGGATTGCAGCAATGGCGATTGCCTCTGCCTTATTTTGCTTCACATCTTTTGATAGTTTTTTCAGAGTATGGGGATAAACATTGCTGTCGTGATACAATTTGCCGTATGAGCCTAAAACCTTAACCTCTT
Source organism: Muribaculaceae bacterium (assembly GCA_022510385.1). Lineage (GTDB taxonomy): Bacteria > Bacteroidota > Bacteroidia > Bacteroidales > Muribaculaceae > Lepagella. The sequence goes on along the minus strand of JAFLTQ010000047.1, from coordinate 1,110 downwards.
TTATTGCTGACTTTGAAATTATCTGTTTCATAATGGCGACTGTTTTATTATTTTTCCCCTTTCTTTTTTCGGTCTTTTGCGACCGAGAAAGGATTTATTACAGTGCCATACGGAAGTTGTTAGCCATCGACAGGCAAACCTGAATGGGAAAATACTCTTGTCGAAGCAAGGAAGATTTTTACATTCACATGGAGTGCCAGGGATTGACTGGAAAATGGCGACCCTTAACTTCGCACTGGAATGAATCCACAGGTTCGCCAAAGAGAAGATCCCACACTTCTATAAAAGGAATTTGAAAGGTATTATCAGATTGTTATCGAAGATTATAAAAGGAATTCCGGCAGTTTTCGGGTGTGAGGATTAGAGAAACAGTCGGAATTGTCGGATAAGATGGAGAAGTGTTAGCGATGGAGTGCCTGATTCGAGTGCCGGAAATTCCACACAGGAGGGAAATAGGAGAGTATGTCGGGGAGTCTGAGGACATCTCGCAGTGTCATAGCGAAGCGGAGAAAACGAAGAGTGAACGATAGACTTCACGACTTTCTCTTCCCCTCCCGTGCGGAGACAAGTTCGGGCATGAGAATCGAAAAGAGGCACATTGCATCGCCACTGCGTAATCTCCGACCATGGAGCAGTGAAGCGGTTGCTCATTAGTCCGAAAACTGACGCAACAATCGCTTACAATGGGAGATTAGAAAATAAAAGAAGGGAAAGGATAATGAATAAAAAGGGAGAATCGATCTTATAATCAGATATTGAAACTTATAACCGGACACTTTAGGTTTCGGGTGTGAGGATGATGCAACAGTCGTAATAGTCGGTAATGATGTTAAGGTAAGATAACGATACAGTGCCTTGATTGGAATGCCGGAACAGCCATTGATTGAGAGATGGCGACGTATGGAGCCAGAAAGAGTTTGTAGGATTAAGAGAAAGAGGGATTGGATGCGACGTAAGCGAAGCAAGGAGACAGACAGAGCGAATGAACGGGACTGCAATCTCTTTAAGCTCATCCAATGGCATGATGTTCGGGCATAAGAATCTTCAGGAAGGCATTTTGTATCGTCTTGCCACATCATCGACCATGGAGCAGTGAAATCAAATCCGATT
>JAFLTQ010000046.1 GCA_022510385.1 Muribaculaceae bacterium | reverse complement strand
TGCCAAACAATGTGGAATGGACAGACATAGGCCATACTGCAAGAGTTGCAGGATATATTCAGGAATATACCGGTGGAGACACCTTCGAGATATTGCCTGTTGTTCCATACCCGGATGATTACGAAGAAACGAAGACTATCTCCACAAATGAAAGGAACAATGACCTTCGTCCTGAATTCATCGGGGAAGTTGAAAACATCGATGATTACGACATTGTATTCATAGGTGGTCCTGTCTGGTACGGGGGCATGCCTATGATAATGCATACTTTCTATGACAGATACAAAGATAGCTTGAATGGCAAGACTATCGTCCCTTATGACACTCATGCCGGCAGTGGCATAGCCGACTATGTGACCATGGCAAGAAGGTACTGCCCAAACAGTGAAGTTCTTGAAGCCCTGGCTGTGACAGGCACTAATTCCAAGAATGCATCAAATGATGTAAAGAACTGGCTGTTAAGAATAGGTATCATTACTGAAAGCGATAATGACAACGCTTCAATTTCATCCTTACAGACACCCCTGGAAGGAATTTCAGCTTATTATACAGTTTCAGGTCTTCCTGTTAAAAATCCGAGGAAAGGGATTTATATTAAAGTTGAAGACGGACAAAAGACAAAAATCTTAAAATAACATCAACAAGGTAAAATGTGTAAATAAAACCGCAATAAGTGCAACGATATTTTATTTATGTCTCTGTAAATTTGTGACTGAATTTAAAAATCAATAAAAATGAAAAATATAGAACTTACAGAAAGAGCCATGAAGAACCATGACGTGTGGTTCCCTGGTCTTAACGGTGCTTTGACAGCCACAGATCCCGATTTGTTAGGTATTTTCGGCAATTTTGCATTCGATGAAGTTTTGGAAGCATCACCGGTATTGGAACTCAAGCCGAGAATCATGGTTACTCTTGCCTCCACTATTGCAAAGAATGCGATTGATGAATACAGGGCTATACTTGGAGCAGCTTTGCTGAATGACGTCAAGCCTATAGAGATAAAGGAACTGGTATATCAGAGTGTGGCATACATAGGTATCGCGGTTGTTCTTCCATTCCTGATCGCAACAAACGATGAACTGACAAAAAGAGGTATCAGCCTTCCGCTTGAACCCAACGCGACAACCGACCGGGAAACAAGATACGCTAAGGGTCTTGAATTGATAGACAGCGTTTTCGGAAAAGGTACAGTAGATGAAAACAAAGTGCCGAAGGATGAAAGCCATATCCAAAGGTTCCTGGCAGATAACTGTTTCGGAGATTTCCAGTCAAGAGAAGGTCTTGACATGAAGGTGAGGGAACTGATAACCTTCACTTTCCTGATATCACTGGGAGGATGTGAATCCCAGGTAAAAGGCCATATAAAAGGAAATGTGAATGTTGGAAACGGCAGGGAAATGTTGATTGCTGTAGTTACCCAACTGATCCCTTATATTGGATATCCGAGGGCATTGAATGCCTTGGCTTGCATTGATGAAGTTTTACGAGCAAAATAAAATTTATATTAGACAAAATCGCAAAATGTAAGGTAAAACGATGAACCGCTGATGATTTTTTCAAAGTGTTAAAAATTATTAATGGCATTAAAACAAATTTCTTTGAGCCTTACAGCAAATTAAAATTAAAATATTATTTCCAATTTTGCAAAGTAAAAATTTAATACAAAATGAAGAAACTCATCTTGTTAATATTGATAGCCATGAATTTTTCTTGTAGCAGAACAAATGAAATTTCCGCACAGGACGATCCGTTGCTGCAAATAGCACAGGACCGCCGTTCGATAAGAAGTTACACAGACAGACCTATAAGCAGGGAAACCATGGACAGCATACTTACAATAGCTGCTCTTGCACCCTCAAGTTATGGTCAGAATCCGGTGGAATTCGTTGTGGTTGAAGACAAGGAAACCTTAAGGAAACTTGCAGACTGTAAGGCAATAGGAGCCCCATCTGTTAGGAATGCAACAGCAGCAGTGGTTGTTATGGCCGACACTACAAAAGGTGAACTATGGGTAGAAGACACTTCTGTGGCGGCTGCCTACCTGATGCTTGCAGCCCAGGAACATGGGGTAGGTGCCTGTTGGAACCAGATACATCTGCGTGACGGTCAGAGAAATTCTGCCAGCAGGGAAATCTGCGAACTACTGAGTATCCCGTCAAGATATGAGGTGGAGTGTGTCATGGCAATGGGATATCCAGCAGAAAACAAACCTCCCCGTTCTGCCGAAGATATGAAAAAAGGCAGAATTCATTATGCCAAGTAATCTATCATTATATAATAAAACAAGACTGAAAATGATTAAACATGTGTTTGTAGGCGTCATCAAAGAAGGTGTGGATGAGGCAAAAATCAATGAAAGACTCGAAGTGATGAGGGCAATTGACAAATATGTCCCTCAGGTGTCAAATCTTGCAGTTGGAAGAAACCTCAATTGGTACACTCAACAGGATGCCCTTGTCCTGACAGGCGATTTCAAGAGTAAGGAAGACTGGCTTGCTTTCATTAACAGCGATTACCACCAGGAAAAGCTTATAAAGGTTGCAGGTGAAGTTTTTGACATGGAGAAATCATTGGGATACGAATATGAGTTCTGATGTGGTCAGACAAGAACATAATCAATATCTCTGATGTGTTCTTCATCTGTGTCAAGAGAGGAGAAAGTCATTATGTAGACAAACTTCCTGACCACCATCTTAAACATGTGGTGACTGGAGAAATGACTGTTTTTGACGGAGATAAGGAACTGACGGTAAGTTCGGGTCAAAGTATTTTCCTACGCCGGGATCATAGAATAAAAATACGGAAGTATCCTCTTGAAGATGAAGAATTCAGATGTATAACTTTTGTATTCAAAAGAGACTTTCTGAAGGAATATTTTCAAGAACTTGGAAGCAAGGTCTGCAAGAAGAAAAAAATAATGAATGGGTTTCCTTCCAGCAGTATCCTTCTTTCCGATATCCCATCCATAAGGAGCCTCTTCCTCTCTATGATACCCTATTTGGAATCGGAGTCGGAACCTCCGGCACCAATCATGAAATTAAAGATGAGGGAGGCTGTTCAAACTTTGCTGACAACTGATGACAGGTTTTATCCCGTATTGTTCGATTTTACGGAAGACTGGAAGATTGATATCCTGGATTTTCTTCATACGAACTATATGTATGACCTGACTTTACCTGAAATGGCAAACTATACGGGTCGTTCTCTTGCTTCTTTCAAAAGAGACTTTTCACTTATAAGTGACCTAAGTCCGGAAAAATGGATAATAAACAGACGTTTGGAGGCAGCATACGAGTTAATTGTTGAAGGCAAGGGAAACCTCACATCTATAATGAACAAAGTTGGATTCAAGAACCGTTCTCATTTCACAACTTCCTTTAAGAATAAATTCGGGATAACCCCCTCTATAATTTTGAACAGATATAAAAATGAAATAAAATGAAATACACAGAATTAGGTAACACCGGGATCAAGGTTTCCCGTATTTGTGTCGGCTGTATGTCATACGGCAAGCCATACGATGATTTTCAATTATGGACACTTGATCAGGACAAGACAACAGAGATGATAAAATATGCCCTTGATAATGGGGTGAATTTCCTTGATACAGCCAATTGCTATGCAAGAGGAAGCAGCGAGGAATTTGTTGGGAAGGCACTCAAAGATCTTGGCGTGAAGCGTGAAGACGTTGTTATTGCCTCAAAGGTTTATTTTAATGAAGGTAAACTACAAGCTCAGGCTATTGCCAGGGAGATTGAAGGAACCTTAAAAAGACTTGGAACAGATTATTTGGATCTTTATCAGATACACCGTTTCGACTATGAGACTCCTATTGAAGAAACAATGACTGCTCTTGACAAGCTTGTTAAAGAGGGAAAAGTAAGGGCAATCGGAGCTTCCGCAATGTATGGCTATCAGTTCTATAATATGCAGATGGTTGCCGAAAGAAACGGTCTGACTCCTTTTTCGACGATGCAAGACCATTACAATATGCTCTATCGTGAAGATGAAAGGGAACTTATCCCAATTTGCAAACAGATGAATGTCTCCCTAATTCCATATTCTCCATTGGCAAGCGGACACCTTACTCGGCCGACCTGGAACAGTGACAGCAAACGAAGCGAGACTGACAAGACCCAGCATGCTAAATATGACCATGCAATGGAGAACGATATGAAGATTGTGGAAAGAGTCGCTGAAGTTGCTAAACAACGTGGAATAACAATGAC
>JAFLTQ010000045.1 GCA_022510385.1 Muribaculaceae bacterium | reverse complement strand
TGTTATCAGATTTTCTTGATTTTGCAGATGCTTCTGTCGGGAATAGATTCCAGCATCTTCGCATTGGGGAGCACAATTCTGGGAGAAGATGATGTTAACGGATTGGAATACCTTTACAACAGGAGTGCGGTATATCTTATAATCAGTGTTTTGGCACTAAGTGCCTCAATAATCCTTTTCCCTGAATTTTATGGGAATATTTTTGGTAACCGTGGGGAAGACCGGTTGGATCTTTTGCCATCGGTCTTGAAGATATTCAGTCTATTTTTATTCCCCTATGCTATGGTGATGCAGGTAAGGTCGGTATATACGATTCTTGGTCGGGGAGCCTTGAGCCTATTCTTGTGTGTGATATCTTTCATCCTTATGATTCTTTTGGTGTATTTGGCATGTGTGACAGATTTTAATCCGGTGTGGTGGGGATTCCCGGCTGCTTCATGGATTTTGTTTGTAGGATTGATAATTTATACCGGAGTGATTCATTTAATGCATCGCAACCTGCGAATGTATTCGCTAATTCCTAAAAGTGTACCCGACCCGATGTTCAGTGATTCCGTAGCTCTGAATCCTGAAGCCGTGGAGGCTTTTGAACAGGAGGCATCCGGCTTTCTGCTACAACAACATATTGAAGAACCGAATGTGAAATTTGTGGTTGATGTAATTGCAAAATTGACCGACGAAATAGAAACCCGCTTTCAGCAGACATTTAAAAAGAAAAAATTCATGGACGTAAATCTCCGGATAAAAGGCTCACGCATAATAGCAATACTTAGGGATGATGGCCAAAGAATTGACAGGCAGAAAGAAGAAAACCTATATGATTACATAATTTCGGAGAATAAAGAACTCGCAACCACTAAACTTGATCCTTCTTCCACCCTGGATTTTTCCGCAAGCTATTTCTATATGAACGAACAAAACACCTTCACCCTCATTTTCTCCCATCGTTAACCGGAATATGAAATGAAAGTTAAGAATCAGTCCGGTCATAAAAATGTAATCTCTGTATCAGTCAGTTATAAACAATATCAGAACTTGCCCTCCTCCTGAAATAAATTTCTTAATTCCGAATCCTTCCGAAACCTCAACTGCAATGGGAACAAAAAGCCCTGGGAAATCTTTAGTGCCTCTTACCTGAATATAACTCCACAGCATTTAAGGCGTCTAAAAAAGTATACTTTATTGTACTTTTACTTGGAGATACAAAAAATGATTGTTATCTTTGCCACAAAGTTTATTATACCATACTATGGATTTAAAAGATATAATAAAACTGCGTCGCGATTTTCTATCCTTGACTCAACAAGATCTCGCTGAAATGGCACAGGTTGGGCTTGCCACAATTAAAGATATCGAACGTGGCAAAGGCAATCCCGCTTTAAATACAATTAAGAAAATTCTTGACGTACTTGGAATAGAGTTACAATACAAAGTAAGACAAACCATATAATTTGTAATAAATTGTGAGACAATTAGCGGTCTATTTCAATGAGGTAAAAGCCGGGATTCTTACTGAAAAACAGCCCGGGAAAGACTACTCTTTTCAATATTTGGATGAATATATAGAATCTCCATTCCCTTCAATCTCAGTGACTTTACCAAAACAAAACAAAATTTATATTTCACAGTATCTTTTCCCATTCTTCTCAAATATGCTTCCTGAGGGTTCTAACCGAAGAGTAATATGCAATTCACAAAGAATTGATGAAAATGACTCTTTTGGCTTGTTGAGCGCAATGGCCGACAAAGATTTTATTGGAGCTATAAATGTCAGGAGTATAAAAAATGATTGAAATAAAAAACTGCCCTTCTTTACTGCAAGACGGCTACAACACTTATAGTCCTAAAGCACTTAAAACTCTCTTTTCCGGAGAAAAGGTCAATCCTGTTCTTAGTTTTAATATCGACGAGCTCCGGAATGTAAAAGAATTGACTGAAGCAATGCGTAGGATATCAGTTTCCGGTGCACAAGAAAAATTTCCGGCAATAATTAAATCCGGAGAAATCAAAATCGCAAGTGATGACGAACGCTCTACCCATATCATAAAACCCTCTCCTTGGGACATAACTTTGCTCGACCGAAAACTTATACCTGCAAATGAACATGTGACAATGCAAATAGCCTCACAGGTTTATGGAATTCAAACAGCCGCTAATGGATTGTGCTTTACTCCTAAAGGTCAGCCGGTTTATATCACACGTCGTTTCGATATTCTTTCGAATGGATCAAAATTAACTATGGAGGATTTTGCTTCCATAATTGGGAAAAATGAGCAGACCGCCGGGAAACAATTTAAGTATAATGGAAGCTATGAAGATATAGCCAATGCAATAAAAACAAATGTTGCTGCTTGGATGGTAGATCTGGAACGTTTTTTTGAACTGGTAATATTTAATTACATTTATGGTAATGGCGATGCTCATTTCAAAAATTTCTCTTTGATATTAGTGGGGGATGATTATCGTTTGGCTCCTGCCTATGATCTCCTTAACACATCCCTACATATTGACGGGTCTGATTTTGGGCTAAATGAAGGACTGTCACATGATATTGAAAAAAGTGATGTGTGGGAAAGATCAGGTCATCCTTGTCGTCTTGATTTTGAAAGGTTCGGTATTAAAATTGGGTTAGTTAAGAAACGTATCGATCGGATTCTAAATAAATATTCGCAGTTCCCGGATTTGGCCAACAACCTTTTGAAGCAAAGTTACCTTCCCGAGAAAGCAAAACGCAATTACGCACGGATCGTGACCGAACGAATCAACCGTTTTAATAGAATTTCCCAATAACTTGAAGAGAACTTCAGACACACTTGTTGAAACACTAACGTCATGGAAATATGGTGATATTAAGAGATAGAGAAATTTACTGAACTTCAAAAGATAATCAATGGATAATTCGTAATTTTGCAGTCAGAATAAGGGAACAGATATGATCAGTGCGCTCGACCTTTGGTCACTTTGAACCTATTAGAAATGAGCTATCTCAAAGAATTCAATACATACCTTGACGGGATAAATTCTGAAATGTGGAAGGAACTATGCATGAAGCATGGTGTGCTTCGTAGTTTCCGCAAAGGAGATGAATTCATCAGAATCGGTGAAATTGCTAAATATATCGGGTTCATTACCAAAGGTTCCTTAAAATATATAGTCTACACCACTGAAGACAAGGAGAAGGTCATCGGTCTTGAAACGGTGGGAGGATTTGCCGCCAGTTTCCCTTACTGTCTAAAAGAAATTCCATCTGAATGGTCTGTAATAGTAAATAATGATTCTGAGTTGTATTGTATTTCAGCAGAAAAGATTAAGGATTTAATCAGGGAAAATAGCCATATTAAGCAATGTATCAATGAAACTTTAGAAGCTGTATTCTATGACATTTATAACCGCCATATAGAATTGTATGCATTGAGTCCTAAGGAACGATACGAAAAGCTCTTGAACCGTTGTCCTCAGTTATTTGAGATTTTCCAACTGAAAGACATTGCCTCTTACCTGAATATTACTCCACAGCATTTAAGGCGTCTGAAAAAATAACTTAAATCTCATATAAAATGGTCGGAGGGAACAATTGAGCAACGCTCAATCGCGGTGAGCTTGAAGAGAACGTCAGAAGGCTTGTGCAAAACGAAGTGACGTAACAAGCCAGTCGGGTGCTCGGTGGCGAAGCCATCAAGATTCACCGCCGGAATGAAGATTTTATATTTTAAAAATCGAATGGAGGGAACAATTGAGCAATGCTCAATCGCGGTGAGCTTGAAGAGAACGTCAGACGGCTTATGCAAAACGAAGTGACGTAACAAGCCCGTCTGGTGCTCGTTGGCAGAGCCATCAAGATTCACCGCCGGAATGAAGATTTTATAATCAATAAAATCGAATGGAGGGAACAATTGAGCAACGCTCAATCGCGGTGAGCTTGAAGAGAACGTCAGACGGCTTGTGCAAAACGAAGTGACGTAACAAGCCAGTCTGGTGCTCGTTGGCGAAGCCATCAAGATTCACCGCCGGAATGAAGATTTTATATCTTTTAAAATTGAATGGAGGGAACAATTGAGCAACGCTCAATCGCGGTGAGCTTGAAGAGAACGTCAGACGACTTGTGCAAAACGAAGTGACGTAACAAGCCGGTCTGGTGCTCGGTGGCGAAGCCATCAAGATTCACCGCCGGAATGAAGATTACTTAAAAAATCGAATGGAGGGAACAAATGTTCTCTCCGATTTCATTTATAATGCCGAACTTTGTAAATTCTACTTTTAAAGCAATATGGACAATACAAAGAATTTAGAAGAAAAAATAAAATTGACTATTACCGACTACGGCATCTATATTTTATCAATAAACAGATTATTAGATTTTCTAA
>JAFLTQ010000044.1 GCA_022510385.1 Muribaculaceae bacterium | reverse complement strand
AAGAGGTATGGAGGGAAACACCGCTGACGGGTTCGGCATGGATGGCAGAGAAAAATCCGGTTTGCCATCACAAGTTGGTACAATCAAGTTTCACACAATCCACTGCCCGAAGCGAAATAGAGAAGACCTGAAACGCATGGGAACCGAGGTGTCGATGTAGAAGGCGAAAGGACAAAGCATGATGCCTGATTTTCTCAATGAAGAAGACATAAGGATGATAGCCGATGGCACAAGCTGCTGAAGAAAGATGACAGAGGGTAAGGTTGAAAACAGGGCCGATTTGTTCCGACGATTACCAAGTGAACCGCTGGAGGGACAAAGAGAGGGAAAGAGGAAAATATCGGAAATAAGGCTATGCCTGATATTCTCCTTAAAAAGTGGATCCTTCGCTATAAAGGGCGAAAAGAGATCTATAACCCTAAAAGAGGAAAATCAATTAAAATGGTGATTAAAATAAATATAAAAGGTTCTTAATCTTAAAACTGGATTAGGGGGTGGGATAACTCTGCAACTTCGAGTCATACGAAGAAGTTTCAGAGCCGGGAGGGAATTATTTCTTCTTTGGTTTGGGGAAAGGTAATTCATCCCATAAGTTAGATATAACCGTTCTTACAAATGATGGATTGTTAAGATCCAGGATATAATGGTCTTTAGCTCCGTCGTAAGGTTTGCCAGTTTCACAACCGGACATTTTATCTTCTAAAACTGGAAGTTTCTTTATATATAAAAGGTTGTCACAAGCTGTGGCCACACATTTTTCATTTAGATAAATGAGATTATCTCCCATCATCTTTCGGCTTCTCACTTCACCCAAAGGAGCCAGAATATTACAAACTGATTCAATAAATTCGGTAGAACAGGCCATTGTTATTTTACTACAGGACCATATTTCTCATCTTCCTTTCCAGCCTGGCTGAAGTTCCGGTAACCTCCCAAGAAAAAAATAAAAAGGAAAGCTGTTATAATATATATCCACCATTTGACTTGTAGATCAAAATGGTTTTTAAACATCGCAATACCAAAATAAACAAATACTTCTAGAATAAGTAATGTCAAGAAAAGGTTTCTTTTACCTTTATTTCCCATAGAGATTTGAATAAATTTTATGCAAATTTAATTTAAAACGGAAATTCCGGCGATAAATTGAGCATAGAAAAAGCGGCCGAAGCCGCTTTTATAAGGGAGAAGTCTGTTTTAGGCAGCCTTCTTTGTTTTCGATTTGCCCTGTGGCTTTTCCTTCTTTTCCGGTCTCTCCACCGGTTCGTAGAACTTGGTGGCCACGAACACCACGCGGTTATGTTTCTTGCCCTCTTCATCGGTCCATTCTTCGGGCTTGAAGTAGCCTTCGACCGTGATCATCGTCTTCTTCTTGAGAAGCTCAAATAGAATTTTTGTATCAGTCTTTACGAATATAATTCCTAAATCAAATTTTATTAACTTTGAAAGTAATATTTTATTTGAAGAAAAGTAATGAAAACTATCCTCTATGCATTCATAAAGAACTTCCGAGTCCTTAAAGATGTAAACGTTAACTTTAGCCAAGATGAAGGTTGGAACTATGATCCTGAAAGTGGTCGCTTAACAAGGTCACAAAACGATAAGTCTACCGAAGGTCTCTTTGGCTCGCGCATAAATAGCGTTACTTCTATAGTAGGACAAAATGGTACTGGAAAGTCTTCACTAATAAAATGGTTACTCGAAAGAACGGTATACGGCTCAGCGCCATTACCATTAGGAGGTATTATGGTCTTCCGTAAACAAGATGGATCTATTAAAGCCTATCACGATGTTAGGATATCTAATAAAAAAGATTTTCCTGAAGGTACATTCATTGAAATATCTGAATCAGAGTATAACGATACACGTCAGGATCTGGCTATTCCCTCATTCTATTACTCTGATACTTTTGAACCATATATCGAAATGACAGTAACATCTGCAGAATATACCGGGGAAGTCAATATGTCTGATAAATTTCTACTACTCCACGACATAACTTCCTATAAAAACCTCGACTGGGCTCATCTTGTATATCCCATGCGAGAGCATATGAATGCTTTTTTTCTCCAAAACAATATCAGGATTTGTACACTCCTATTCGATAAGACATTCCAAACAACATTTAAAGATGACCTTTGCGCCAGCCTTAACCTTCCACGCTACATCATTTTTTCCCCTAATACCTCCGCCGATGAGATGATACGTATGCAGATAGAAAGTTTCAAAGAAATAGTTAAAAAACATGAAACAAACGACAAATCTATTATAGATAAAAAAAATGAACTTGAGTTCCTCCTGGCTGTCAATGGAATCCCGTTCAACAGGGATATGGAACGAAAAGATGAAGCCATGGGAAGAAAGATGCTTGCTCGATTCCTTTATGCCTCAATGAAGAGTATACTCTTTAATATGAGACATACTCTCAGCTTTGCGTCTGACCATATTGCCTATGCTTTGGGGCTATTCACTAAGGATTATAATGAAGCCGATGATGGAAGTGTACAATGGATTTCAAAAACTGTCGAAAAGATAATCGACCATTCTTCTGTTGACGTTGGCTTCGGTGAATATTTCGTTGGTTTTTTCCGTAACCTAAAAGACACTATTGAATTTCTTGCCAACGATGTCTTGTGGCATGATGGTAACCCTTATCTTGACATAGGAATTAACCAAGATAATCATTACGCCTCTCACTTTCCAACCCTGCAGACAAGCATAAAACTCATCACTCTAATGAAGTCAACTTCATTTCTTGTAGAACGATATTTCGATATGCGTTATTCTCATCATTTGGGGAAATATAGTGCTCTAAGTGCCGGAGAAATTGCAATGCTCAATTTATATTCACGTTTAAAATATGCATTCGATAATCCCCTCAATGGCGACCGTAGCTCTTTGCCAAGACTTATTTTACTCGACGAGGCTGAAAATACGTTCCATCCGGAATGGCAGCGATTGTTTATAAAGAGGCTAACTGACTTCCTCAATCTTGCTGTTCCGTCTGATGTGAAAGTACAGGTAATATATACAACCCACTCACCAATAACTTTGTCAGATATGCCAAAAGGTTGCACTGTCTTCTTGAAAAGAGAAGGCCAAATAGCCACTAATTTGGCAGCAAAGGATATGCCAGCCACCTTTGGTGCCAACGTGTTCGACCTGTATGCAGATTCTTTCTTTATGAACAATGGCCTGATTGGTGAGTTCGCATCTCAAAAAATAAAAGAATTAGCCGAAGAGATAGAAAGAGGTGATTGGTGTAGAAACCGTGATAGGAGTGAGCAATTGAAAATAAGGATAGAAGAGGTCGCAGATGAGAGGATTCGCAGTTACCTTTATTCAAGGTTTTACCATGCCAACCCAAGTGAAGAGATCCGGACTCTTGAAGATAGAATCCGTAAGCTCAGAAAGCGATATGGACAATAAGATGTGCATTTTATCATCAGTTGATGCACGGTATTCTCAAAATATCCTAACCATAAAAAATATAAAAATTAAAGTGTATAAAATTGATTTAGATTCCGGTGTCAAGGGTGTTGATGGAGTAATAAGAACCAGAAATGATATTGAACTATATTACATTAATTGGTTTTACGATGATATTAATCAGCGTCTTCAGCAACTTTTAGATGAGATGAATGGCGGAACAACTTTCGCACTACCCGAATTCATCCTGCTAACAGAAAAAATTAAGAAAAACCTAAAGACACTTCTTATAAGCTCCCCATTTTCTCATCTTCGACTCATAAGAAAATGGAATCAAGTGATGTCTATTTGGAAAAACGACCCACAAATAAATCCCCATATAAAAGAATTTTGTGAGACACTGTTTAAAAAATTTAATTATAAGGGCTTCCGAAGAGGGAACCTCAACAGACTTGCAGTGATGCTAAATGTAAAGACATGTCTATATTGTAATCAGCAATACACTTTATCTTTCGGAACCTTTGAAACTGATCCTGCACTCCTGAACTTGGGAAAGTCTACGGCTTTTTTGCAATTTGACCATTTCTTTGACAAATCCACCTATCCTTTTCTAAGCATGTGCCTTTATAACCTTATTCCATCATGCGGCATATGTAATCAGAAAAAAAGTAAGAGTGGATATGATATTAGTTTGCATCCATATATTTCGGGACTTTCAGAGAAGATTCGTTTCCTTATCAAAGACACTAATGCGATGACGAATCCACATTTTAAAAATAACGACCACTTGAACATAGAAATCGATACTGGTGGAGACCCAAATGTTTCGGCGATAGTTGGGGACCTTAATTTGGAACTTCGTTATTCACGTCATCTTGATATAGTAAGAGAGTTGGAATGTGCCAAATATGTTGAGAGATATTATTCCGATCTTGAAGATTGGTTAGCTTCACGTATGCATATCGAGGGCTCTTGTGACTATTCGAGACGTAGTGCGTTGCAGCGCTATCTGAGAGGATATAGGGATGAGTGTGAAATAAATGATGAGCCCCTTACAAAATTTCGCCGTGATATTGCCAATCAGTTATGAAAGTAATTTTCAGTATATGCACTATATTATTTATATCTTATAACTCATTTTGATATAATAAAAAATCATATACAAAGATTTAAGTCATGAAGAGACAATTCCTTATTTCCTTTTGGTGGAATCTCCCTTTTCATAATAAAATTTATTTATTGGCATTAGCTTTTATTTAATGAGTATAAATATTTGATTACAAAATAAAAATATCATTTTTATACTTTAAGTTATTAACAATAATAGTTTATCAAAAATCTTATAAACATAATTATCGTAATGTTTGGAGTAATAAAAATATTTGAGCAAAGAAAAAGCGGCCGGAGCCGCTTTTATGAGGGAGAAGGCTGGTCAGGCAGCCTTCTTTGTTTTCGATTTGCCCTGTGGCTTTTCCTTCTTTTCCGGTCT
>JAFLTQ010000043.1 GCA_022510385.1 Muribaculaceae bacterium | reverse complement strand
ATGTTTTACAGCAGGGTAAACAAAAGGGTGTGCCTGAATTTTGACACACCCTCTTGCCTATATTGAATATTTATTACTATTCTTTAGAGCGGAGCATCCAATTCTGCACTCTCCTGCTTGAAACTGCATATTCTCCATGCATAAGCTGCAAGCATTGCGCCTACTGCGGGACCTACTACCATTACCCAAAAAGTGCACCATGACAATGCATTCGGATTAAATAGCGCAGGACCAAAGCTACGTGCCGGATTCACTGAACAATTGTCTACAGGAATACCTACTATATTCACAAGACCCAAAGCAAGACCTATTGCTATACCTGCAAATTTGCCATATCCTTTCTGTGAATCTGTTGAACCAAGAACTACAAATACAAAGAGGAATGTCAATACTATTTCTGATACAAGGGCCATCCATACGGTTGCTCCCGGTTGTAGTACATTCGCTGCATATTGTACTTTTGTCACGGCTGCATGGCTGCCATCAGGCAAAGTTGCAACTCCATTGGCTACATCTGAGGCCGGGGCTGCTATCCCAAGGGTATCGTTGATCAAATATGTGATACCTCCAAAATTAAACGGATATCCGTCTGAACTGAATTCTACAAGCAACCATAGGAACCATGCTCCCACTGTCGCTCCTATCAGCTGGGCTATAACATACCATACGAAATCTTTTACACTCATCCTTCCGCTTACAAACATTGCAAAGGATACTGCCGGATTTACATGACACCCGGATACATTACCTATCGCATAGCATAGGCATAAAAGCACTAATCCAAAGCATAGACCTATTCCCAATACTCCTATCGAGGGCCCTGCCAACACTGCGCTTCCGCAGGCTAACAATACCAGGAACATTGTCCCTATACCTTCTGCGAAATACTTTTGAATACTATTCATCTTTTTTATTTTTTTGGTTATTGTTTCATGGTAGGTTTTATTCCTATATGTCTATAGTGGCATTTTTTCTTCAACTAACAAAATTAATTAATTTCTCACAATCACCAAACCTCATTTCTATTATTTTATATTTTATATCATTTTATGCTATCCTTATCCCATTTTTTCATCTTTTCCATTATATGCCATAAGCATATCCCTACACTCACTGATACATTCAATGAATGTTTAACTCCATATTGACCTATCTCCAATATATAATCCCCTCTGTCTACTATCCTTTGATCCACTCCATCTACCTCATTACCGGCTATTACTAAATATTTTTCCCCTTTTACCGGCTCGAATTCTTCAAGTTTTATGCTATCGTGAGCCTGTTCTAAAACACAAATCTTCCAACCCTCTCCTTTATATCTTTCCACTTCCTTTAAAGAATCCTCAACATAATGCCAGCTCACACTCTCCTCCGCTCCCAAGGCTGTCTTCGTTATCTCTACATGAGGTGGGCGCCCGGTGATTCCTCCAAGTATTACCTCTGATATCAAAAAGGCATCACTCGTTCTAAAGACTGACCCTACATTATACATCGACCTTACATTCTCTAACATTATGCTTATCGGGAGTTTTTCTTTTTTCCTATACTCCTCGACACTGCAGTTAGTCAATTCAAATATATTCTTCTTCCTTCCTCCCACTCTTACCTCTCCTTAAAACTCAAAACTTACAACTTACAACTCACAACTTACAACTCAATCAACTCATCTCCAGCATCCTCTCTATCGGTTTGATTGCCCTGTCAGCCAATTCTTCCTCAACTATTATTTCCGGTTGTTCGTCACGCAAACATTCATACACTTTCTGCAGCGTATTAAGTTTCATGTAATCACATTCATTACATTGACATTCCGAATCCTCCGCAGGAGCTGCCAAAAATATCTTCTCCGGACACTTCTTCCTCATCTCAAACAATATGCCGCTCTCTGTCACCACTATATACTCCTTTGAATCATCTTTCTGTGCAAACTCCAATAGGGCTGCAGTCGATCCTACTTTGTCGGCAATCAGCTGGAGAGGACGCCTACATTCCGGATGAACCAATATCTTCGCTCCGGGATGACTCTTTTTCATCTCCATGATCTTTTCTATAGAAAAGCGGTCGTGGACATGACATGCCCCCTTCCACAACAGCATATTTCTGCCTGTCACACTGTTGATATACTCTCCTAAATTATGATCAGGACCAAAGATTATTTTCTCTTCCTCAGGCAATTGCTCCACAATCCGGCGCGCATTCCCGGAAGTCACTACTATATCCGTCAGACCCTTTACAGCTGCTGAGGTATTTACATAGCTTATAACTGTGTGGTCAGGATGCTTGTCTACAAATTCTTTGAATTCTTTCGGATCACAACTGTCAGCTAACGAGCACCCTGCATTGCTGTCCGGTATCAACACCTTCTTATCCCTACATAGTATCTTGGCTGTCTCTCCCATAAAATGAACACCACACATCACTATTATGGAGGCATCTGTCTTGGCTGCCTGTCGAGCTAATGCCAAGGAATCACCTATGAAATCTGCTATCTCCTGTATCTCTTCACGCTGGTAATAATGTGACATGATTACAGCATTTTTCTCTTTCTTGAGCTTGCTGATTTCAGATTTCAACCATGCGGTGTCTCCTTTTATCGCCGACATCTTTTTTATTTTAATAGGTTTTAATTTTAAATTAATTAATTAATGATTTCAACAATAATAAAAGCTGTAGATTTCTACTATAACTTTTCTTATAAAAATTTGTTTTTTTGACTTATTGTTGAAATATTCTTTCTTTTATTAAGGTTTTCTACATTGATCTTTATTGATTTTTAATGAAATAAATGATTTATAGACACCTTGTAGATAATTGCAAAATTAATAAATTATCTCGCTTATCGCTATCCCCATTGTTGAAAAACTCTATTTTATCCTGACTTATTTGTTGAAATTTTTTTTCTCATTTTTTCTATTTCATTTTTGGATATTTTAAATTTTTTTGTGGTTAGTTAAAAATTTTACATCCTAAAATTTTATTACTCTTTTTTATAAATAAATTTTCTTCCGATAAGAGAAGAATTAAACAGGTTATCTACAAGTTTTATTCATTATAAAAAAAGAAACGGGAGCTTAAGGATTTCTCCTGCTGCCCCCGCAACATCAAGGTTACGAAAAGGTTATATTTTTTCACCTTTGAAGTTCTTTTTGTCTTTATGACAATCATGATTTTATAAAATCCCGGCCGGCTTAGTTTTATATTATAATTTACCGCCAACCGGGATGATTTTTTCACTTTTCATAACTTAGACAATTTCTCCACTTTTTGCTGCTTGGCATCCGATTTCTGAATTATCGTGCTCTCGGGCATCCGATACATTTCTACGTGCTCTCGCTGCTCTGTGTGAAAATCCTTTCTTCCCTTTGCTTGGCATCCTTACTTGATAACTCCGTGCTCTTGGGCATCCGGTTCTGTTATCTGTGGGCTCTCGCTTTAAAAGGTTTGAATATCCTTGTCACGTAATTATAACTCTTAAATGGTTGCTATGGTTCACGAAAAATAAAAAATTTTTTATTTTTTTCATTAAGATTTTATAATTTCTCTGATAATCACAATATTATCTATTCTAAATTTCTATTCTTTTTCTCAGCTTTCAATTACTATATTTCATACTCTATTTCTCCTTCCCAAACATTGTCAATACTGAATAATCCTCCCACTGGATTTGTCAAAAAAGATCCTTCTATGCTCGTTACATAGCCGCGCTTTATAGGAAATGTGAAATATTCAGTCTCGGAGACTATAGATAATGAGCTATTCTTGACTCTTAGTCTACACATCACTTCATCCTCTTCCTTGCAAAATATGGAGCCTTCTGCTATCTTTAAACTCTCATATTCTGCAAACGGCAATCGTAAATGGCCGCTTAACTCTATTTTTTCCCCGCCTCGCCCTATTTCTTCAGTGTATAAGTTAAAAATATCCCCTCCTCCCGTTTCTATTATAATTTCCACGTTGAAACTTTCACCGGCGAGCAAATTGGACTCTTGTTCCTCTATAAATTCATTAATATCAGTGGCTATCAGTTCAAAACGTCCCACTGCATGTTTAAGTTGCAGATTCTTCAGATAGGTATTATTGCTCTCGCTCCCTGAAAATTCACTTAAGTCAAGCATTTCCTTAACATATCCGCAATGTCTCATCTCCCATTCTGAAGTTGTGAAATTGGTCATAAATATTTTGTCAAGACCTTCTGATAGATATGAATAATCTCCCTTATCATCTTCTTTATCAAACCATATCCCTATTTCATATAAATCTGCTTTTAATGGCTCTCCTATTCTGTGACGTAATCTTCCGGTAGAAAATTCTTCTTCATCCATATAGTAGATGTCCCGGTAGACTAATTCATTATTCTTCACAACCTCTATGATAAATCGGTGCCTACCCTCTCTCGCTTTTGTAGAAAATTCTACTTTATGGAGCATATTTTCCCAAGTCAGATCATATTCAACTTCTATATAAGCTACCACTGACTCCGGCGTAGTCCCCGGTTCGTTAGGTGCCGGATTTATAGCATGAGGATACTCATGGATACATCCCTCTCCAAAAATCATTATGAAGAGTAAAAATATCATATATATGATCCTACCTCCACTTCTACTCATAAATCACATAGATAATATGTAAATATGATGCCGGCTCGGTCTATACCCCAATAAGTTGTCACACGCGTGTCTTTTAATGCCCCGTTCTTAACGTTATAAAAACGGTCATATCTCATATTTGCCATCCCGGCTCCAATTTCAAATTCTATTCCCCATCTCTTATTGATTTCCAAATGATAGCCATATCCTATCCCTGCCCCGAAAAGTGGCCGGTTACTATCTTGATAACGGTATCTGTTGGCTCTGACATTAAACCATGCAATGTTGAGGTGAATATTAAGAAACGAACCTTTCCGGCATTTTTTTATCCACCATCTTCCTTCAGGTAATAATGCCACACTCTTTACTGAAAACTTATCGCTGATTTTCCATGGGCAATATAAAACATCAAATGCCACAGACCATTTGTCATTTATTAGATACTCTGCGCCGATATTGGGAATAGTAAGAACCCAGGGTAAAAGGTTGCTTCTAAGGCTGAGCCCATGATTGATGCCATCTTGAGGAGCCCTCGTTGCCAATGTATCATTTTCAACCCTCTCGACAGCATTAACCACCGTGAAAGATTGTAGAAGTATTATTGCTATAATAAAGATTCTGTTTCGAAAATCTCCCACTTTTTTTTATTTTTATCCGTTTAGAGGGAATACAATCTTTTTACATCATTTATTCGACAAAACTAAGAAATTTTTGCATACAATGAAATAAATCTGTAAATTTGCATCGCTAAAACAGCGGGGTGTAGCTCAGCCCGGTTTAGAGTACGCGTCTGGGGGGCGTGTGGTCGC
>JAFLTQ010000042.1 GCA_022510385.1 Muribaculaceae bacterium | reverse complement strand
AACTATATGAAAAAAATACTCCCAACATCAATGTCGGGAGCATCCATTCTTGCATGAAGATATGTTTTCAAAAATGCGCGTACATCATTGACAAACCTTGAACTTTGTCTTTTTGCCATTGATTTTCAACTCAACCTTAGGGTTTGAAAACTGAGTGAGGTGTTCGAATGTAAGAGTAACAGTTGCCTTACCGTTGTGTACAGAGACATTTACCGAGGTTGCCTTATATTCTTTACCATTCCAAGAAGGAATGAGTTTTACATCTGTAACACTATATGTGTTTCCTGCCTTATCATCTGTAAAAATGATTGTCACTTTATTGTCATAGTTATTGAAACTTTGACAGTGTGGTTTTGCGTAAGTAATTCCGCAGACCAGCGATAGAATAATTGAAATAATATACTTTTTCATGTTACTATGTTTTTTAGAATCGATTCATCTCATTTGTTCCGGCACCTTGTCCTCTATAACGGTCACGTGTCGTATTAAACGTATATTGGAGCGTAAGAAGGAATGTCCGATTTAAGGAATTGATGTGCTTATATAATGTCACATCACGACTATAGAAAGTAAAATCTCTATTGTTCTTATTGAAAATATCATTAGCTTCCAGTGTGACACTGAAACTATTGTTAAAGAAAGCTTTATAGAATTTAACATTCATATATGAAGTTGAACTGAGTTTGGCATTTTCCCCATTTCCACGACTCATCCACTGTAGATCAACATTGAGCCATATATCTGCCGGAAGATGAATTGCATTTTGCCATTGCACAAGACCGAGAGGATTGTTAAGCTTGAGCTTTCCTCCATTGTAATCTACAGTGAGCCATTGCTTAATTATCCCGACGTTTACTTTTGGTTGCCATATACCCACTTCAAACTGGGCTCCTACAAATACTTCAAGATTTTGGAGACGAGGAAAGTTCTCTTTGGTGAGAAGTTTTATCTCCCCGTCCTCCTCATATGGGAGAGATGTATTCATTATCGGATTCTTCGAATAAGAGTACGAAATCTGACCGAAGAACCGGCGCCATGCTCCCTGAACCTGAACAGAGTTGATAGTAACGGGCTGTAAATATGGGTTGC
Organism: Muribaculaceae bacterium; assembly: GCA_022510385.1. Classification (GTDB taxonomy): domain Bacteria; phylum Bacteroidota; class Bacteroidia; order Bacteroidales; family Muribaculaceae; genus Lepagella. The sequence goes on along the minus strand of JAFLTQ010000042.1, from coordinate 5,445 downwards.
CACTTTCGAGGAGGAATCTGTTAACGTAGGATATACTACCATCAAGAGAGGAATATGAGGGCCTTTGAGTTTTCATCGAATAACTAAGCCCGAGTTGAACTTTGTTCAGGGTGGTTGAAACAGAAACCGAAGGAAAGAAATTATTATAAGTCCTGGTCATATCATCTCTTTTCTGACCGTTTTCAAGATACTTGAAATTTACATGTTCATATCTCAGTCCAGCTGCTACATTCCAGTTACCGAATCTTTGAGTCAGGGAGATAAAACCTGCTATATTATTTTCATCAACTCTTGAGTCAGCACCTTTTAAAATAGCTGCGGTAGTGGTATAATCAGATGAAAACATTGAATTGGTATATTCTTCTCCAAATTCAACAGCACCTTTCCAAACGGGATAAGAAAAAACGAGTTTTTCTGCTAAAAGTCTGCTATGGGAAATGGTGTTGTTTGATACTTTTTCATCAGGGAACTCCTGACTCAATTCTTCATTCGATGACTTTTCGCGGTTTTTACGCCACATAAAGTCAATATTCAAGTCAATGCCAAGTTTTGAAACGGAGCCGTTGTAATATAAGTTAGCATGGTGTTTTGGGAGTCCACGACTATCGGTTTCCCCCGACATTGTTATTCTGTCATAAAGACTTTGATTTGAGAGGACAGTGGAAATACCAGTGTAATCAGCGTTTTGGAACGTGAAACCATTGGAATAATAAGCACCGACTGAATGATTTTGATTAAACATGTATGAAAAACCTGCCTTACCGTAAAAATCATGCGAGTGTCCTATGGATTTTTGCTCAAGCTGTTGATTCCATATGGTTGAAGTTCTTGTAATATAGTTTACGGTATTCCAGTCTTCTACCTTTACACCTAAATAACCGAAATTAGCAAATATTTCCAATCCTCGATTACGATATTTTAAGTTGGCCTGGTCCATAGTTCTAAGATATCTCTGAACGCCGACCTGGGCTCTCAGCAAACCGCTGAAGCCATCGCCTTGCGGTGCTTTGGTGTTGATGAGAATGACCGCCTTAACAGCAGCATCATATTTCGCTCCCGGATTCGTTACAACCTCGACATTCTTTATGTTTGAGGAATTAAGTTGTTCAAGTTCGGAGTTATCTTGAATCAAACGTCCGTTTACATATATGGCAGGATTTCCTTTCCCGAATACTTCAAAATTTCCATTGTCTCCAATCACCATCGGGACCTGCTTTAGTACGTCGTTAGCGGTACCGGCGTGTTCGAGTGAGGTGCCCGAAATACGTGTTACAAGGGAGTTGCCTTTCATTGTGGTCATAGATCGGTTTACCTTTACGACGACTTCATCAAGCATATATGCAATCGTGTCGTTTTCAGACTGGGCACTTGCTGTGAAAATCGCCAATAGGGTAATAATTAAAGTTGATATCTTTTTCATTTCTATTATTATTTAATATTTTAATTTCTCTATTAATTTATCCTTTACTGTTTCATTCACTTTTTCTTTAGCTTACTCTATCGGGTCAAAGTCAAGTTCATCAATACAGGCAACGGATTCATAGTTTTCCGAAAAGATTATTTGCACTATATGTCGTTTTTTAATTCCTGTATCTTTAGAAATAATATTATAAATTACTCCTGAGCACGGCCTCTTAATACCCATGAATACTGTATCATGTCTGTTGAATGAGCCGACAAAATCAAATGACTCCGATTCATCAAGGTTGCGTTCCATGTATTCCCGTGTCGCCTTTTCGATTTTATTCTTTTCAATTTCTCCGTCCAGACAGGCGGTAAGAAGAAAACCGAAGGCAGATATCAGTATGAAAATTTTTAATTTTGATTTCTTCATTTTTAAGAGAATTTACAGTTAAGTTTCGCAGTTAAAAAACCATATTTTTGTCTCTGCAAAATTAACGTCAGAATGGCCTTTTTACCTACTAAACGAGCAAATAAAAAATCTAAATAGCCAACGTGTAACACGCTGGCTATCAAAACCAATTAATATTAAAAATCTAAATGGGTCCCTTCGGAATCTAAATGGTCTCTAAATGACCTCAAACAGAAACGAATTTTTCGTCAATTAAGTTGATAATGTCACCGTTTTCCGGCACACCGAGTTTCTTTCGGATTACCGATTTTCGGGTATAAATTGTAGCGGAGGATTGCTCGGTAAGCACACTTATTTCTTTAGTGGAAAAGTCCGCCTTCAATAAAACAATAATCTGGAGTTCCTTATCATTGAAGGTTTCCGGATAAAGCTTTATGAGTTTCGAATAAAAGCCTTCATATAAATTATCAATGAGTGAGAAAAAATCAGTCCAGTTTACAAGAGAATCAGAAACATTTCCGTTTTTACCGATATTTGAAATTTTCTTTAGAGCTTCCTTACTTTGCTGACTCGGGGATGCGGCAAATGTTTTGAATATACCTATATGACTAAGCAGTGTGGATTTAAGTCGGGTTGTACCAACCGTATCTTCAGTATTGTTTTCTGCTACGCGTGATTCCTTCAACATCTGTTGAAGTGTCTCCGCTCTTTCCTCCGCTTCAATTATTTTTTGCTTGCGACGGGTCAAAAGAATATAAGTAAAAATACCGGTAATTAATAGAGCTATGATAATTCCTGACAGGATAAGCAAGAGCCTTTGCCTTTGCAAAGTCAGATTATAGTTATCCTCGCTTAATTCCAAAACAGACTCCATCGCAGTTTGACGGTCATATTGAGCTAATCGATGATTGAAGTCAATATTTTTAGACACCTCATGCATAAGTTCAGTTGGCAACTTGCCGGTTTCCTTGTACTGCAAAGCAGCTTTAAGCATGGCGATGGAAGAGTACATTTCAAAATATTCCTTGGTTGCCGTATGATTTATTCCATCTATAACTTCGTTAGCTTTACGTGTCTCTCCCAAATTTGCGAGATAAAGAGCATAAGAAAGTTTTTTATATAACTTGTCTTCATCATTTAACTTGCTGTCATCCGGATAAATTGATAATAAAATATCTATGGCTTTTTGAGATTGGCCGTTATTATTAAGCATTTCCGCATATTCAAGGAAAAATTCATCGGAAACTGATTTTTCCACTGATTCAGGCAATCCCGTGGAGATAACGCTATCCATTATTTCTACGGCTCTCCTGTGGTTACCCTGCATATATTGGGAGGCGGCCTTGGCAGTGTAGTATGTTAGTTTCTGATCCGCTTTATCCGTGTGATTCAGCAGCCAGTCAGCATATTCATAAGCATCTGAGTAAGCCTGATTGTTAAGAGACATTTTCAGAAGGTTGATGTATGTGTCCCAAAGAAGTTCCGGATGCTTTATGTTGGACTTGATAAGTTTAAGTTGCTCGATGGCCCCGTCCGCATTGCCTCGGGAATATTCATAATCCGCGATCAGCTGAGAAGAAAGCACCCAGTTAGTAGTGTCGCCGACCGAAAAGTAATATGAAGCAGCATTATTTAACAATGTATCCGTTATTAATGAGCGTCCGACCCGAGTATTTGCAATAGCTCTTGTCAAAATATATTTTGCCCTGAGGGAGTCCGAATCAAGACTATAATAATCGATATCGCGTAATATCACATAGGCGCTGTCCGGCCTTTCCTTCACAAGATGGGAGGCAGTCTCGAGTTTTTGAGCCGATTTACTGCAGGACACGGCAAAAAGAGAAATCCATGCCAGTAAAAAGAAAAATATAGAGCCTTTTATTATGTTCATTGGATTATTGATGATGGTTTATTTTTATAGATCCAAACGTCATGTCAGATAATTAAAAAATCATAAAAAAACCGACATATAGACAGGTAGATATAATATGTCTTCCACTTTTCTTAAATCTTTAGTATATATTATGTACTTATTATTGATACGGGAAGAGAATTTTTCACAGAACATATCTAAAGATTTATGGGTTTTATATCCTGATGACTTTACTTCAATCGGTTGAATCTTCACACCGTTTGAGAGCAGGAAATCAATCTCGTAAAGATGGTTGCTCGTTTCCGAGGGAAATGTATAGTAATAAAGTTCATGTCCGGCTGCCTTTAGTATCTGAGCTATTACATTCTCATAAATATAGCCCAAGTCGGCACTTAACTTATCGGAAAGAAGTTTTTCATAAATGATGTTGTCGGTGAATTTTTTATCCCAAAAAGCCAAGGTGACGAAAAGCCCTGTGTCACATAAAAACATTTTGTATCTGTCTGAATCCCTATGCAGAGCCATTCCCACGTTAGGATCGTTGGCATGGTAGGCCAGATTTACAACCATCGAATCTTCCATCTCAGAAATGATTTCTGTCAATCGTGACTGCCGTCCCCCATCGGTTGCCGCCTTTACAGTATAACGTGATGCGTTTCTTGTTAATTCGGAAGGAATGGCATGAAAAAGTCGGGATGCATTTCCCGAAGGGTCAATCTTCATAAAATCCTTTTCATATAACCGAATAATTTGCCTTTTAACGGTGTCAACCCTTCCCATGTTGTTTGTTTCAAGATATGTCTTGATTGCTTGTGGCATACCGCCTATAAGCATGTATAATCTGAACTGGCGCATCAGGCTTCTGTTGGCTTCATCGCCAAGTCCTCTTTTTTTCTCAAAAAAAGCTTTGAGGTTGGGGATGGATACTTCGTCTCCCAAAGCCCATAAAAATTCTTCATAATCCAGCGGATTGAGGATCAGTTCTTCTTCTTCACTGGGAATGATTATACCTTCCACATTCTTCCGTATGGAAAGCAGGGAACCGGTTTCTATATAATCAAAGCGGCCGTCTTCTACGAGATATTTGATTGCTTGACGTGCATTTGGACATTTCTGTACCTCATCAAAAATGATTACAGATTTTCTTTCTTTCAGGTCGGTTTTATATATCATTTGCAGACGCATGAATATATAGTCAAGGTCTGAAATATCATCAAATAGCGACCGTACCTCTTTGGTACTTTTTGCAAAATCAATTATTATAGAAGACTCATATTCATTTTCAGCAAATTGCCTCGCGAGCGTTGACTTTCCAACACGCCTGGCTCCTTTTATTAGCAAAGCAGAAGAGCCATTGCTTTGCTGCTTCCACAGCAGCATATCTGAATAAAGTTTTCTTTTGAAAATCATATCTTATTAATAATTTGGGACAAAGATAATATATTTGGCACTAATCCCCAAATTTTTAGGAGTTAAAATGGCACTAATCCCTAAATTTATTTTTTAAGACACGTCACTAATCCCCAAATTTATTTGACAAAAATGAATACCGGGCAATTTAGAACATAGAAAAAAATGACGTTTATATGAGGCTAACATAATTAGGGAATCACGATTTTGAAAAAATTATTAATACACAAAATTATAAATAATATTTAGACAACTCCAGACATCGGGAGGGAAAAAGTATCCCGGTACGGGAATTTCTCACAGCCGATGTATAGAGTATCGAAAGCGTCGGTGCCGTCCGTGCGGTGTT
>JAFLTQ010000041.1 GCA_022510385.1 Muribaculaceae bacterium | reverse complement strand
TAGAGCGTTTGACTGGCAGTCAAGAGGTGACGAGTTCGAGTCTCGTATGCTCCACTAAAAGCCTGATAATCAGGCTTTTATTGTTTTAACACCCAATCTTACATCCGTTTTTATCGGTTTAGATTGGGTGTTATTTATTTTTGTTGGCTATTTTATAAGTTGGATTTAAAATAAATTAGCCGGTATAAATTAGCTGTCAGAAAAAATAATCCTCTTGGGAAAGGGTTCGGATATATAAATACAGGGCATATCCGGAAATGGGAGATACAGACTAAGAATGGGAAGTTGAAACAACTACTCAGAAGTTGAAACCACTAATCAGGAAGAGAAAAAACGGGGGGGGGGAAGGATGTTTTAATAATCCACTTCTCCAATTTCTTCAATGGTGAAGTTGATGAAATCCATCCACGGTTTGCCTGTTTTGAAGATTTCTATAGCTCTCTTAGGAAAATTCTTTGACACCACTTCGTTAGTCTTCAATGAATGGGATGTATAATAATCTTTTGGCCTCACCAAATCTATATGCTCCCAGTCTTTAGAGAATCCTTTAGGAGCTGTCTTTACAGGATTTTCTCCTATCGTTTTGAAAAATTTTTTGAACATAGGATTACCTATAATCTCCAAATATTCTTCCAGATTATCTCTTATGGATTCCCTGATGCCGGTAATTAATTTGGGAGGAAGACAAACATTCCCCACTCCTATTGCGCATTGTCCCGGTTCAAGATGTAAATAATATCCCATCCTGAAACTCTTTTTTCCATATGGGGGATTGATAAATATTCCTATATGCGTCTTATAGGGAGATTTATCCATTGAAAAACGGGTATCCCGATAAATTCTATAGGTGCAGTCTTTGGGTGTAAGATATTTGGAATTGTCCTCATATTCAGAGATGCCGTTTATCAATTCCTGCGTCAGGGTTTCTATGTAATCTTTGACCGTTAAATATCGGCCCCTGTTTTTCTCAAACCATTCCCTGTTATTATTAAGACTCAATTGTTTCAAAAAAGATAATACTTCTTCCATATCACTTGTTAATAAGCAATTCTTCTAATGATCTTTTAGGAACATGATGAACTTTATCGAGCGTGCGGTAATATTTTATATTCTCTTCGCCCACCTCTTTCATATCCTCAATTACGACCTCTTCTACAGGTTTTCCTATTGCCAATACATATAGAGGAGAAAGATGCTCTTCCAATCTTAAAATTTCTTTTAGTTTTACTACATTAAATGATTTGATAATACAGCATCCTAATCCTAAAGCTGTGGCGCCCAAAGTGATTGCCTGCAATTGAAGACCATCGTCACAAAGGTAATTTTTTGTAATATTAGTATCAAGACATTGGATGAGGTATGCGGTGGGTCTTTCCCCCTTTACCGGTCCATCCCAATCCTCGAGATAACCTGCCCATTTTAATAACGGAAAGATTTGCTCACATTTTTCTTCATCACACGCCAAAAAATATTTCAATGGTTGCAGATTCCTTCCCGAAGAACAATATCGGGTCAATACCACCAATTTCTTAAGAGTGTCTTTATCAATCTTGATATTCTCGTCAAACCTTCTGTAACTCCTGTCTTGTTTCAATAGTTCTGAAAGGATGTAAAATTTATTTTCCATTTTATCTTTAATTTTTTGGAATGCTATTCTGGGAGATCCGTCACGGCAGATTATTATGCCACATCTCACGAACCCTAAGTGATGAAGGGCTCTAAGCATTGGAATATTATCTTCATGGGTGTCAATACGAATATTTTGCACTTTCTGAAACCCGAAATTACATGCCGCTTCCAATACGCCTCTTATTTTTCCATTAGAGGCAATACGATGAATCGTTCCATATTCATCTTCATTCAACCAGTTGCCTTCATAAATTATCTTATATGTAGGGTCTTCTCCTTTGATAAAAGCAAAAGTCATTACTATATCTCCCTCGGAATCAATTCCTACATAACTGACACCTTGAGATATATCATTTAAAACATCGGATTTGTCAGGATAATGGTCACTCCATTGGCTATGATTGTTGTTTATCCTCATATATTGCCGTGCAGCAGAAAAAATTCTGAGAATATCCGGAATATCCCCTATACGGCTTTTTCTAATCTCAATTGGTGGCTGCATACTCATACTGCAAATTTATAAAAAAATGTAATAAGCCATTTATTATCTCTGAGATTGAGCTTTGGAATGATCCTAATTCAACAAGCTTTACCTTCAATTATGACTGTAGAAAGTGAAAAATTCAGTTAATAGCATTTTTTATTTAATCAGATATCACCTTTCTCTTACAGATTAATTCTCTTCTTTCTGATTTGTAACCCTCTGTCAAGACTGAAAAAACAAGCAAGACAAGCAAATCCCAAGGATATACCCATACAAATTTTTACCGAAGCCATTATTGCTACAACGCTGGAAAATATTATCGTCACCAACGTGGATCCCATAGTCTGCCCTGTAAGTCTTGCCGTACCTTGCATGCCTCCGGCTGCACCGGTTCTCTCCACAGGTGTTGCCATTACCATAACAACATTATTAGGTGTTTGAAAAAATCCGAATCCAACACCACATATAGCCATCCTCCATATAAGTCCTCCCATTGATATATCATCCGATATCGTCAATAACAATATCAATCCTAAGCTAAAAATCAACATTCCTGTCGCTGCCACGAATGCCGGGTTCAATTTATCAATAAGTCTTGCTGCGATGGGTGAGATTATCATTGTTGCCACAGGCCAAGGAGTCATTATCAAACCGGTGGAAAGTTCGGAAAAATGAAGTTCTGTCAACAGAAGAAACGGCAACGATATCATTATCAGGTTTTGAGCAATAAAGGAAGAAACTGATGTTCCAATACTCAAGGTATATAAACGGATTTTGAAGAGATCTACCGGCAACATCGGTTTTTCACTTTTTAATTGTCGTTTCACATAGATAACTCCAACTAAAATTGAAAATACAAAAATGATACTGCTTATTACAATATCTCCGGTCCTTGTGATATTACCTAAGGAATAAAAGAGAGCCCCGAAGAATAATATGTTCATTAAAGAGCCCCATAAATCAATTTTTCTTACATCATATTTTACCGGATTTCCGGGCAAAGTCCTTAGCCCTATAATAAAAGCTGAAATCCCTAACGGTATGTTGATAAGGAACAACCAGTGCCAGGAAGATATGGAAATAATCCAACCCGCCAAACTGGGACCGGCTGCCGTTGCAACGGCTATGCACATGGCATTCAGAGCAAGTCCCCTTGGAAGTATATGGCGGGGATAGATAGTTCTTATCAGTGCTATATTGACACTCATAATCCCTGCCGCTCCCACCGCTTGTAAACCCCGGGCCAGTAGTAACATTATAAATCCTGAAGAGAAAGAACAAAACGCGGATCCTATGGTAAAGACTGTTACCCCTGAAATGAAAACTTTTTTATATCCATATTGATCCCCTATAGAGGAGAATGGCAGCAATAACATTACGATGACCAATTGATAAATGGTAACCAACCAAACGGAAATTGATTCGCTTATACCAAAATCATCTGCAATAATGGGTAATGCCACATTCATCAATGAGACATCAAGAACAGTCATAATCAATACAATTATGACTGCAACTATGGCGATATAATCCCGAATGTCGAATTTTACCTGTTGCACCTTACAAAATTAAAGATATTTCCCTAATTATCAGATAATCAAAAAAGGTAAAAAACCAAAACAAGACCTAAACCAACTTATGAAAAAAGATATTTTCGCGTGAATTATTATTTCTATTTGTGATTTTCTATAGATAACAAAAGCAATGTTCTAACCTCTTAAATATTTATATATTAATATTTTAGAATTTTAAACAATAATATCCATTGAGTTGCTCAATTTTTAAGATTTAGTGAAAATATTTTGTTATTTCTAAAACATTGACTACTTTTGTGTAAATTAAGAAGCTTATATTAATGAGGATAATCGCTAAAAGTAAATTAGTGGGATAAAATTCAAGACATTAAAAATATATAATTATGGCACAGATAAAAAGTGAGGCTGCCTATAAAGCAGCTCTTCAAAGAATAGAAGAATTATTACCATTAGTTAATGATAATACTCCAACCGATGATAAAAACTATTTGGAACTGGATATGATTTCAGATATGGTTGAAGAATATGAAGAAATCTATTATCCAATTGGAAAACCAACACTAATTGACGTAATAAAACTACGTCTTTATGAAATGGGTCTGACACAAAAGAAATTGGCAGAAATGTTGGGATTAAGCAATGCAAGGGTCAGCGAGATTTTGAATGGCAAAAGTGAGCCTTCTCTAAAAATAGGTAGAGAGCTAAGCATCAAGTTAAATATTGACCCGGCAATAGTTTTAGGAATCTGAAATCTCCTTCAAATAAAATAAAATGGATGTGTGTCAAAAAACGATGAGACACCCTCCTCTCATAATTATAAAACCCTATTGTTATCTTTTTATTGATCGGCTTTGAGTCGGTTATTTATTAGTGCGAAGGTACTTTACCCTCGGGCACATCAACTGACGCTATCGCTGGCACAACCCCCGGAACAAAATTTACCATTGCTTATGCCCAAAAACTCGGAAAACTTTTTAAAATCGTCAGGATATAATCTAATCTTAAAGACGTTGTTGACGATGCCTTAAAACTTATATTGAGAAATGGGAGAAGAAGAACGGAGAAATCCCCAAACCCAAAAAATAAATATGGAGAGACCGCAAAATATAAATTCGGCAGTAAACTTGATTTATTGCCGAATTTGTATATCATCACTATAATAATCTATCTATTATTTTACTTTTAACTAAATCATAAGCACTGTGTGGATCATATTCAATACCAGGCCTCAACAATAATTTATAATCATTCAAAAATTCAGAATCCGTCATCTTTTCCTCCATGTTTAGAATAAATTGCTTATAAGTCGGTGACTTTTCAACGACAAATTCCATATACTTTTTATAGCAAGATATTACCCTGTCTAAATTTAAATCTGTTTGTGTAAGCACAAGGTATAAGTCAAGCATGTCCCTCCCTTTTTTTCTCTGATACAATGCACGCAGCTTGGTTCCAACCAATTCTTCCAAATGATATGTTGTAATATCGCAAGAACCGGAGAACCATTGATTATCCATTGAGAAAGGATGTTTTACCAATCCCATTTCATTGAAATGTTCAAAACAATTTATCTCTATTTTCAATCTTAAAGGTACAGATGGCGAACCCTCAGACATCATCCTGAATAGCATAGTGTTGTTATACCGTTTCTGTTTCGTAACTCTGTCTGGTATAAAACTAAGAACTTCTCCAAGCCTATACATAATCGGTTTTATCGGACCGGGATTAATCTGAACCAAATCAATGTCCTCGCTATACCTTGCCTGGGGCTGGAGGTGAAGCTTATGTAAGGCCGTTCCACCTCGGAACGCTAATTGAGATGCCAAAAACTCATCACTAAAGATTGCCACTAAAGCACGTGATATGATAAGGTCTTGTTCTACCTGGGCTTCATCGTTCCATGGAGCATTTTGCCTCCATTGTTGTATGGCTGACTTAATTACCATTCGTCTATTTCTATTTCCTTATTAACTAATATTTCCCATTTTGCATTTTTAACCGAACAATCAGAAGACTTTTCTGTCGACAAAGGTCTATACTTTAACTTTTTTATATCAGATTGAAGTATCTTATATAAAGAACCGGCCAATTCTGGTTTATCCAATACCTCTTCAAGAATATATCCTAACCTTTGAAGAGTCGGGAAGGTAGTTATCTTTATAATCTTTTCGTCATACTTTTCAAAATTGAGTTTTTCCGATAATTCCTCTATGATTGTGCTCGCAACGGATAAACCGCCAATCTGATTATTATACTGAACTAAATCAATAGCGGTTAACTCCGGATTGGAATATAAGATAATCCCGGTGTCTGAATTTGTTTCCAACAAGAATTCATTTGGAATCTCCTTTCTGTAATTCCACACCAGACTGGGATTATAATCTTTTGAGAGGGAAATTCTTGGCAAAATTGTTGTGACAGACATTCTCTGTGGTCGCTGATGAGCTGCTCCGTTTAGGACACCGGCACTGAGCAAACTTATATAGTAGGGTCTGTTTAGATGACGCATCAGCTGTCCTATATAATTGTATGGGGGGACAATTCCCTTTTCTTTAAAAGAAAGTGGAACGGCGGTATAAAATCCCTTATGGACTGACTGGATCCTCTTTTTCTTATTAAGTCGGCATAATTCATTGGTAACCGAACTTTTATTTAGAGTCGGGAAATTATCCCTGACTTCATCATATGAGAAGGTTGGGAAACCCTCAATTTCTCGTTTTTCAATCCACTCTGCTATTGACATAGACGACATTTTATTGCAAAGATAATCAATATCTGATTATGATTGCAACATTTTGTCTGATTTATTCATATTCATTATTTCAGCATAGATATCTTCACTATTTCCGTGAATCCGATTATTATTGGTGATTTCTGAGAATATCTTAAACATAAGATTTTCAAGATCCTCTAATTTCTCACACAAATCTTTACTTTCTTTTATTGCTGTCCGATAAAACTTTTTGAGGATTGAAAAATTTAGGGCTGATTCCCGATAAAGGATTAAGCCCCTTTTGTTAATTTTGGTTTGGTCAAAACACAAAATCAACATGGGCAAAAGTAGTCATTTTATCGGGCAGCAATAATATAAATTGTATGATTTTGAAAGACAGAAATATAGGGAAACAAAAAATCCACCTTACGGTGGATTCATTTTGTGATTCCTACAGGATTCAAACCTGTAACCTTCTGATCCGTAGTCAGATGCTCTA
>JAFLTQ010000040.1 GCA_022510385.1 Muribaculaceae bacterium | reverse complement strand
ACGTCAAGTCTTTCTATGATATTGGGGCGATTTTACATCATTGTGTGGCAACCAATAAATATTACAACAAACCCAAATCCCTTATCCTATCAGCAGAGATTGACAACAAACCGGTAGAGACAATCGAGGTTTCACTTGAAACGATGCAGATTGTTCAGTGCCGTGGAAGACACAATCAGAACACGGAATATCACGAAAGGATTTTGAACCTTATGAGAGATAATATGCACCAGATAACAAGCCGAATGTCGGCATAAAAGATATAGTTCCTTTCATAGTTTGGAGAGCCGTTGATGTCTCATTGACTGATACGCCTCTTTTTCAAATCCGGTCTGCCGACGGCATTTCCATTTAAACTTTTTAGTAGTTTAATATTGGATACTAAATGTTAATTTTTTTGATGGAGTAATTTTTTAAAGACCAAGGAAATTCTATTAATGAATCTTAAGTTTTAGTTTTAAGTTTATTTAATTTATGATTTGAAGCTTTGTTTTCTTTAATTATTTTTGGATCTTGTTTCTTTGTCCTATCGGCTTCATTTTTACTGCTACATTTACAGTCCGTAAATACAACTCGCGTTTGAGGAAGAGTTGAATATTCAGTTTCTAATTTCTTATATTTAGCAATAATGCTATTTGGTTTATTAACATTGAACACCCAATAAACTGACATACAAGGCCGAGTTGCCTCTATATACTGACAGAATTTTTTTTTATATTGTTTCCGCTTACTATCTAATTGAATCTCAGAATTATTTAGGAGTTTTATTTCTATCAAGATGGGACTACACATACCATGCCAAAGCAAAATGTCAGTCCGTTTGTTATCCTGAAGAGTTACTTCTCGGTCTAAGCGTAACTCAAGTCCCATTTTTAATCCTACATTAATAATCGTATTCTTTAATTCCCTCTGAATAAAATCTTCATTAATATCTTTTGTCTCAAATAAAGAATAAATGCCAACATCCTGAATTTCGCGCTGTACTTCATAAAAGATATTATCAAAATATCTACATAGATCCCCATCATTTCGTATCTCAAGATATGATTGTTCTAAACTTTTATTGTATTGGTGAAGAGCTTTTGTAACCGGTACGATTCTTTGATTCATGAATTTAAGTTCGGCCTCATTCATAAGACTGGAAACATAGAAAGGTACTTGCTCTCCACAAATCTTGTATATCTTCTTTCTTAACAGTTGCAAGTTAGCAATAGTGCCGGTGTTAATAAAAAATAAACAAATCTGTCTTAACAGGTAATTGGAGTATTCTCTCGTTTCCATAGTCTTACTAAGAGATAGTCCAAACTCAAATAGGTTATTTAATTGTGTATTCAAATAAAAGTTGTTCGAGATACCCATAAAACATCTAAACATATAAGGATTGGAACTTGTGACCTCTATTTCTCTTTCTGAAACAGGTCGAAAATGTCCTGAATTATTCTTCACTGACTTAAAGATATTTGTCTTTAAATACTCTATACGCCACTTGATGGCTTCCTTACTCTGAAATTTTTCGATCATTATGGCGTTACAGTCAAGTTTTAATTCATTTACGCCATAATAATTCTCATCTTCATCTTTCAATGAATCGAACAATTTCTCAAATTGCTTTAAGTCCCAGTTGCAATATCCATGGGCTATAAGAGTCAAAGAATCTTTTGCGGCGGAGAAATTGTCTAAAACGGGGTTCCTGATATAAGTATGGATATATTCCTCAAGTTTATAGGATAATGCGTCTATTCTATAATCTGTAATACATATTAGGATATCTTTATGACTAATATTTATAAAATCATCATTACGTGCTTTCCACCATTTATTCAATTCTTTCTTTTGTTCATCACTAAGATCACCTATTATTTCCTTGTAAACGTTCTTAACATCACAAGAATTACTATTCTGAAACAAGGAGGCTATTGGCAAAGTCTTTGCTAAAATCATTTTATGTCGTTTTAATATGTTTTCTTGTCCCAAATTATAGAGGGCTAATACAAATATTGGTAATTTAGTTATTTGCATTGTTACGCTGAATGAGTTGGATTTGGTTTTCTTAATACCCTCTGTATCTAAGTTGATTCCTTCTAAATAGGCAGAAATTGTATCTATAAAAGGCTTAATTTCGGGCAAAGTTAGGAGAAAATCGATATGTGTGGCTAAAAGTTCAGAGGAGATATATTTTTCATGAGCCGTTGCCTCTTTATTTGATAGTGTTTCGTATGCTTTGTTTAGCCTAGTCGTTTCCCTATCTTGTCTTAATATTGTAGCGTTTTGCTCCCATTTTTTAAATGTTTCACTATAACGATTTATGTAATCGTTGATACTTTCTTTTTTATTTTTATCTGTATATATTCGATAAGTTAAATTTCGAAGAATGTCCTCAATCATCCAATCTTCGAATCCACATTGTTGCAATAGTTCGTCAACACAATGTATGAGCGCACTGTCAATTAATTCAGAATCAAATCCCCTCAATAAGGATTGAAGAATATAACGGGGGTTAATTAATTTTACGAACTTTTCCCCTATAACTTTATCCAATAATATTTTTCTAATTAATTCTTGTAAACACTTATCACTATGGTAAGATTGATGGTTTATATAACCAGCAATTACTTTCAAATATATTAATTTTAAATTTTCAGATCCTTCCTGCAAAAGTTCATACTGTGCTGGTAGTAACAAATCAAAAAATACGATATATGATCCGCGTGGGTTAAAAAATGAATCCAACTTGTTTGCCTTGATAATATTGTCATAGGCATAAGTCAAAAAATTAAGGTCTTTTATATTCAATATAGCTTGAATCGCATGAGGATTACCGAAGAAACAAGCTTCTAACCAACAATCAATAATATCTTTGTCAAACAAAAGATTTCGACTCGTCACATCACAATATTTCTCTTTTAAACATTCACTAAAATTTTTAAATTTTTTTGATATAGCAGTTAAACTATTCTTTTCTTTAATAATCCCATATATTCCTAATGCTATCAACTTATGTTCATCATCAGCTTTTGACATAAAAAAATCAGCCGCATTTTTCCAATGCTCTCGAACTTCATAATCCAGTTCCTTATCTTCTGTGATTGCTTCCAATATTGTTAGAATATTCTGTAACTGAATATATGTTAGTGATTGATATGGTAGGGTTAATTTTTTTGAACAGCTTAATGTAAAGCATTGATTAATTAAATGGTATATATTACTATTCCAACCTATGTAAGACGGTACACTTAGATAATGTTCAAGAAGTAAAGAAAAAAGCTCTTCCTTGTCTTGTAATGTAAAGAGAGTAGGATCAATATATCTTAAAAGCGATTCAAATGAACTATTTTCAAGAAATGTTTCATACCCAATAATTAATTTAATTATACTAATTAAAGTTTTCACTCCTTCAGGAGAATAGGAAATATGAGGAAGGACATCAAACCAGTTAGGATACATATGTTTAAGTTCTTTGTTAACTGCAACATCGTATATAAAACTTTCAATATTGCCCTGTCTAGATAGTTCTTTTGCTGCAAGATATTCCTGTAGCTCAGTATTCTCAAACTGTAATAACCCATTAGTCTCTTTCATAATTCGACTTTGAAAGAAAATCAAGTCAAAATTTGCCAAAAGCATTTGAGCCATATTGCCCTTTAATCCGTCTAGTATGGTATAAAGTTCATCCTTTAAGATAGAATCCCTTCCACACATTTCCATTATTAACGCAACTTTCTCCAAACTACGTTTTATTAAAATAGAAGTATTTTCCTTATCTTTATTTTCAACTGCATTTTTTATTGCACTATTAATCATATATTCAAATAGGTCTCCAACATTTGTGCAATCTCCGGTTTCGCTTTCAAAATCTAAAAGAAAAGTGAGATATCGCGGAATGGTTATCAATTCTTTTAATTTTGGACTCTTGTTTATACTTTCTTTTATCGCTGCGGAACATAAATAAATGGCATCTTCTACATCTTTACTGTTTAATCTGCATAACTCAATGTATGATAGATCTTTATTAGTGGAAAATTGATTGGCGAATGTAGCTATATAATGTTTTCGGCAAGAAAATATAATTTTAGCCTGCGGATACATTTCTTTTATCCTATTGATTTCTTGAAGTTTGATAAAGAAGTGATTTACGGGTACTTCATCTAAAGCGTCTATAATAATGCAACTAAATTCTTTTGGTATGTGGTCAGCATTAAGAGCAGAAGCCGTAATAAAATAAGAGTTGTTCTCAACTCTTGCTTCTAATTCTCTCAGTAGTGTGCTCTTGCCAATTCCCGGTTCTCCTACAACACACAGATAATTATACTCCAAGAGATCATTAAGGTTTATTTTTTCATTATTAAAGTAATAAGAATAAGAGTCGACATTATTTTTAAGGAGGTCATCAATATTATTAAACTTTTTTAAATTTGGCTGTATATAATGTAGTTTATTCATATCTACAGTTGAATTAGGTAGAACTTAAAAATATCTTTACAATTATATTAAGAACACAAAACGATTATCTTATCTATTCATTAGTTTTAAAATAGATTTTATTTTTTTTCCTTTTGATTTCTATCTTCTAGTTTCCGGTTAATTTCTTCAAGGTCTTGAATATTGATATCATTGAACTTTTTACTGGTGAGGCGTTCAAACTCTTCAATTGCAAAAGCGTCCATCATGCCGGCAATATAATCAATAGCATTCTGTGATAGTTCTTTAAAGTAATCATTAATCCCATTTTTATCATCTTTTTTAATATCCTTATATTTTGTTCCAGGGCGGTAATATGGAGGCATAAGCTTCCCATCTTCATTGGTATTAAGTTCTGTGTAGATGTAATATAGATTCTTCAATACAATTTCACCTCGCAGTTCATACAAGTATACTTCATTTCTACGCGTTGTACATTCAAAAACTACATCTTTAAGATTGCTCAGAAGGCTTTTATATTTTTCGAGACTCAATTCCATAACACCAGAAGAGGTACCATGGATTTCGGCTTCCTTAAAATTCACTTCGCTTATTGTGATGTCATTTATAAAATTATGTGTTAGTTGAGAAGTCAAACGCATTCTGAAAATTTTAGAATATTCTTGAATATTCTTTACTTTCTCTTCAAGAGAATACTCTTTAACCTTTTCCACAATGTCTAAAAACTGATTATAGCTATCCGGTGATTTTTTCTGTAATCCGAATAAAATTTCATCTATTGTGAAATTTCTAAGCATTAAGCCGTCTTCTAAATCATGTACTGCATAGGCAATGTCATCAGAAAGTTCAATAATCTGCACATCCAAAGTACGGTTATTATCCAAGCCTTCAATCTCTTTTCTTATTTTCTGTAAGCTATCATAGTCATCTTTAAACATAAATTTTTTGATACCTTGACCCTCACAGACAATATATTTATTAATGGCAAGTAGAGTTCGATAAGTTAGATTAAGTCCCGAGATCTTGGGCTCTTTCTTCTCAAGTTTCCGAAGAATTCGGAAATTGTGAGCATTCCCTTCAAAATGGATATTATTTAATTTGTCCAATTCATTTAATACTCTTTCTCCCTTATGTCCAAATGCCGGGTGCCCAATGTCGTGTGCTAGGGCAGCTGCTTCTATTAGATGCATATCATCGACATACATCCGATTCTTTTCTCCCTTAAAATATTTTATATCACATGAAATTGAAAGCAGCCTTGCGATGCTGGTAGCTATTTGAGAAACTTCCAGACTATGAGTTAATCTGTTGCGGAAAAATGAGGAAGACTTTATTCCGACAATTTGCATCTTGCCTTGCAATCTTCTAAATGAGGGTGAATATAAAATCCTTGAATAGTCTCTTTGAAAGGGATTACGGCTTGTATATTCTTTATCATCGTGTTCACGTTTCGTAAGAGGATCTGTAAGAAGGAGTTCATATTGCCGAACTATCTCCTTCTGTTGCTCGTCTGTGAGATTAAGAGGTCGTTCTTCTTCGTATTTCATTAGTGTTAGTCTATTATGTTTGAAATTAAAAGTTATAAAAGTATAACACTTGTTATAATAGTATTGTTTATATAACTATAAATAATTTGAAAGTGCATAATAATAAAAAGTAAACCTGATACTTTATATTTGCTCGCCTCCTTTTAGAAAACATGTTCTAACATCTGAAATTCCACTTCTTTTATTATTAACATAATTCATAAATCGAATCGATAGTGACGACCGTCATATGAATTATTACATTGAAATCAATATCCATTATAGTAAAGTATATACTTCTTTTTCCGGGCGACCTTATCCGGGTAATCATTTTTCTGCGAAGGTAATTCGCCGTCTCTGATGATTACCAATGCCGCCTTCGGCTTCGGATCCATGAAATCTTCCTCTCACAGGTTCGAGCGTATTTCACGTCCCGGCCTTGGCATCATTGAGCCGGCAACCTTCTGAATGCAGAAAAACGATTTTCCCAGCGGTCGCAAATCAGACCGAAGAAAGGGGAAACGAACAGAGTTCAGAAAGGTTAAATATATGAGTTACGACAAATTGAAATCACTTATCGCCAATGTAAATGCGATAGAAACGGCAATGGCTGTCCGTCTGGAGAAACGGAAAGCCACACCGACCGAAAAAGAGACCCTATCCCTTTATACGGGTTTCGGTGGAATAAAGGAAATCCTTGAATTGGGTAGTGAGAGAACTATTTCCGGAGAAATGGCAGTACAGATTAAAAGGCTTGAAAACCTTGTCTCCACCTATCCCAATTTTACCGAACATCAACGAAAAGAAGTTATCGAGGGCATTAAGGCTTCGGTGCTGACCGCTTTTTATACCCCTGAATATGTCATTGACACCATAGCCAATGAGATACAATCCCTTTTCAAAAGAAACGGCATATTCATGAGGTCTTTACTGGAACCGAGTGCCGGAACAGGAGGTTTTTTGCCTGTGGCTATGCCTGAAACCCAAACCTATGCCTTTGAGAAAGACCCCCTGACCGGACTTATCCTCTCTTTGCTCAATGAAGATACCGAAACCGTTATTGGCGGTTTTGAGACAATTTCAAGCCAAGACTTGACCCACAAGACTTTTGATGTGATTGCTTCCAACATTCCTTTTGGCAATTTCCGTGTCTTTGACTCCGAAATGTGGAAGAAAGGTGGTATCTATGAGCAGTCAACAAAGACCATTCACAATTACTTTTTTATCAAGTCAATGGAGCTTCTTAACGAGGGAGGTCTGTTGTCGTTCATCACTACTAGAGGCATAGCTGATACTTCCGGAAACAAGTTTGTCCGAGAGTATCTTATTAACAATGCCAACCTTATAACAGCATTAAGGCTTTCCGACAACCTTTTCCTCAATACCGGTGGCATAGAGGTAGGCTCCGACTTACTGATATTCCAAAAGAACACCCGCAAGGCGACTCCAACAAGCCGTGAGAAGATGTTTCTTCAAACATCAAAAGAAATGGTGGATATGTCCGGAAATATGACCGAATATGCCAACAAACTTTTTACCCAGCCGAGAACGGCTCTTTCCACTTCAAGCAGTA
>JAFLTQ010000004.1 GCA_022510385.1 Muribaculaceae bacterium | reverse complement strand
GAGCACCGAAACTCATCATACCGAGACAGATGCGTGATACATCTACGCCTGAATTTCCAAGTTTTACGTATTTCATATCTTTAAATTTTAAGTTTAATTACTCTGATGCAAAATTAATAAGCCTCAAAATAAAAACTGTTTCAAAAAATACGGCAAGTATGACACATTTTTCCGAAAAATGCAAAATTTACTCAGTTTTACCTTCAAAAACTTTCTTGTAGAACCATTCCTTGAAATTTTCGAACCCCATTTCAATATACTGGTCATATAGTTTCTGACAAACAGAATCCGTGCAATATCTGACTTGATCTTTTCCATCATTTACTGCTGTCCAAACAACTTCGGCAGCTTCCTCCGGCCCAGGGAATTCTTCATTTCCTGCAAGAAGATATTTTCTTTGGTTTTCTGCAGGAGTCTCATAACCGGTTCTATCGTTAAAAGGAGTTTGGAAATTCGTCTTTGTCCCACCGGGTATCATGGCTTTTGAGAAAACTCCGAAAGGTTTCAATTCATAATAAAGAGTCTCAACCATACTTTCCTGGGCTCTTTTTGCAGCTCCATATACTCCGTCTCTCGGCAAAGCAATTATCCCGGCAAGAGAAGTCGTTGTCAGAATACCCCCGTTTCTACGTTTTTTGAAGTGAGGAATAAATTCCTGAGTAACAAGCATTGTTCCTATTACATCTGTATCGAACAGTTCTCTCATCACATCTTCAGGGATTCTTTCCAATGCTCCCATTATTCCATATCCTGCATTGTTGAATAAAATGTCGATGTCATATTTCTCTAATGCTTCTTTACATGTCTGTCTGATTTCTTCCGGTTTAGAGATGTCAAGTTTCATTATCACTACATTTGGCAATTCAGCCAAGTCTTTTCCTCTTTCAGGATTTCTCATGGTTGCAATTACCTGCCAGCCTCTTGAAGAAAACAATTTGGCCGTCTCTTTACCTATTCCGGAAGATGCACCCGTAATAAATATCGTTTTCATAATATGATTGATTTTAAGTAATTGATTCTTTTCTTATTGAACTAAAATTGACTTTATTTTGAGTTCAACTACAAAATTACATTATTCAGATTTTCCCCATATTACCAAAATTACATATTTATATACCATATTTACTGATATATAAAAATTTCCGAAAAAGATATTCTTTATAGTTTTAGAAGAAAATAGTCAAAGTGATTTCGAGAATCTGAGGACAATTTATTATTTCAGACAAAGGGATGAAAGTTGCTTATTAGTTGATTATTGATTTAGAAGTGGAGATAAAGAATTACCGGGGTTATGGATTAATTATGGATGAACTGTGGGGAATGGGCTGTATACTCCAACCGAAGGAAAAGATCGAAGCCAAGAACTGGAATTATATTACAACCAAATGTAAGAAAGTATTTACATTGATCCTATCTTTGGCTACCCTTTAACTACACAAGAAAATGTAAATGGCTGATAACAATGTTGTTATCAGCCATTCTTTGTACAGGAAGTGGGACTCGAACCCACACAGCCGGTAAAGGCCAAAGGATTTTAAGTCCTTCGTGTCTACCATTCCACCATTCCTGCAGCCTTACAAATTATTATTCCTTCCGGAAAAAGTGGCGCCCATATACATTGCATAGGGGCTTACCCGGTTGACTCTGCAAATTTACCGTTTTTGAATCGATACGCCCCTTAATTAAGCTGCAATTTTAACGTTTTATATTTATTTAACTTAGGTCTGCAATTTGTTGGCACACTTAGACCCTAATTTCGCAATGTATTTATAAAACAATTGTTATTTCACCTTTTTTAAATAATAATATTATGAACAGACAGAAAACCATAATTTTAGGCGACAAGATTTTTGCTCGGGTAACACGTAACGGACGTACCATATTTAATTATGTCACTGAAAAAGTCGCCACCATGAGTCAATTAATCAGCGAATTAAGATTTGCAATGAAAGATGTGCATGGACTCGTAATGATTCATATACGCAATTATCATCAAGGATGGGGAGAAGAGAGACCTCTTATGCTTTATGCTGAAAAAATCAGAAATTTCGAATCTTTTTCAAAACATTATGCCAACATCTCTCAAAGGAACGTTATCACTGCTGAACATTCATCAAGAATGTTGTTTCCCTGGGAAACACATTGAAGTCACAGAGATGCTATACCTGATGTTCTCTGACAGGTAGCCGCCTGTCAAAACGGTATTGGGTTCATTATACATATATCTATCACAAGAGATGCTCGTCAAGGATTAAGAAGATCCTTGCTATAATAATTCAGAATAGATTCTGCATAATTTAGCAGCACTTTACCCTTACCTTCCGGATTAATATTTAGGGCTGCTAAATAATCATTAATAGCCTCTTTACGTTTCCCCAAACTCCAATATTTTTTACCTCTCATCAGGTAGGCATCCTCTGATGTGGGGAAACGTTCTATAAATTCATCCAACGCCTTTATGGCATCTTGCGTTGGTAGTCCTTCTATATCACCTAAATTTAACTCCCTTTTCAATGTGCCAGTGAGATAGTGTCGGAATTTATAGAACTTTCAAGAAATACTGATGCTAAAGAATCAAACTTTTCTGTATGCTCAGTAGTAAGGTAAGTCACACTTCCTCCTTTTGTGAGATTTGATTCAATTTCAGGATGACGTCTCAGATAATCAGCAAGACTTTCAGCAACGATCGGCCCTTGACACACGACATTTATATGGTCAGGGATATACTTTTTGATTTTTGGGAGAAGTAAGGGATAGTGAGTGCATCCGAGAATTATAGTGTCGATCTTAGGATCAGCACTCATCAGCGATCTTAACTCTTTTTCCACAAAATAATCTGCCCCCTCGGAATCAAACTCATTATTTTCTACTAAAGGCACCCACATAGGGCAAGCATGTTGAGTCAGAGTCATCTCCGGCGCTATTTTTTCTATTTCAAGAGCATAAGAATTACTCTTTACTGTTCCCGGAGTTCCCAAGATTCCGATATGCTTAGAGGAGGTCAGTTTGGGAATTATTTCCACTGTAGGCCGTATGACTCCCAATACTCTTTTGGAGGAATCAATTTTTGGCAAGTCGTTTTGCTGAATAGTTCTAAGAGCCTTGGCAGATGCTGTGTTGCATGCTAAAATAACAAGCCGGCACCCTCTTTCGAAGAGTGCCTTTACAGCTTGAAGAGTAAATTCATATACTATCTCGAAAGAACGTGTCCCGTAGGGATTTCGGGCATTGTCGCCGAGATACAGGTAGTCGTATTGGGGAAGACGGTTTCTGATATCTTTCAGAATTGTAAGACCGCCATAACCCGAGTCAAATACGCCTATTTTCAATGTTAGTTAATGCCTAATTTTGCCTTTACATCATTAGTGATATCCACCACCGGAGATGCGTAATAAAGAATGATGGCCGGCATATTCGGCTCGATAAGAGAGTAGTTACCTTCTTGTCCTACGGAACGGATTGCATCCTGCACCTTCTTCTCTATCGGAGCCATAAGTTCCTGCTGAACTTTTGCCAGTTCCTGTTCTGCTGTCTGCTGGAACTGTTGCACTTTCACTTGATATTCCTGAAATTCCCTGAGTTTACGCTCCTTAATTGCCTCGAGCTCATTTTCCGGCATATTCTGTATATCATCATACCTTCTCTTGAGTTCTTCCTGAAGCTTTCCGAATTCATCTTCATATCTTTTTGAAGTCTCTACGAATTTATTTTGAGCTTCTGTGTATTCAGGTAATTTTTGAACCACTTCGTCAGCATTCACGATACCGATTTTGAGCTCCTGAGCGAAAGCACACATTGGGAATACCAACGCAGCTATCAGTAAGATTTTCTTAATCATTTCCTATTTAGTTTAGTTTATTATTCTATATTTTAAAGACTTATGTCGGAATTTTAGACGACATTCATCCTTTCTTACCTTAATTTGGAAGCCTCATCAAGACTTTCATTTTGCAAAATTACTTAATTAATTGGAATAGCCCAATTTTGCGAGCACTTCATTGCTTACATCAATCCTTGGAGATGCAAAAACAATACTTTGTGATGAGGCCCTGTCGAAAATCACCTGATATCCTTTTTCTTCAGCCACAGCCTTTACCGCATTATAGACATCATCCTGGATCGGTTTCATCAACGATTGGCGTTTTTTATACAACTCTCCTTCAGGACCGAAATATTTATAACGTGTCTCTGTTACTTCCTTTTCCTTCAAAACTATCTCTTCCTCCTTCTTCTTCTTCTGTTCATCCGAGAGGAAAACCATTTCGCTCTGATAGTTCTTATACATTGCCTCAGCTTCCTTGGAAAGCTCATTCACCTCTTTTTCCCAACTAAGAGAAACTTGATTCAACTGTTCATTAGCCATCTCATAACTGGGTATGTTGCGAAGAACATAATCCATATCTATGAGCGCAAACTTCTGGGCTGATGCGGCTGAAATCGCAGCCACTGTCATTATTAATGAGAAAATTATCTTTTTCATACTTTTTTCTTTTTTTCTTATAGACCCTCTTTTAAAGTCAAAGTTTAGAATCTGCTTCTCAAAAAATGTTAAAATCTCATGGATTAAAATTCCTGGCCAAGAACGAAGTGGATCTGAGAGCCTCCACGTGTGCCCCAAACTTTATCAAATCCATATCCCCAGTCGATACCAAGCATTCCAAGCATCGACAGATATAATCTCACACCAACGCCTGCACTTCTTTTAAGATTGAATGGAGAGAAATCTTTAACTGAAGTCCAACAATTTCCCGCCTCTGCGAATGCTAAAGCATAAATGGTGGTGCTGGGTTGAAGCATAAACGGGAAATGAAGCTCCAATCCGAAACGTCCGTAGGCATATCCTTCGTAACCCCATGGAGTAAACTGTCCGTTTTCATAACCTCTCATTGCTATGGTTTCCGTGGCATAGGTATAACTTCCCGACATACCGTCACCACCGAAATAGAATGTCTCGAAAGGTGTTTTAAAGAATTTGTTCCATGATCCTAAAAGACCGAAGTCGGCACGAGTCATCAGCACTAATGTCCAGCTTCCTTCCGGACTTGTCAATGGAGTATATGTACGGCTCTTGAATTTAACTTTCCAATATTCTATCCATTTATACATTTCCTTGGAAGCTGCCTCCCTTTGTTCAGTATTTGTATTTGTCCTTGAGGATAATTCTGCGAGCAATTTCCAATCTTTTTTCCCGCTGAAAAGAGAGGCGGGAGGAGTCAGGGTTACATCAACACTAAAAGAGGAGCCACGACGTGGATAAATAGGCTGGTCGATACTTGTACGCGAAAGTGACAGACCCAGCATCAACGAATTGGAAACTCCATTATTCATATAATATAGATATTCCCAATTTTTAAGATAATACCATCTGTAGGATAGTGAAGCCTGGAATTGGAAATAGTCGTCAGGCCATGAAAGACGTGTTCCGAAGCCTAACATAACGCCTGCCATCTGCAACACCTTGTTTGGGTCGTAGGCATTTTGATAGTAATATCCCGTGTTGTTATAATTATACGACCCTCCGTAATATAGTGAATTATAGTAGCCGGAATTATACCATGAATTATTGTAGTAGCTTGAGTTGATACCGGTGGATCGGCTATAATCCACACTGAAGGATAGTGCATTGGGTCGTTTACCTCCAAACCATGGATCAAAGAATGAAATTGAATAGCTCTGATAATACTTAGCGTTTGTTTGGGCAGATATTGAGAATGTCTGACCATCTCCTCGCGGGATGATTCCTCTATATGACCCCGGATTGAAGAGGTTCTTGATTGAGAAATTTGAGAATGATAGCGACACTTGTCCCGTCACACCCGTTTGTCCCCATCCGAAAGAGAGCTGCACCTTGTCGTTAGCCTTTGATTCCAGATTGAAGACTATATCAACAGTTCCGTCATTTTCATTCGGTTCCGGCCTGATATCCATGTTTTCCGGGTTAAAATGACCCGTAGTGGCAATCTCACGCGCTGAACGCATAAGGTCGCTCTTAGAGAATAAATCTCCGGGCCTTACTCTCAACTCTCTTCTGACTACCTTCTCAAACAATTGGTCGTTACCATTAATAACCACCTTATTGATTGTGGCTTGAGGTCCCTCCATTACTCGAAGCTGGAGTGCTATACTATCCCCTTTGATATTCTCCTCTATAGGCACAAGCTCGAAAAAGAGATAACCATTATCAAGGTAATAGTTGCTGACTGCATCATCATCCGTGCGAAGTCTTTTTTCAAGTAACGGCTGATTGTAGACGTCTCCCGGATATATTCCAAGGATATTGTTGAGCATATCGGTGGAATAGATAGTATTGCCAACCCAATTTATATCGCTGATATAATACTTGTTGCCCTCTTCTACATCAATAAACACATCTACAGTGTTATCATCATACCGGGCTATGCTGTCGCTGACAATCCGAGCATCCCTATATCCCAAGGAATTATACTTCTCTATTATTCGGTTTTTATCATCCTTATAGTCTGAATCCACAAACTTCTTCTGGCTGAATATCTTTAGAAGATCCGATTTCTCATTCGTCTTCTTCATCGCATTTTTAACCTTCCTGTCGGAAAGAACTTCATTGCCCGAGATATAGATTTTATGGACCTTAACTTTTCCATTCCTATTGACAATGACATCAAGAAAAACCTGATTATCCTGCGACAAATCGTTTACCTGATTTATCTTGACATCAGCATTTTTGAAGCCTTTGGATGCATAATAATCCTTTATAATTTTGGTGGCCCGGGCCACTATATTCGGAGTGATCTGCTGACCGGATATCATACCTAACCTCTCGTTGATATCCTTTTTCTCGCCTCCTTTCACTCCTTCAAATCTCATCTCAGAGAGACGCGGTTGCTGTTTCAGACTAATTACCAGCCAGATTTTATCTCCGGCAATCTTATCTGCAGTGATCTTGACAC
This sequence comes from Muribaculaceae bacterium, assembly GCA_022510385.1. Taxonomy (GTDB): domain Bacteria; phylum Bacteroidota; class Bacteroidia; order Bacteroidales; family Muribaculaceae; genus Lepagella. The sequence continues at coordinate 162,932 of JAFLTQ010000004.1, read as the reverse complement.
TTGAATAGAGACCCTGACGCCAAAGCCTTTTTGTGGCTGCCGTTAAGATCGGCCCCGGCACCTCTACCCTTTCACCTATCGACAAGCCGGAATTTGCAATAATGATATAATCATCAGTATGATTGATTCCTTCAACTCTTATCCCTGCGATCTCATAGGTCTTTGGTATCGGTGAATATATTATCTCAGGATTATAGATAGTATCGACCATCGACATTATCTCTTGTGAATAGACTTTGACAGAAGATAGTATGGTCAGCAGAAAAACCGTTATATAATATAAAGGCCTCATTATTTCAAGTTAGATATTTTCCTTATTTTTATTTTTCACCTGATCGCTCGTCATTCCGAATCTTCTTTCCCGTTTTTGGAAATCCAATAGAGCATCGACATATTCCTCATCAGAGAATTCAGGCCATAGAGCCGGAGTGAAATAAAGTTCGCTATAAGCTATCTGCCACAACAGATAGTTTGAAATCCGATATTCTCCTCCTGTGCGTATCAACAAATCAGGATCCGGCATTCCTGCCGTCGTAAGATTTTCCGACACTGTCTCTTCGGTGATATCTTCCGGATTAAGCTTACCCTCAGCCGCCAGTTTCGACAGACGTCTGACAGCCTCCGTGATTTCCCATCTCGACGAATAGCTCAAACACATGTTTAACTGTAGACCTGTACAATGTGCAGTGGCATTACGGGCATAGAACAATCTTTGCCGGGCATCATCCGGAATTCTTTCTATATCTCCTAATAGATTTATTTTCACATTGTTTGCCAGCAGTTCCGGGAGTTCTCTCTCAATAGCCCATCCTATCAGATACATCAAGGTGTCTACCTCATCCTGCGGTCTGTTCCAATTTTCAGTAGAGAAGGCATAGAGTGTCAGATATTTTACTCCTAAATCAGAGGATAGCTTGGTGACACGATGCACAGTTGAAACGCCCTCGGCATGTCCGTCGCTTCTCACAAATCCGTGACTTTTGGCCCATCTGCCATTGCCATCCATAATCATAGCGACATGCACCGGAATGCGTTGCATATCTAATTCGGATATCTTTTTCTCTAATGGAGTCATCTCTTAGTCTTTATAATTACAGGTGGCACACCGTTTGCTGAATTCATAACTTATAGTCACTGTAAGGGTGGAATACCAATCAGTGTTTTTCATAAAAGAGCTCTTGATTCCCATCGGGTCTTGAAGGTCAGGGCCATCGAGACGGTCGGTGAAGGTCTTTTTCATCAGAAACTCCAATCCGAGATTCAACCTCTTAGACGGTTTGTATCTGAATCCCACCCCGAAAGGGATAGTAAAAGCCACACCCGGATGGCCCGCTACAGTCCAGGCGGTCAAGCCGAGACCTCCTGCTATATAGGGAGTCCATCTCTTCAAATGCAGATACGTTTCTCCTATTCCGTAACTAAAAAAATTAAATTCAGCTAATTCCGAAATTTCATAAAACACCGTGGAAAAGCTAAAGGTCTCTTCCGAAGGAAAAACATTTGTCATATCTGCTGAATTTCCTGACAAACCTCCTACAAAAAAATTCGTTTTGAAATTCCACCGTGGATTTGCAATATACCTGAAAAGCAGTTCAATATCCCATGAGGGACGCTTGAAAAGCGTCGAAGTATTGGCATCACCCAGATAGCCGGTCATACCTATACCACCTCCCATATCAAATCTATAATCCTCCTGTGCCCTTAGCTGTATGGATTCAGCAAGAAGATAGAATGTGGCCAAAGATATGAATGCTATCCTTTTCAATTTATTGCTTTTTATATAGATGGGGTGAACGTGAGCCTTTGCAAGACTCCTCTATAAACTGTTGTGTTTAGTGAATTATCGGGATAAGGGTTATATCCCCCAAATATATACAAATATGGGCAAACCCATGTAATGTCGTAACCATCGATTGTATAATTACCGCGTGTATCCGGAGTGCGGCTCCATGCCTCTGATAGATCCGCTGAGAGGTCATAACCTGCCGTAATAACATCAGCCCCAAGTAAATCCGGGAAACTCTCCGGAAGCTGCATTCCCACAGGAGCTTCGATCCAGTTAACTCCGTTGTCGTAAGACATATAGACGGTTCTATTCATCGTTCCATCCTCCTCGCATCCCCCGAAAAGAAGCCATATATCAAACACTCGTTTCGTAAACAGATAGGTGGTGTCACGATAAACCACATACCTTGTCAGCATAGGTTTTTCAAGAGCCGGCAGGGAGGTAGAGTTAATTATTGCCCAATTCTCACCATCAAATGCCCATACATCCGATTGATAGAGCCCTCCTATGGTGAGGCCGCAAGCCATAATCGCCATTGGTTTTTCCGCCCATTTCGTCTCTATAATCCCTAAAGAGGAGGAATGATATATCGGAAAATTCTCCGGAACCTTTGTTTCTTGATACCCTTCCGATTTCGGATATTGTGTCAGAAGATAATTTTCTGCTTCGAGCTTCACTCCGAGCAAAACATTTCCGTAGGCTCCTATGACGTTAATCCATTTCTCCCCTGTATCACTCCATGTTTTTAGATCCTCGGATGTGTAGAGTTCTCCAAAAAGATCTGTAATATAGTAAACGTCTCCAACGGAAGTGAATGATTCAGGGTCGGCATAGAATCCCGGATTGAAAGGTTGCGTTTGCCAGACTCCTTCATTTAGGTCAGAGCATGTTGAAATAGTGTATTCGTCATTTGCCTCCATCACTATGCAATAAGCTGTTCCTTCATGCATAATTGTTTTTTGAGCGACCGGATTTGCCCCTCGGGAAGGCAAAGGAGATTTCGACATCTTGTTCCACACTACTGTATCCGGATTCTCCTCATGAACATTTACCTTAATGATGTAAGAGAAGGTGTTTTTGCCATCCTGGGCTGTCACATCAAGTCTCACCGGAGATGAAAAATCTATAGTATCTGTGGGATTGGTAAGATAATTCACTGTCGTTAACTCCGTGTCATCATCTTTATAAAAAATGAGGTCGGCCTGTGTCATTGTATTGGCAAACGTGATGGAGGGAATCAGACGACTTACATCTGTCCCTTTGGGTAGAGAGTCTGCGTTAAAGATCACCCCGGAGGTAAGGTCGATTGAAAAAAAGACAGAATCAAGATGAGCCATCACGCTATCGTTAGACTTTAGTGAAAAACTCTTGACTGCGACGATAGCAGGAGTCACTACAATTTCCGTTTCATCATCCTCTGTCTTTGAATTACAGGAACTACCCCACAGAAATAGCAGCGCAACTAACTGAAAAAATAGTATTTGTTTTATCTTTAGCGATGACATATTGATATCACGAAGATGTTTGGCTTTTGTCCTGAAGTATTGCACTTTTAACCGGTCACAATCCCTTCAATCTGCAAATTTAGCATTTATTATGGAATTTTTTTAGCTAATTGCAGCTCAAAATAAGAATTTTATTTCTTTTTAACGTCTAAAAGATGACTTGCCTGAGGTTGATAGACTCTGATAATATTGTCCCGGCATTTAGTAGTATCTCTAAGAACAGCATTATCGGGAATCTCAGGCGCCCTAAGCCCCTCTCTTAATTTCTTTGGAGAGATTTCCTCTCTTATTTCATCCCAATATCCTTTCTTAATAAATTCTCTCAACAGCGTAGGGCCCCCTTCAACAATAATACCTGTGATCCCGTCACGTCTCATTTCGAGCAACGTCTCTTCAAGTGGCGTTGATTTATGAGCCACATATTTCCGGGGTGAATTGCCTGCCCAAAGTCTGGTTGTCAATAGAGGCTTATCAATCCTCTCTGTATTCGCTCCCACAACTATTGCGTCGGCACCTGCTCTCAATCTGTGGACCCATACCGATGAAAGGGAAGAAGAAAATTTCACAGGATATGGCATGCCTTTCTCATCAATCCCTGCCATAAATCCGTCGGAACTACGTGCCCACTTTAATAGAATATAAGGAAGTTGAGAAGTGTGAGCCTTCATAAACCTGGGATTTAAACTTACACATTCCTCACGTAAAATGCCCTCTTCCACCATAATTCCGGCCTCTTCCAGAATCCTTACTCCGTTACCTGCCACTTTTGGATTGGGATCAAGTGAACCTATGACCACTCGTGGTATACCGGTCTCCTTGATTAGATTTGCACAAGGGGGTGTCTTTCCATAATGGGAGCATGGTTCCAATGTCACGTAAATGGTTGACTCTTTAAGTAGCGGGCGATCCGCTTCTTTCACAGAGTTTATTGCGTTTACCTCAGCGTGTGGTCCTCCATAGAAGGCATGAAATCCCTCCCCTATGATTCTGCCGTCTGCTACTATGACTGCTCCCACCATTGGATTTGGCGACACCCTTCCCTCACCATTTTTGGCGAGTTGAAGGGCGCGCCACATATACATTTCATCTGATTTCTTATCCAAGACCACTCTTCTTTTGCAATCTTCTATGTGATTCCTGAATCTTTATTACTCAAATCCTCGTAGTCTCAGAAGAGCATGCGGATCCGGCTTATGTCCACGGAAACGCTCGAATAACACCATAGGATCCTCTGTGTCTCCTGTCTCAAGGATGGTAGCTTTAAATTTTGCTGCTGTCTCAGGGTCGAAAATTCCTTTTTCCTCAAAAAGTTCAAAGGCATCTGCCTCTAAGACTTGGCTCCAAAGATAAGTGTAATATCCTGACGCATAGCCGTCATCCCCGAAAATATGCTTGAAATATGGAGAACGATAGCGGAAGGTGATTTCTGCAGGCATGCCGATTTTTTCTGCCACAGCTGCCTCAAACTCAGGAACATTTACTCCTTCTCCATCTATTTTGCCCCACTCCAAATCCAGCAAAGCAGCGCCTGCAAGCTCGGTGGTCACGAATCCCTGATTAAACTTCGATGAATTGTTGAGTTTTTCAATCAATTCGTCAGGAATTGTTTCCCCTGTTTTATAATGTTTTGCATAAACTTTGAGCAATTCAGGAGCGAAAGCCCAATGTTCATTGAATTGAGAGCTAAGTTCCACATAATCTCTGTCGACATTTGTCCCGGCTATTGAGCGATAGGGAGCTTGTGAGAGGATTGACTGAAGGGCATGTCCGAATTCATGGAATGTAGTTTCAACTTCATCTATGGTCAGGAGAGCAGGAGTGTCGCCTGCAGGACGAGTGAAATTCCCGACGTTATATACAATCGGACGACGGTTGCCATCTTCATAAAGTCCCGAACTCTGCATCTGTTCCATCCAAGCACCTTGACGTTTAGTGGATCGCGGGAAATAATCGGTCATAAATATGGCCACATGATCTCCCGTTTTGGCATCAACAACCTCATAAACTGTGACTTCATCCATCCATTTAGGTGCATCCGGCATCTCTACCATCTTTATTCCATAAAGTTTTTCTGCTGCCAAGAAAAGACCTTTCATTACATTTTCTAATGAGAAATATGGTCTCACCTCACTCTCTTCGAGGTCATATTTCTTTTTCTTAACCTTTTCGGCATAGAAATAATAATCCCAAGGAGCAATTTTGAAACCTCCCCCCTCTTCATCCACAATGGCTTGCATGTCAGCCACTTCCTCATGGCTGCGTTTCACCGCAGGTTCAAACACTTGAAGAAGAAGATTAGTGGCAGCCTCCGGGGTTCCGGCCATAACGCGTGATGTCATCATTTGTGCGAAATTATCGAATCCCATTATCTTGGCTTTCTCTGCACGCAATTTTATAATCTGCTCGATCACAGGATAGTTATTGTTGTCTCCATAAGATGCCAATGTGGTGTAGCCTTTATAGATTGCCTCTCTCAATCCTCTGTTTTGTGCATATTGGAGCACAGGCAATCTGCTCGGAGCATGGAGCGTGAAAACCCATAGGCCGTCAAGACCCCTTGATTTTGCCTCCTCAGCAGCCATCGATATTGAGGATTCCGGGAGACCGGCAAGGTCGTTTTCATCATATACTGTCACAAAAAAATTATTCGTGGCGTTCAGCAGATTCTTATTATATTGGATAAAAAGTTTCGACAGCTCATCGTTTACTTTAATCAACTCTTTCTTTTTATCTTCCGGAAGAGCCGCTCCTTGTTCTGCAAATTCCTTGTAATATTTCTCCACGACACGAATCTGAATCGGCGAAAGTCCCATTTCATTCCGTCGGTCGTAGACAGCCTTTATTTTCTTAAAAAGCTCTTCATTCAGGTTCATCTGATTGGCTGCCTCGTTCAAAAGAGGGATAGCTTCCTCAGCCATCTGTGCGAATTTCTCATTGGAAAGAACACTGTCATAATGATAGAAAACCTGACTTACACGGTCTAAAATCGGCGAAATATTTTCCAAAGGAAGGATAGTATTGTCGAAATCAGGCACTGCCCTGTTGACTACAATAGCATTAATGTTCTGTCTCTGCTCCTCGATTCCGGCCTTGATTGCCGGTATGAAATCCTCTGTTTCGATCTTGTCGAATGGCGGGATCTGATATTTGTCGGGATAGGGTGTGAGAAACGGATTCTGATGTTCTTCAGCCATGATGTCCGGATTTAAGGCAACACAACATAAAATAGCGGCTGCCAACTTTAATAATTTCATATTTATATGTTTTTATACAATTGGTTTTTATTTGTTGATGAATTGAAATTTCCCGATAAGCGGGTAATGATCGGATGTATTGATTTTCCCCACATCCAAGTCAAGAGCTATGAGGGGTCCGCGATAAAGCATCTGATCTATGTGGAAATAAAATGCATGGAGATTATAGGTGATAGCCGGGCCGAAATTTGTTTCTCCATAGGCATCTCTAAGGTCATCACCTCTGATTATATTATAAGTCCAGGAGGATGGCACGTCATTGAAATCTCCGCACACTATCAATGGGATATCCGGAGATATGTCGTCGAGATCCTCTCTTAGCTTTCTAGCATCCTCTGCCCTGTTGCGGAATGCCTCCCGCAACTTCTTACGTATAGAACCTTTGAATTCTGCCATACTGGATTTTGCACTTTCCATCGAATTGATATCAGTCACCACCTGTCGTTCCTGCTCCGAGAGCCCGTAAGAATATAAATGCACCATTGCGACAACTAACTCCCGATTCTCCGGAAAGATTATTTTGAAAAAATCGTAACGGCAATTCCCATCGCTGTCATAGCTGATTTTTTCCATACGCTCAACCGGATATTTTGAGAGCACCTTGACGTCTGATATTGTTGGAACGCCCGCCATGTAAGGGTAGACACTAAACAAGCTGTCGCGCAAAGAATCAGAGAAATTCGGCACTTCCTTATTGGTCAACGTCCTCATTTCAGCAAGAGTTATGACATCAGCCCCCGAATTTATCATGTAATCAATAGCTCTGTTACCCGGGGAATCAGGGTGGCGGATATCTCTGGCATGAATAACATTCCACGACATAATCTTGAATACCTGCCCCGTTCCTTCAGGTTTTCGGCTTCCTCCCAAAGGGAAGGCGTCGCTCATCGGTGTGAGACAAAAAATTATTGTGATCACACCTAATGCACAGAATATAATCTTTCGGCTAAGCGCCCAAAATAATATTAAAATTATTGTGAGTATCGCAAAATATGGAAATGCCAGACATAGCAAAGAGGGGAATGTGAGATAGTCAGGATTGATTCTTCCACCATATGCAGCCACAATAGTGATTACGTATATTATGACTGATAATATACGCATTCCTAAAAAGAAAAATGGTGAGATTATCTTTAGGGCCAACATTCTATCTCAATCTTGATCGATCTTATTCAATAAAACGGATTGCCGCGAAGCATCCCCTTCTTCTTCCAATAGAGAAGAATAAACAATCCGAAAAGAGCACCCCCAAGGTGGGCAAAATGCGCGATTGTATCTCCTGCAATCGGTCGGAAACCGAGAAAAAACTCTATGGCTGCATATCCTATCATCATATATTTTGCCTTAATTGGATAAGGAATGAAGAAGAGATAGAGGGGTTGATTGGGAAATACAAATGCATATCCGAGCAGCAAACCATAAACCGCACCGGATGCTCCGATTGTCACGAAATTATTCTTGAAAGATGCTACAGCTGAAGTAAATCCGGAATCCCCGGCTCTTAAAGCCTCATCCACAATCACTTTCATATGATCGTAAGTGAGTCCGTTTAGTTTGGCAATGCCCCCTATATATTCATGCATCCATGTGCATGTCCAGACTATTTCCTGCACCAAGGCAGCTCCTATTCCACAGACGAAATAGAAGATAAAATATCGTTTCGAGCCCCATACCCTTTCAAGTATAGATCCAAACATCCATAAAGAAAACATATTAAAGAGCAGATGCCACGGATTAGTTGAGGCATGCACAAACATATATGTTATGAACTGTACCGGATTAAAGTGGTGCGCTCCCCATAAATGAAGGCCCAACACGCGTATGATGGTCATGCCGAACTTGGGGAAAATGGCTTCTACGGCCCACACTATTATATTTATTATGATAAGGTTTTTTGTCACCGGCGGTATGGCCGAAACAAAACCTCCGAATCCGTTTCTAAACATATAAAATTCCTAAATATGTAATTAAGAATTGCAAAGTTAATGATTTTAATGAACAAAACACCCCTCTATAATGTTGGAATGTTATAACAACTAAATAAGCCGGATGCTTTTGCATCAAGCTCAACCCCCACAAAGCTATGAAAATAAAAAAATCCGTTTTAGCATTAGCATTATTGAGCGCCGGAGCTTTAAGTTCTTGCAGCACATTCTCTTTGGTGGATTCTCAGGTGTATAATAATGCCAATCTTGCTGATTTCCACACGTTCCGGATTGTAACTCCCGGTGAAGGGAAACTCCCTCCGGGGATGGAAATGGTGACATATTATAATATTGCTGCAGCCATCAGAGAACAAATGGTTGAGAGAGGTTATGTGGAAGATCCCGCTTCTCCTATCGTAATAAATATCGGTTTGACGGTAAAGAATGAAGTCATGACCGAACCATTGGCAGCCTTGGCGCCTCCGCCTCCGCCTCCCGGCCCAATGGGTCCCCCTATGGGGCCTCCCCCTCCGGGTCCTAACTGGTTCCCATATGGTGGTCCCGGCCCTGCTCCCGGTTTTGCTCCTTATTTTATGATGCCTCGTTCCTACTATTGGAATCCTAATGCACAGGTTGTGACAGGTATTTATAAAGAGGGTGTACTAACGATGGATATTGTCAACATTGCATCAAAAGAGGCTTTATTCTCTTCTTCTGTTGCTACAATTCTTGAAAATGGTGACGCGCAATTCCGAAACCTCACCGGTATAGCTGAAGCTGTTCAGATTCTTTTCAAGAAATATCCGGTGCCGCTTTTGCCTCAATATCGTAATCAGAAAAAATAGATATGAGTTATGATTGAAACTCTTCAGAAACTTAAAACATCATTACAACCTATATACGGAAAAGGGGAGTCGGATGCTATCATCCGACTCATTTTTCATTATCTTAAAGGTTGGAATCTCACTGATATCCTGATTCATCAACAAGATGAATTGTCTCCTTTTATTAAAGAGGAAATAGATAAGATCTTGCAACGTCTTTTAAATCAAGAGCCAATCCAATATATCACCGGAGAGTCCCGTTTCCACGGCATGGAATTATTGGCAAAACCCGGCGTCTTGATTCCAAGACCGGAAACCGAAGAACTTGTAGATTTGATTATCGATGAAAATAAAGATAAAAGTGATCTTCGGGTCTTAGATCTATGCACCGGCTCAGGATGCATTGCATTGGCGCTTGCAAGAAATCTTGCGTTTTCTTCTGTCACTGCTGTTGATTTCTCTGATGATGCGGTTCTTTTGGCAACTGAAAACAGCAAGAAATTAAAAACGCCCATTAACATCATAAAGGATGATATCTTTAATCCCGACTCATTTTTAGGTGACCGGAAATTTGATCTGATTGTTTCCAATCCTCCATACGTAATGGATAAGGAAGCTATTAATATGGAAAGGAATGTCTTGGACTATGAACCTCATGAGGCACTCTTTGTCAGGGATGAAAATCCATTGATTTTCTACCGTAGGATTGTGGAAATTGCAAAATCACGGTTGGTGACCGGCGGAAAGCTTTACTTTGAAATTAATCCTATGACATCAAAAGAATTGAAAGAATTACTCACAAAAGCCGGATATGATGATGTCAGGATTGTCAAAGACAGTTTCGGGAAAGACAGGTTTGCCATAGCAATAAAAAGATGAAAGATGAAAAAGCAGATTACGAAAGAGGAGGCTCTCGGGAAACTTGAAAGCCTGTGCTCTCGTAGCGAACAATGCGAATATGACCTGATGCAAAAGCTTTACAGGTGGGGCCTCCCTGCCCCCCAACGTAGCGAAATTATAGAATCCTTGAAAGAAAACAGGTTTTTAGATAATGGCCGCTATGCAAAAAGTTATGCGCATGACAAAGCTCGATTTTCAGCCTGGGGGCCAATGAAAATTCGAATGGAATTGATAAAGAAACGGATTAACTCTCAATTGATTTCAGAGGCGTTAAGGGGAATAGACCAAGAAATCTGGAGAGAAGGGATTTTTAAAAATGCTCGTGCCAAGGCAAAATCTCTTGACCTGAAAGGAGAAAATTCTTTTCAGGAGAAACAAAAATTAATAAGATATCTTGTCGGGAGAGGGTATCCGGTTGCAGCCGCTGTAAAAGCAGCAAAGGCTCTGGAAGCGCGTGGAGAGATAGATTCCTAAAAAGTCACTCCGAGTGCAAAAAGATATAAGCGAATATCCGGGAAAGCATCCGTCAAGGCTTTAGCAGCGGAACCCATTGTTGCGCCGGTTGTGCATATATCATCTACGAGAAGCACTCCGCGCCCATTTAAATCAATTTTTGGCCGAGGAGCAAAAAGATCCGTAGCATTGTTGACACGTTGGGTTGCTGTCAGAGAAGTCTGGGTCTTGCGTTGTCTTGTCATCTTCAAGGCATCTATCAACTCCAAACCGGAAGCTTTGCATATTCCCTCAGCTATTCTGTCGGTCTGGTTATACCCCCTTTTTGCTTTCTTAAGATAATGCATTGGCAGAGGCACCACACAATCTATTTCACTCAGAAAACCTGTCAAAAATAATTCTTCACCTGCAATTTCTCCAAGGCGATTACCTATTGAGGGGAAATTACGATACTTCATATCCTGAATCAACTCCGCTAATGAAGAATCACGCGAATAGAAGAAATGGCCTGTAGCTGTGACAAACGGGAATTGTCCCGCAAACCGCGATTCCATTGGATTTCTGAAACTCCGGTGATAACCGGTGCGAGGGAGAGATTCGACACATGGTATGCAAACAAAACGTTCCGCCGGAGTCAGATCAGCGCCACAAAGATGGCATCTGGCCGGATAGAGAAGGTCAGCGACTCCTTGACTGAAAATCTTGATATGCTTTAACAATCCCATCTTTTAACGATGTGGTGTAGGTCCATCCTAAAGATTTCGCTTTTGAAACATCAAGCAGTTTCCGTGGAGTTCCGTTAGGTTTGGAATCATCCCATTCAATCCGACCTTTAAAACCTACTATATCTGCCACAAGTTCCGTAAGAGCCTTGATACTGATTTCTTTCCCCGTTCCTGCATTAACTGTTTCATTGCCGGAATAATTATTCATTAGGAAAACGCAAAGATTGGCAAGGTCATCTACATAGAGAAATTCCCGTAATGGTGAGCCGTCTCCCCAGCACACCACAGATTCTGCTCCCGCTTCTTTTGCCTCATGGAAACGTCTTATCAATGCAGGGAGCACATGCGAATCTTCCGGATGATAATTATCATTGGGTCCATATAGATTTGTTGGCATCAAGGAGATATAGTCGGTGGCATACTGACGGTTAAGATATTCACAATACTTCAATCCTGATATTTTAGCAAGGGCATATGCTTCATTGGTCTGTTCCAGTGATGAGGTGAGCAGACATGATTCCGATATAGGTTGCGGAGCCATACGCGGATAAATGCATGAAGATCCTAAAAAAAGAAGTTTGGTGACATTGTTTTGCCAGGCGGCATGAATCACATTCATCTCCATCATCATATTCTGATACATGAAGTCGGCCGGTGATTGGGAATTTGCCCATATTCCTCCCACCTTGGCAGCTGCAAGGAACACATATTCCGGCTTCTCTTCTTCAAAAAACCTATCGACAGCTTGTTGGTTTGTCAAATCAAGCTCGGAATGAGTTCTCGTCACAAGATTTTTATATCCTTGTCGCTGAAGCTCTCTGACAATGGCAGATCCAACCATTCCTCTATGTCCTGCCACGAAAATTTTAGAATTAATATCCATCTGCAAAAATTTAGAATCTCAAACCTATATAGGCCGAGAAATTCTCGATAGAACTGAACAGTGAAGTTTTCCCTTGTTTATAATAATGACCTTTCATATTACCGAAAATTCCGAAAAAATAATTTCCCAGATTATAAGTCAGTGAAAGCTTTCCCTGTATATTCAATGATAAAAGATATTTATTCCCTTCAATAGAATCTTCATAATAATGACTGAACCCTATAGAGGGCATGATAGTGGCATTAAAAAGAAGCTTAGGGGCCAGAACCCAGTTGTAACCATATCCTCCTAATATCGCATATGAATTATAATGGAAATATAGATTCCTGAAATCATATTCCGGATGTTTTTCTTTTATATGCTCCGGCAACTTTGAAAAGTCAAAGGATAATCTTTGATTGGTGATTGATAATCCAAGCATAAAAGAACCTTGACTCTTAAGCTGATATTTCGCAAAATTATAAGCAGCTCCTTGAGAATATTTCTTATTGTTGAAAAAATAATATGCATCAAATCCAAGAGTATACATATTTACTCCCGGAAAATACTCCTTCATTAGTTTTCCCTCATTCACTTTATCGAAGGTCCGGATATTAACGCCTCCACGGTTCTCATGATAATAGAGTTCTGCATTGAAAAGCGCACATATAAATCCGAATTCATATTTTTTGTGGGAAGGCTCGGTTTTCTTGAAAATCTTTTGGATATCATATGAAGATCCGATACTGACCGCCATATATTGAATATAAGCTCCGATATTTGCATAAACATCGCTGCTCATTGTGGTATTTATCGCGCCCGTTTGACCCATGGGTGGCAATCGAAGTGCATAACTGTCAAGCCAATTGTCACTTACAATCCTGACCTTCCATCGTTTCCCTGTGCTCTGAACATATTCCGGATTATAAGTATTGAAAGTCCTGTCGCCCCAATTATAAACGTCAACACAGAATTGGAGAAACTTAGGCCACACCACTGTCGTGTCTTGCATCGAAAGTTTATGTTGCTTAAAGAGCGTCCACCACCAACGTTGATCCCGAGTTGTAGAGTAAGGAATGATTTCTGTTCCATCGCCGGGCATTTCTGCTCTAATCGAAGGAGCTTCTTCCGGTTGTCGAGGCTCAAAGTCATCCATCAACTTATAGCCATAATTCTCAACATCATCTACGATTTTCTGGGCCTCATCCCCCTCCTTTTCAGACTCTTCATATACATCTTGCATAGCTCGCTCATCGGGTGTCAGTTCTTGAGAAAAAACAAACGACCACAGAGTGGTATAGGCAAAGGCTATGAGAAGATATAGAATCCGTTGCTTCATTTTTTAAATACCTATTCCCTATTTTTTAGTTATTTTCCCGATGGAACAGTAGTTTTTCCGCCTCCTTATATTGATTGTCAGCAACGTAAAGGTCAATAGATCCATTCCCTGAACCCGGAGCCGGGAATATGTCAGACATTGCGTTCGAAACAACCTCACACTCTATCCCGTTGCTTTCTAAATAACCCTTATCGATGTAGGCTTCCGCCTCATTTGAATATTGATTTATCAATTTCATATACCTCGTCTGTTTAAAGCCTGCTGATATTTACGAGCATTCTGTAAATGTGTTGAATAATCTTTTGCAAAATTATGATATCCTGAGAAATCATCTTTGGCACACATATATAAATATTCATGAGCCGGGGCATCAAGCACTGCATCGATATCTCCGGTTGTCACAGTGCGGATCGGTCCCGGTGGCAAACCATTTATTTTATATGTGTTATATGGAGACTCAACCTGAAGATGTTCATTCCTGATTCTACGCAAAGAAAAGTCACCAAGAGCAAATTTAACTGTCGGGTCAGCCTGAAGTTTCATCCCCTTCTTAAGCCGGTTTAAATAGAGCCTCGCCACTTTCGGTTTCTCATCTTTCTTATTGGTCTCTTCGTCAACTATGGAAGCAAGGATTATCACTTCTGCCGGACTAAGTCCCAATTCCTTAGCCTTCCGAATTCTTTGCTCATTCCAAATCCTTTTATAATTCTTACCGATTTTTTCCGACAAAGTTTTGGGCGACGCGTTCCAATAGACTTCATAAGTATCGTCTATAAACAGAGCCAATGCATTATCCGGCGTCAACCCATACTCCTGTAGAAAATCTGCATCTTTAAGTTGTTTTTTCAAAGAATCTGAATCAAAATCCAGATATTTTTCCACCTTTTTCCCTAATAAGTCGACTCCTCGCGCATTATTTATTACAACCTTCACAGGACATTGGGCTCCCTGCCTTATTTTCTTCTCTGCCTGTAATGGAGTTAAACCCTGTTCAAGAAGATAAGCACCATGCCTTTTGCTGAAATCCGTGCCTCTTAACCGTGATACTCTGACCACGTTATCCGCATATTTTTCACCTAAATATTTGGCTATGGAATCCCTCACATTCTCTGTTGTGGCATTTGCAGGCACTTTTATAAGAGCATTTTCTTCCGACTTGTCGGCGACAACCGGCAAGAAAATATATAGCAAAATTATACCGCCCACCAATAATAGGGAGACAAGCACCGTAATCCAAAATTTCTTGGCTGAAAAAGCGCCACCACCCTTAGGGGAAGCGGCGCGACTTTTTTTCTTTTTATCGCTCATCACATTATTTCTTTGCCTTGATTTTCTCAAGTTGAGGCTTCAGGGCATCCACTGCAAGATCAAAGGCCTCTTCGAAAGTGTCAGCCGTTTTTGATGCAAAAAGCTCTCCATGTCCCGGCACTGTCAATTTCACTCCAGCCTCTTTGTTCATCGCTGTCTCCGGCTTTACTAATGTCAGAACTACATCCACTTTAGTCACTGTTTCATTACGCCTTGATATCTTTTCCACCTTTTTATTGATGAAATCTACGAGTTTCTCGGAAATGTCGAAATGCACTGCTTTGATGTTTGTTTCCATAGTCTGATCTTTTTGGGGTTAGAGTATGAAAAAGGTAGAGAATATTCTCTCCTCTCTTTATTCTTATAACGGCAAATTTAATCAAATTGTTTTATCACTTTCCTCATTTTTATATACTCGTCCCGCACGAGGATGAGCGCCATTATAGGCTTTCTTTATCTCGTTCAGGGAAATATGGGTATAAATCTGGGTCGTCGCCAAAGATGCGTGCCCCAAAAACTCTCTGACTGAATCTATTTCTGCTCCTCCATTAAGCATTGCCGATGCAAATGAATGACGCAGCGCATGCGGACTCTTCTTTCTTGCTGTAGAATCCTTTAATGCTCGGTTCACTATAGTATAGATCTGTGCATGACTGATCCTTTTCCCTTTTATGATGAAAAGGGCATTCTCTCCTTCCGGTTTTTCTTCACAAATGTCTCTTTCCTGCTGCCATTCTGCTATCTTGGAAAGCAATTTCTCCGGCACGGGTACCACCCTCTGCTTTGATCTTTTTCCGGTCACTTTCATCTCTCCTTTATGAAATGAGATATCGGAATCATTTAACCCGGCAAGTTCCGCTCTTCTTAATCCCAAAGAATAGAGGATCTCTACAATTAAGGATTCCATCAAGGTTTTCGCTTTGTTTTCATCCTCCTCATTATGAAGATTCTCCAAAGCAGCTTCTATTTCGTCTCCTTTTACAAGATCCGGCAATGGCTTAGGTATTTTTGGCAATGGCACGTCTCTTAATGGCGACCGGTTGATCATACCTCTTTTCATCATCCATTTGAAGAGAGTGCGGAGGCTTATGATTTTTCTTCTTAGAGTGCGCGGTATATCCCCGGCCCTTGCAAGCGAGGAGAGCCATCCTCTAACGTCTGAAGATGTCACACTACTGAAATCTATAGCTCCCGGGTTTCCGGGCGACAACCATTCCATGAATTGCTTTATATCATTGCGATATGCCTCAACTGTCAATGGAGCCCGATTGAGCTCATAACGCAGATAATCCAAATATTCACTTAGCAATTCAGGCATCTCTTTTGAAACAATTCTTGAGAAATGTAGATAATTTTATCTTTTGCAGTATAAAAAACTATAGACCGGGACTTTCCTGACCCGGCCTTAAGCTCTATTTTTTAAATGATTTCGTCGGATAATTTTTCCGGTGATTTTTATTGCTCAGCCTGACGCAACTGCTGTACGTAAGCAGCCTTTATCATCTTTTTTCTGTTTGTCACTGACGGCTTCTCAAATGCCTGACGTCTGCGCAATTCTTTTACAATCCCGGTTTTCTCAAATTTCCTTTTGAATTTCTTGAGAGCTTTCTCTATATTTTCGCCCTCTTTTACTTGTACGATAATCATTTGTTCTTTTTTTCGTTGTTGGGTTTTTAGTTATTTTTGCGGTGCAAATTTACTCAAACTTGCGATATACACAAAATTTTATTCTAATTTTTTGTCCGACATCTCTTAAAAATCCTCTCTTGCCTGCCATTCATCGGGAAACAACATTTTCCATAGGAATACTCCCATTGTTTCCGTTCAAATTATTCCACAGGTGTGATTCTTATTGAAAGATGCTTTTCCGGTGTCAGCAAACGGTAGGGATTCAATGGTTGTGCACCCCAACTGTTGATACCTCCCACTCCGGCTTGTTCGCTGTCGATAGAAAGATTAACGAAATCTACAGGCTTAACCTCCTGGAAATGTGACTGTTTCTTCTCATCGCCATCATCAAGGTCTTGAGGGCGGTAGTTCAAAGCAGAGGCAAAGAAAGGATTTGCAGATGTCACTTTAATTCCTTTCCCTCCCTTATTCACTTGTTCCCAATAACGGATATCGCTCTTGGTCCCCGTTTCTTGCTGACGTATATAGGCATGCGCTTGCTCTCCGGCTGTCAACTTATATTTCCCGATAAAAGCGCCACTCTTTCGGTCGGGATAATTCTCGTGAGGACCTCTGCCATAAAACTCACTGATATCCATACTTTTCGGCATTGGAATAAGGATACCGAACCTTAACATTTCAGGAAGTTTGGAATCTCCAATCGGACATAGGTCTGCATTTATTTCTATTTCTCCCTTTGAATTCAATTCATAGTTGAGAGAATAGTCGGCCTCTACTCCGCTGATTGAATATTCTGTATTAACTTTAACTACTCCATTCTCCTCGCTCCAACTGAAGTTTTTAAGTTTCAATTCCGGATTTCTCCAAACCTTCGACCTATTCACAAAACCGTTGCCATACTCATTGTCAGTGGGAGCTCTCCAGAAAGATGGAGTGATTTCGCTTTCAGACTGTAACATCGACACTCCCTTAACCTTGTACTCTGTGATAAATCCGTCGGATTTATTGAATTCAACCTTGAAAAGAGGATTTGATACAATCAGACGGTTACTGTTTGTGTCATCTACATTTGATGCCGTCAAAGTTGAATTTTCTCCGAATGATGACTGCCTGAATTCGTAGGGATTTATTTCCATTTGATTGCGGGCTGCCACAAACCCTGCCGGCAAAAGATTCTTCTCTTTCTTGGTGACAAACTCAACATTCAAAAGCAATTCTCCCGATGTTGAGGGAATTGTGTAAGGCAAAATTATTTCTTTAGTCTCACCGGGAGCAATATCAAGATTATCTATCATGCCGGTTTCTATCTCTTTACCATTGTCAAGAAGACTCCATTTTAGAATATAGTTGCTCAAGTCGGTAAATACATTTTCATTCGTTATGCTTACTTTCCCTTTTGATAAATCTTCAGGCTTTGCCCAGATATTCTGATATTGGTAAGCAACTTCAAGCATATGGGGATGCAACTCGCGGTCGGGTGAGATAAGACCATTGTCACAGAAATTCTGGTCGGATGCATCATACGGGTTATAATCCCCTCCGTATGTATATATCATCTCCCCGTTTTTACCAACTCCGCGAAGACCTTGATCAACAAAGTCCCAAATGAAGCCACCCTGATTGATGGAATCCTTGCGGGTAAGATCCATATATTCCATAAAACCTCCTCCCGAATTCCCCATGACATGGTTATATTCACACTGGATTAGCGGTCTGTAGCTGTTTGGATTCTCAGCATATTTCTTCACCCAATCGGGAGATGCATACATGGGACAAACTATATCCGTCCATTCATTCAGCTCTGCACGCTCATATTGCACCGGACGGCTCGGATCCTCATTCTTTATCCATTTATACACCTCCTGGAAATTAATACCGTCTCCGGCCTCATTCCCCATGGACCATATAATCACTGATGGATGATTGAAATTCCTGGCTACATTACGTTGGTTTCTTTCCATATGTGCTTTTTGCCAATCCGGTCTCTTAGCAAGCGATTCCTCGCCATATCCCATTCCATGGCTCTCTAAATTGGCCTCGGCAACTACATAAATCCCTACTGAATCGCACAGATCATACCATTGATTATCATTTGGATAATGGCTGGTGCGAACTGCATTGATATTATTCTCCTTCATGATTCTGAGATCTTGAAGCATTCTTTCTCGGCTCACTACATATCCTCCGTCGGGATCAAGCTCATGACGGTCTGCTCCCTTGATAATGATTGGCTTGCCATTGACCATCAGTTGTTTATCCTTGATTTCCACTTTCCTGAAACCCACTTTCAGAGGGATTACCTCAGTCACTTTACCTTTCTTTTCCACTGTGGCTGTCAATGTATAAAGTTCAGGGGTCTCTGCGCTCCATCGCTCTACATCCGCAACCTCCATCTTTACTTGCTTATTACCATTACCTCTCACTTCAGCCTTTCCAACGTTTTCTCCTTCCGGATTAGTCAGGCTGAGCGTAACTTTAGCATCTCCCTTAATCTTAATGTTGACGTCAAGCACACCATCCTTATATCCATTCACCAAATCAGGTGTTACTCTGATATCCTCAATATAAGCCTCCTTTGAACGTGAGTAGAGATAAGAGTCGCGGGCCACTCCGCTGAGCCTCCAGAAATCCTGGTCTTCAAGATAGGTGCCGTCGTTCCATCTGAACACCTGGAATGCAATAGTGTTCTCTTGGCCCGGTTTCAGATATTTTGTAATATTAAACTCAGGCTCCATTTTTGAATCTTCGCTATATCCCACAAACTTACCGTTGACCCATAGATAAATATTGGAGGTCACCGAACCGAAATGAGCGATTATATCCTTGCCGTTCCAATCTGCCGGTATCTTTATTTCTTTCCGATATGATCCCACATGATTCTTTTTTACCGGCACGTAGGGGGGATTATTTTCAAAATCATTTCTCCAGGCATACCCAATGTTCACATAAATAGGGTCACCGAAACCGTTTAGCTCCCACATACCCGGTACAGGCATTTTATCCCATCCCGCATCATTGAAGTCAACCATAAAGAAATCCGTAGGCCTTTGATCGGCATCTTCAACCAAATTGAATTTCCATTCACCGTTAAGACTCAGATAGTTGGAATCATCCTCCGGTTTACCTGCTTCAGCTGCCTCAGAAGAAGTGTAAGGGAAAAAGGCTGCCCGCATCGGAAGACGGTTGATCTCATTGACATTTTGGTCTTGCCACTCCTTAAATGTCTGGGCTGTCGCTGTGACAGCGATTCCTGCTATTGCCGTAATTACAAATTTCCTATTCATATAAATATAATTTCCTTAATTCTAATTTTATTCGTTCAATTTTATATATTCTTTTTGCTTTAATCCGGTTTACGGTTTAAATACCGGAAGAAATTTTCAGTATAAGCGACTCATCTTCCGTAACCTTTTCCTCTCCGGCAAAAGTTATAATTTCTTGCTATCTTTTTCCCAAGTATTAGAATATCAAGGTGTAGAATTCACGGATTTCAAATTTAACAAAAAATTTCTATTTTGATTAAGTATTTTAAAATATTTAGGATAAGAAGAATTTACAGCAATCTTAAGTTTAGTCAAGGCATACCGGCAGCCCCTCAATCAACTGATAATTTACCCCTCTCCGTACAATTTAACATATCATTATCTATTACAACCTTCATATATATCGAATAAAAACACAGACGATCAACAACTATAACTGTTATTGACCGTCTGTTTGTTTATTTTGGATATTCAATACGGTAAGTGATATTCACCGTATGTATTGAATATCATTAAGCCTATCAAATACCTGAAAGATTGTATTTTGAGAATTCAAGGTCATTGCGAGCCTGAGCTGCCATTGCCGGATCAAGAGATACAGCCTTCTTAAGATTGCTCACTACAGCTGACTCATTGTTTGTGCGTGCACCTACAACAGCTGCAAGATAATAAGTTGTGGCATCAGGATTTGGAACTGCAGAAAGGATTGACTGAGCAGCTGAATAATCCTTTGACAAGATCTTAGCAAGAGCTGCATTGTTTGTCTTGGCGTTTCCAAATGCAGTGTTAGCTTTGCTAACCTCACCCTGGGTCAGATAATATGTACCAAGAGCATCATTAGCCTCCGGAACTCCGGCAGCGCTTCCGATATATTCATTAGCTTTGCTGTAGTTACCATCTACAAGAGCGATAAGACCCATGTTCAGGTCAACTTCCTTAGAGCTCGGATCAAGCTTCTTAGCTTTTTCGAAATCTGATTTAGCTGCAGCATAATTGCCGGCGATATATTCAGTCATACCAAGGTTATTGAATGCACGATAGCTTTGCGGGTAAAGCTCAGTAGCTTTTTTATAGATAGCCATCTTCTTTGCGTTATCGTTGGTGAGAGTAGCAGCATAGAGAAGCTCATCTTCTGTCAACTCTTTAGGATTGCTTACAGCAAGCTGTGAGATTTCCTCATCGCTCTTACCGATTATATTGATAGAAGCCTGAATCTTTGAATATCTCAATTTCGGCAGAATCTCTTTTGCCAGCTCATCGAATACGCTGGACATATTCTTGATTTCCTGCTCTCTTTGGTTAGGATCCTTATACATCTGAAGCACAGCTAAAATAAGGTCTTTATCCTGGATATTGCTCTTCTCTACAAGCTCTTTGAAACCTTCCCAGTCTTCCGGTGTGAATGATGAAGTGATCTCACCGAAGTTGGTGATGTTATCCTTCTTAAGCTGATTCTCCATAAATGCGGTTGTCACTTCCTCACGACGTTCTGCAAGAGCAGTATTGAAAGCAAGTGTTCCGTCAGGAGATGCTGTTGACTGGATGTTAAGTCCTACAATCTGCTGGTTGGGAGCCTCATTAGCTTGTTTGAGACGATTGTTGAGGTCTACATAATCAGGGGCATCAATCTGGTTCTTACGGATGATTGCCTGATTGATGAGGAACATAATCTCTGCATTATATTTCTCATTGATTATTCTTTGGAACTTATCAGCAGTGATTGCAGGTTGAATGGTCTCTGCAGAAGCCAAAGTTGATGTAGCGATGATACCATAACCCACTTTTACTCTTGGCAAACCATAGAGCTTACCGTTCTGATCAACTTCAAAATCGAGACAGAGATCTGACTCAGCCATCTGAGGATTATATTGAGTATTGAAAGGCACCTGTACCGTACCACCGACAGCATAACTAACTACCTGACCGTTTGCACGTACATTCTCTCCTTGGATTACTACAGGAGTCCCTTTGGTTTCTCCATCAGCATAAGTGAGCACCGGAGTCACTGTCACCTTTGCATTCTTCTGCATGAATTTTGCCGGAATATTACCGGTAATAGTAGCAGGCACATTCTCTCCTACTGTCTCCAATGGAGTAGGATTCGCTGAAAAATAGGAGCTCTGGAACTCTCCCACTTTCTTAGAGCAGCCGGTCAAGGCTATCAATGCTGCTCCTAAAGAAAGGAATAAAACATTTTTTTTCATAACTTTATAATTATTTGGTTAAATAAATATACTTTTCAAATTAACATTCTCTTTATGCTAAACTCACCTGAGTTAAATCTTGAGTTTGATGCTGTTTTGAGCTTTCTTCGGTCAGAAGCGTTTCGATTCTCTGAGCTATCTCGGCATTACTTTTAATAAAAGTATAAAGCTCTGCCACAGATTTGAGATCCGGATCCAATGTTATGTCTTCTTCCGGATTCCATCCGGCTATCTTTTCTCTCAGTGTCTTCACTGTATCTTTATTATTCGAATCATCACCCAAAAGCACTATATGTTCCGGATTACGAAACATGACATCCGTATTCGCAAACATCTGGTAATTAGCCACGAATGCAAAACAGTTTTCCAAGAGAGCCGGCCAGAGAGTCAGATCAACGCGCTGCTGCAACGAATCGAGAGTCAAGCTTGTCTGAGCTGCACTATGCATTAATCTTCCCACGGCAGGCATATCTGTCGGATCAAATGGAAGCCCGGTAGGCGAAAACATATCTGCCATATCCCTGATTTTGAAATCCGGATTATACTTAATATCCGCTAACTCATCGCCATAATTATCCTTACCGGCACTATACTCTTGAGCTCCGCTATATTTCCCGACTCTATTTTTCAGAGGGGTTGTCACGGCATAGCAATATGTCAAGAATACATTGAGCGAATTGAGGATCATAGGCACCGACTTGAGCAATTTATCATTTTCAAAAGCCTGATGGATAGCCTTTTGCTTTTCAATCTCCGATTCCACATCTATCTCCGACTTCATTGCTCCCACCGCATTCAGGAAAAGACCGAGAAATATAAGTCCACACATCACCTCCACTGCGGTCACTGCCTGCGCTGCACCATGCGCCGGAGTATAATCTCCGAAACCCAAGGTCGTGATTGTGACGATGCTGTAATAAAGCCACGACCCGTAGTTGGTGGGCTCTGCATCAGGTATCCGGAATTGCCAATCGGGGAGTGCCCAATATATGAGAGCGAAAATAGGAGTCACACATACATACAGCCCAATCCATACCACAGGTCTGATATTTGAAACCACGTGGAAGAAATGTGTCAAGTGTTGTGACAGTGTGTACCTCATGCTCCCTAAACTTTCCCCGATTTTTGAAAGAGGTTCTTATTTCTTCTCTTTTCTTTCGTTAATCTTTTCAAGCACTTCTACAGCTGTCGCGGTGTGGCGTGGTTTCGGATTGAAACCGATTGATACCGTGTCAGCGTTATGAATGAAAGTCAATACGTAGGTGGAATCAGCCACAAGGGTCACAGGATTATCCTTGCGGTCGATCGAACAATAGATGCCGCTGTCTCCTTTTTCAAACGGTTTCTGAAGAATGTCGGTATAATCTATTTTTGTGCGGTTACCATTCTCAAAAACATTAAAAGCAGACATTTCAGGGCTCAATGCGAAATAGATCCGACCATCAAATCTACCCTTGCGTGAATTCTTTCCTACGATATCGTAATAATCAGCATCATAAAGACCACTCTCCACGGGTTGAGTCGCATTAAAGGCTGTTTCATCCACTTTTTCAGCTGAATTTTCTTCGGTCTTTGAAGTGTTGGAGCCGCCGCATGAATTGAGAAGCATAACACAGAAAGTAGCCATAACAGCAAATGAACACATTGCGAGCATGGCGCGTAGTCCTGTTTTTCTTTTCATATATTTAAAGTTTTGGTGTTATATTTTTTTGATACTGAACAATATGGTGTTAAAATTACTTATTTTTTGCGACTCTTGTAAGAGGAATTTTATTTATTAAGGATAAACGAGATTTTCAGCCTTCGGATCTTCAAGAATTTCTTCTAAAAAAATTCGGGCTGCAGCTTTTGCTTCCTTTAAATTATTAAATTTCCAGTTTCCGCAATCCTTCGGGGTAGCTCCCGGAATCTCCCCTTCAAAATCGGCAATGAATCTGAAAGTTTCCTGCATAAGAGGGATTATGTCTGCGGATGACAGATTACCCTGCAATATAAGATAATTTCCTGTGCAACATCCCATAGGGCCCCAATAGACTACCCTATCTTTCCATTCGGAATGATTACGCAGGAAAGTTGCCGAAAGATGTTCAATAGTGTGAAGAGCGTCCGGAGAGATGGGAGACATTCTGTTTGGCTCCGTCATCCGGACATCAAAAGTAGTGATGACATCTCCATGGGGAGTGACATCCTGTCGCGACACGTAGATACCCCTCAAAAGTTTCTCATGGTCGATTGTAAAACTTGGAATCTTCTTCATCATTAATCAGCCGTATTCTGAAAGAAATCTTTCCTGGGGTTATATTTTTTCAGGGGTTATAAATCATTTCCACCTTTCCGACCGGAATACTTGCGCTCAGGAAAATCGGGAGCTTGTCTGACTGCCGTATGCGCATCTGCACCGGATAACCCGACATCTTGCCGTGATAGTTGTATTCAAACATGACGTTATAGGTGGGATATATGGTGTTTTCTATTTCGTAAGAGCCCTTGCCGAGATATGTGATTTTCAACTCCTGCTCATATATTCCCTCTAACTTGATTTCGATTACCTGATTAGGCTGAAGTTCCTCGAAATCTATCTCATTGGCATAATAATACATGCCGATCATGTCGGAAGTGATGGCAATTGCCTCCATAGAGTTGTCGCTTGCATCATACTGCCCTGCTCCAGAAATTGTTTTATAATTTTCCGGATTGGCTGAATCATAACCTTCGCTACGGAAATATTTTGCCTTCGGTCGACGATACCATCCCGACTGATAATCTATTTTTTCAAGACTATATTTTTCGGAGGGAAGCATCTGTGCCTGAAGAGTGTCTGAAACGAGAATCACGTGACCCTCCCATGGGATACTGACACCGTCCAGAGTGCCGGAAAAGTTTGTACCGTCACACTGATATTTCACTGTGCCATGAGCTATATTGACGTTTATAATGCCCCAATGATAATTCACATCATACGGGATTACCGTGGGAGGAATGGTTACTGCTCCCTTAGCAGACATAGACGCGGTTATCATCATAGCCGTCAAGAGGGCTTTCATCAAAATTTTTTTCATTTCAATGGTCGCTTTGCTTTTCCTTACAAAATTATATAATATAACTGAGAAATATATTTATAAATAACGTTTTTTTTAGCAATAACCCATAAAAAAGAAATTTTTATTTTAATTTTGGAAACTCATTAGAATAAAAACATATAAAATGGTAAAAAAATTAAAGATAAGAGATCTGACGCTGCGTGATGGACAGCAGTCTCTGTTTGCCACACGTCTCAAACAAGAGAATATAGACAAGTTGCTTCCCCTTTATAAGGATGCTCATTTCTACATCATGGAAGTGTGGGGTGGCGCAGTTCCAGATTCTGTTATGAGATATCTTGGTGAAAGCCCGTGGGACCGTCTTCGCGAATGTTCCAAGGCTATGAAAGGGATATCTCTGTTGAGCGCTCTCTCAAGAGGAAGAAATCTTTTCGGATATGTTCCTTATCCTGAAAGCGTTTTGGAAGGTTTCTATCGTGAAGCCATTAAAAACGGTCTTAATATAATGAGGATTTTCGATGCCCTCAATGACATCGACAACATCAAGAGCTCTATAAAAATGATCAACGAGCTCGGGGGGATAGCCGACACAGCTGTCTGCTATACTATAGATCCAAAAGGAACCCCGGAGAATGATAAAATCTTCACCGATGAGTATTTTGTGAACCTTGCTGTTGAAATGGAGAAGCTCGGTGCGCAGATGGTGACTCTCAAAGATATGGCCGGCTTGGTGAATCCTTCTCGCATATATTCATTGATGCCCAAACTGAAAGAGGCCTTAAAAGTGCCGGTAGATTTCCATACACATTGCACTCCCGGTTATGGTCTTGCCTCAGTGTTGACAGCAATTATTCAAGGAGTAGATATAGTCGATACGAATATATGGTGGTTTGGCGGCGGTTCGGCAGCTCCGGCTATTGAGCTTGTAGATATTTTCTGCCGTAAATTAGGAATCGAGTTAGATGTTGATATGGCAGCTGTTGCCAAAATCAGGGAGGCTTTGAAAGAGGCACGTCAGGCCCTCGCAGATTTCGATCTTAATAAAGATAAATGGCAGAGAGATTTCGAGGAGGCATACGCTTCTATGCCAAAAGAAATTGATGCTGAGTTCGACAAGGCCATCGAGGCGGCAAAAAATAACCGCGAGGAAGAACTTCTTGCCGCATGCCATAAGATTGATGCCTATTTCGGATTCCCCAAACCGAATGAGATAGTGAAGAATGCAGAGGTGCCCGGCGGAATGTATTCCAACATGGTTGCCAACCTTCGTGCCCTGAATGCAGAAGATGTAATAGAGGAGGCTATGGCCCTCATTCCGAAAGTGAGACGTGATGCCGGACTCGTTCCTCTGGTTACCCCGACAAGCCAGATTGTGGGCTCTCAAGCTGTCTCATTAGCTTTAGACCGTCGTAACGGCAAACCTGATTATACCACCAAGAGCAACCAGTTTATCTCTCTTGTGAAAGGTGAATATGGGAAGACTCCGGTGGAAATAAATCCTGATTTCCGTAAACAAATCACCGGCGATTCCGCTGAAAAGCCTTTTGATGTCTCCACTTATAAAAAGCCTGAGAATCCGGAGCTTCCTCAATTCGGAGGAGTGAAACTTGCCCAAAATGAAGAGGAATATCTGCTCCTTGAGTTGCTTCCTGCCGTAGCAAAGATATATCTTACAAATAAACGTAAGGCTGAATATGAAGCAAGCGGTAAAAATCAGGTGGCAAATAACGACAAACCGGCAACCTCAGCCGCCGCAATTAATTTTGAAGGACCTGTATTCCGGGCTCCGATGGGTGGCACTATCATTTCAATTAAAGCAAAACCGGGTGATGAAATAAAGACCGGGGATGTAGTGCTTATCTATGAGGCCATGAAGATGGAGAATGATCTTGCCACTGAAATGGGTGGAAAAGTGAAACGTCTGCTTGTAAATGAGGGTGATGTGATCTCAACGGATCAGCCTCTCATAGAGTTTGAAGAGGCAACTGTCACACGCCAGGCCCCGGCTCAACCTTCAGCCTATCGTCCAAAGATAGAAAGCGTGAAAGTCGCTCCCGTTGAAGGGTATGACTCCGCGAGGGCGTTGCATCCGGTGGAAGGTGGAACCGGGAAAGCTCCTTCAAGTCTGAAACGTATCTCCGATTTAAAATCCGACGATTTAGGATTTAAAATGCCTCCGGGTTCATCATTGGATATTTCGATTTCTCCCGATGGAACTATCCATATAAAGATCACCGGAAAATAAACCTAATCTCCTTCCGGAGATAAAGTAATGACCCGTTCCACAATTAACGTTACAATTGAGGAACGGGCTTTCTTATTGCATAAATGTTGGAATTATTTTAGCAAGTCGGGACGAAGACGTTGAGTGCGAGAAAGAGATTGCTCATGGCGCCACTCTGAGATCTTTGCTTCATGGCCTGAGAGAAGAATCTCGGGCACTTTCCAACCCTTATAATCGGCCGGACGAGTATAAATCGGAGGAGCAAGAAGATTATCCTGGAAAGAATCTGAGAGAGCAGATTGTTCATCTCCAATAGCTCCCGGCAGCAACCTTAAAATAGCATCCGCCATCACCATGGCAGGAAGCTCACCTCCGGTCAGCACATAATCTCCTATGGAAATTTCCCGGGTGACAAGGTGCTCTCGGATACGATAGTCTACTCCTTTATAGTGGCCGCATAGAATTATAATATTTTCCAGCATCGACATCCGGTTGGCAATCTGCTGATTGAATGTTTCTCCGTCAGGGGAAGTAAAGATCACCTCGTCATAATCCCTTTGTTCCCGCAAAAAGGATATGCAACGGTCAACCGGCTCTATTTTCATCACCATGCCCGCTTCTCCTCCAAAGGGATAGTCATCCACTTTCCTGTAGGCGTCATCAGTATAATCCCGCAGATTGTGCACCACAAGTTGTGCAAGCCCTTTTGTCTGCACTCGCTTAAGAATGGAAGTGCCCAAGACGGAATCAAACATCTCGGGCAATACTGTTATGAAATCTATCCTCACTCTTATATTATATCAATTTCAATGTCGGCAAAATTTTTAACCCAAAACTAATCTATCGGTTCATCAGCCTTATATCCTCCGAGCCTTCTTAATTCGTTCTTGAGCATTATATATTGCTGGAACAGATTATTTACCGGGGTTTCGTTTTTGGTGTAATCATGCATCGGACGCTTCATGAAAAAGCTCAGGAATCTCTGGATGCCAAATTTCCCCGCTCTTTGAGCCATATCTATCAGCAAAACAAGATCCAGACAGAGAGGGGCTGCAAGGATTGAATCACGACATAGGAAATTAATCTTTATCTGCATCGGATAACCGAGCCATCCGAAAATATCGATATTATCCCAGCTCTCTTTATTATCCTTACGAGGCGGATAATAGTTTATTCTCACCTTATGGCAATAATCCTCATAAAGATCCGGCTGGGTATCAGCCACAAGGATACTTTCAAGCGTTGAGAGCTTGCTCACCTCTTTTGTACGGAAATTAGCCGGTTCATCAAGCACAAGACCATCCCTGTTGCCAAGGATATTGGTAGAAAACCATCCATTGAGACCCAAGCATCTCACTCCTAAAATTGGAGCAAATCCCGACTTCACCAATGTCTGACCGGTTTTGAAATCCTTTCCGGCAATAGGCACTCTCATTTTTTCTGCAAATTCCCACATAGCAGGGATATCAACAGTTGTGTTGGGAGCTCCCATTACGAAGGGACACCCTTCAGCAATGGCTGCGTAGGCATAACACATTGAAGGAGACACCTTCTCTTTGGAATCGCTTTTCATAGCTGATTCCAATGACTCAAGGGAACCATGCACGCTCATATCAACCGGGATATAGGCTTCTGTGGATGCAGCCCATAGAACTACAACGCGCTCTACCCCTTTCTCTTCTTTGAACCGACGGATATCTTCACGCAACTGATTAGTCATATCCCAACGGTTTTTCGCCGTTTTCACATTGTCGCCATCGATACGCGCAACATAATCCTTATCGAAGGCTGCCGGATAGGGCTTTATTTCCTCAAGTTCTTTTTGCACCTTCAGAATATCCTTAGCCTTGAGTACTTCTGCATTTATGGCCGATTCAAAAGCATTCACCGGATATGCATCCCAGGCTCCGAACACTAAATCATCAAGTGAGGCAAGAGAAACTATCTCATCATATTTCAGATATTTTTTATTCTCTCCTTCTCCCACTCGGATCTTATCATATTGGGTCATGGAACCGATTGGTTTCCCCAGTCCCTTTCTCACCAAAAGAACTCCGGCGATAAATGTTGACGCAACTGCGCCGAGGCCTACCACCATGACCCCGAGTTTTCCTGTTGCTGGTTCTATATTTGTATTTTCCATATTATTTGCAATTAGCCTCAGACCAATCGACTTTTATATATTCTAATAATTTTGCCATCATCTCTTTAAGAGTGTGACGCGGCTGCCATCCCAATCCCTTAAGCTTGTCGACATTCAACCTCAGGAATGTGTCGGGTGCATAACCACGCGTTGAATCCAATTCCACCACAACATCCCTGCCGGGATTAAATTCCGACTGCACCATCCCCGCGAATTCACGGATACTGGTATAGGTGTCAGGATTTGCCACATTGTAAGCTTCTCCATCTTCCCCTTTGAAGAGAATATGGAATATAGCGTCGAGCGCATCAATAGTGTAACAGTATGGTTTTGAGCTTAATCCCTCTGTATGAAGAACTATATCCTCTCCTTTTAGTGAACTCTTCGCGAACTGAGCGAAAACCCGGTTGTCGTGCTCCATAATGCCGGCTCCGAAAACCTGAGTAAGGCGCGCCACTTTCACCGGGACTCCATACTCTTTCCAATAGGCATGACATAGACTCTCAGCCACCCTTTTCCCTAATGAATATGAACTTCTGACATCGTAAGGATCTATCACCCCGAGATCGTTCTCTATGATTTCCCGATCATCATTGACAACTCCATAATATTCCAAAGAGGAAAGATAGACTACACTCTTGACTTTTCTCTTGACTGCATATTCCATCACAGAGCGAGTCCCTTCAATTGTTGAAAGATAAGTTTCAACCGGATGGGTCACAAAATAAGCAGATGCAGTTGGCGACGCGCAATGAATTATATAATCCACATTCTCAACATCAGGGAATTCTCCATCCTCGAGGTTTACATTCGCAAACCATTCCACTTTTTGATTCCCGAAGAGTGCATTTACCTTCTCTGGATTTCTCGCTACTCCCACAATACGACAATCCACTCCTCTCTTTTCGCGCAATTCCAATAATGCCCTGATAAGCAAAGACCCGATTAACCCTGTGGCCCCTGTCACCAATACCGATTTCCCCTTCAATTCTTTTTCAAAGGGAAAAGACTTGGTGAAGTCGCTTAAATCTCTCTGTAGTGTCGGTGTCAATGCCATTGATTCTTCTGATTTCAGTTTTTAAAATCCGAAAATCTGTTGGTTCTCATGCACATCGATCATGGCCTTGAAGATAAAGAAGTCTGTCGGGGTCGTGATCTTTATATTTTCCATCGGTCCATCAATAGTGTGGAGCTTATGGCCATAATAATTCATCATGGAGCAGCTATCGATAAAATCGAATTTATTCTGTTCGATAGCCTTGTCGTGGGCTGAAAGTATATCCTTTAGATAAAAACTTTGGGGAGCCCTGGCAATCTCACAATGAGCACGATTTGGAATCTCAAGGTTTCCGGCTTTCTCTTTTATGATAAATGTTTCAGTAGCAGGAATGCAAGTGATGCACGTGCCATATTTTTTAACCGCCTCGATATTGTCGGTGATGGTTTGTTCGGTGATGAGAGGGCGCACTCCGTCATGTATCAAGACTATGCTCTCATCATCATAGAATCTCTTTGCCTCTATAAGTCCGCGATATATAGACTCTTGACCCGTTTCGCCTCCTCCCACTACACTCACTACCTTGTTGACCTCAAATTTTCTGATCATTTTTTGAAGATATGGAATCCACGGCTCAATACAAACCACTACGATACCATCAATCTCCGGATGATTGTCGAAAAGTTCGATCGTATAGATAATGATAGGCTTCCCGCGAAACTCCAGGAATTGTTTTGGCCTCCCTTTTACATTCATCCTGCGGCCTGAGCCTCCGGCAAATATGACAGCTACATTCCCCATAATCTCATGATTTTTCTTTCAGAATTGTTATCATTTTGCCACACATCCTTTCGTGAGATATTATCACACAGATAAGAACTATATTAAATATGCTTAATTCAATCAGAAGATAGACCCAAGGATATCCAATAAGCACTGTGATATAAAGGAAGATAGCTCTCCAATTAAAGGTCATGAAGTTTTCCCATTTGCAGAAGGGGAAACTCATCTGACGGAATTCTGTACGCAGCTTTTCCGGCAGTGTAAAATCCGGATATTTCTCTCCCCAGACTTTATACAACTGTTCCATTCTTGGAGAAAGCCTCTCTTGCAGATGGGTGTAATTTGAATACAGATACAGATAGAGTTTCTTCCAGAAGTTAGTTTTCCAGGAAAGGGAATCATATCTTTTTTTCAATACAGCAAAAGAATCGAGCTCACTGCCTCCGAGTCCTTTCTGAATAAGGAGATGCATCTGACGATAGCGGTCGGCTATTGCAGCCTGGGCACTATGACATATTGCAGCGCCTGCCATGACTACCCACAAAATCCAAAGATGCTCATGGAAAAAACCGATAAAATGGTTTGAACGCAACACTATCGCCAAATAAATGGCAAGAAACCAGAAGTCACCGGCAATTCCATCCAGGAATCTGCCTAATTCTGATTTCTGACCTGTGAGACGAGCCAACATTCCGTCGGCGCAATCGTAAAGTCCGGCCCACACCATGAGGAGAATCCCGGCTATATTGATATAAATATTAGGGAAATAGAAACATGCTCCCCCGGCCATCCCGATGAATATGGAGAGTATGGTCACTAAGTTGGGGGTCGCTTTTATTTTCCTGAAAAAGATAGCCCAGGCAAAGCCAACCGGCCTGAAAAATGCCAGGTCGAGATGCTCTTCCGTATCAAAGGATTTTATAGATTTTTTATATTCTGTGGCTATTTTCTCAAACATAGCTCCCATTCAAATCGGCATTTATGCCATGCAAACCTGCCGCCTGACCGGGTGACGGGTCTATAGTGGAATATTCTATGTCTTGCAAAGATACAGAATTAAGTCTCTTTATGCAATTAAAAATAAGAATTTGAGTCTAAAAGCTATGCTGTATCAAGCAGTGACGTCAATCTCTCCCTCTAATTTAAGAGGAAATATTTGCTTCTGAAGCTGCTCTATGTTTTTGCAGCCCCGGGAAAACCAGGAATGAAATTTTTTCAGCATATTTATCAAACCCTACATGACGATACACGAAGTAGCGTTGCATCAAGAAATGCCATAAAACAGATACAATAAGAGCCGTGGAGAGTCGTGCAGCCGTGAAATAGCCGTCGGGCTTGAATCCTATGGTGGCAAGCCATTCCCATCGGTTCAAGACCCAATAAAGGAATTGGGTGCCGAAAGAGTTCAAAAGGAGGCCGCCGAACCATACCATTATAAATTTTACTATTACAATATTCCAGGCACACTCCTGACTCGGATAGGTGAATTTATAATTAATTATGCAGTTTGTGAGTCCTCCCATCACTGCCCCGATAGCTGTGGCATAAACAGGCGCCAAACCCACCCACGAGAACATTGCAAAACTGAATCCGAAATCCATCCATCCCGCTACTTGTGCCGAAATGGTGGATCGAATTGCTGTGTAAGCTAATTTCTCGCTATGGACAAAATTATTGGCTATCCTATTTATCAGACTCATTCCTTTTCGGGAAAATATTTTTCAGGGTATTAACCTCAATATCCTTCTCTCTTTCTTACTAAAAGCATATTGAGGGGAAAAGGTCACTTTTGATATAATCCCCGGCAAATATAATTTATAATCAGATGAAATGCAAGCTTAATAACTCTTCAAGAGTGTCAATAGCTTTTATTTCCTGACTTGTCAAGGCCTCATCTCCCCATTTCCTCCCATTCAAAAGGATGGCCTGACAGCCCAATTTCCTTGCCGGAAGAATATCATTTTTTATGCTGTCGCCCACAACAAGCACCTGCTCGGGGAGTAAACCTAATTCTTTGACTGCAAGTTGAAAAATCTCTGTTGAGGGTTTCCTCACTTTAACTTTTGCACTTTCTATCACTTTCTTGAAATACTTTGTCAAACCGAATTCGCTTAAAACAGTATCTATATTTCCATAGAAATTTGAAACCAAAACCACAGGATATCTCTTTGCCAACTCTGCAAGCACCGGAATAACTTTTGCCGTATTCTCCTTGGCCACTCCATAGCAATAATCTGCAATTTCACTTGCCTTTGCCTGTATCTGTTCCGGAGGGAAATGGCCCGTTTGAGCAAGATATTGCAATTCCAGCTGCAGTTTCATGTTAAGGATGTCTGAGAAAGTATGGGTAGGCAATATATCTAATGCTTTTTCCATACCTTGTTCACCGAAAACGTATGCTTCTCTGAAAAGAGCATCATCTGCTACAACTCCGGCTTTATTCCACCCGTCACGAATCACTTTGCTCCAATGATCGCCACCGGTATCAAGCGTGCCGCCATAATCCAATATTATTCCTTTTACATCCATAATCTTCTTAAAGTCTGAAATTTCACAATATATAATTTTGGAATCTTTCAATGACCCCTTTATTATTGTAACAATTAATCCGGCATATTGTCTATTCTTTTTACAAAATATTTGCAGATTCTTTCATGTCTGATCATCATTACAATCAAAACAATATTTAGGACACTACACTCAAATGCGAAATATAACCAGGGTTGTTGAAAAATCAAGATTGCCGCGAAAAGGGCGAAACTCCTTGTATTAAAACTTAAGATATTGGTATATTTCATCAGAGGAAGACTCTTTCTACGGAATTCCTCTCTAAAAGTCTTAGGGATATTATTCCCATATTTCTCATATAGAACTTTTCTCAGCTTTTGGAGTTCCGGAGTGCGTTTCTGTTGAGTCTCTGTATAATCTGCATAAAATAGGAGCATCCCCTTTTGAAAGAAATTTTTCTTCCATGAGAGTGCATGAAATTTCTCCCATAGAGGTTTGGCGGAATCTTCGAGTTCGCTACCCTCTTTTCCTTTAAGCATGAGGAGATGAAATTGCCTGTAATAATCTGCCATTGACGCCTGCCATGCATGGAAGAAACCGGTGATTGCGGCAAAAACCCAGATACTCCAGAAATAAGTGTGAAAGAAGCCCGGAGTCAAAGTTTCTCTAAGGCAAATAAAGAAATAGATAGATATAAACCATGTTTCACTGCTTATTCCGTCAAGAATTCTGCCAAGCCTGGAATATTGTCCTGTGATTCTTGCAAGTTGTCCGTCAGCACTGTCGAGAGAGTCAGCCCAAACCAATAGGAATACTCCTGCAAGATTTATCCAAAGGTCATCATAAAAGAAGCAAACGCCGGAAGCAATCCCCAGAAATATGGATACGATTGTTATGGCATTGGGAGTGATTCCTAATTTGTAGGCCCCTATTGCCTGGATATAACCTATCGGCCGATAGAATATCAGATCGAAGGTTTCTTCTGTGTCAAGTGACTTTAGAGAATCCTTATATCCACCTCTTTTTTTGACTTCCGATTTAGACTCTCTCATTGCTGACTTCCCTCGATTTTTGATATGATGCACTCCGCTATGTGGGGAATCGCCTTATCACGGCAGCTCTTGAAACTCGGCCAATCGTTGAAATCAAGGATTGAAATGGAACCATCAATACCAATTATACAATCTCCTCCAAAGATGCTCACTCCAAAAATCTTCGAGAGAGTGGAGGCTATCATTTTCAATTCATTCAAATCATACAGATAGCGGCAAGGAGTGGTATAAAAAAATGGTTGACCATCCACCCCATAAAATTTTATTTGATCTCCTTCGGCATGGCGGCTTATAATCGCCTTATGAATCCCTCTTGAATAGAATTCATGGATAACGTCTGCAACCTCTTCTCCCGACTTGCAAAATCGGATATCATCCTCACATAGAGTATGACCCACACCCTTCTTTACCCAACATTTTTCAATTCCGTTTTGCAAAGATGAATCAAGAGAAATCCCGGTGGTGTTAACAATAATATTTTCCGGCGTTGGGATACCATTCTCTTTAAAAAGGAGTGTCATTTTCTCCCTTTGGCAATTTTCTATTCCAAAAGCAGAATTTATCACCATTGTTCCGGTCTTCTCCAATTCTTTAAGAAACGCAATGGATTCATCCTTTCTACACATATTGACCACGATGGGTGGAATTGTCGGGAGTCCCTTGAGTTCATCTTCAGAAATTATCTGAACCTCAGCCCCTGTTTGACACAGCTTGTCTACCACCCCCTGAAGAATAGCCGCATCGGCTTCCACATTACCCGGTGAATATTCCGGTGAGCGTTTAATAGCCAATACCTTACAATTCATTTTTTAATTCAGGAGGGAATTTGCATCCTTAATGTCTTCAAGATGGTCTACATCCACCACTCTTCCCATTGGGAAAGCATCGAGATTAAGTCCTTTTTCGAGTAGCTTTCGTTGGAAATCGCGCATTCGGGGGTATCCTGGTTTATAGGGATGAAGGATGTTACCATTTAAAAGATTGGAATTTGAATTATCGATATTTTGAAATTCCCTGACACATTCCTGTAAAACCGGGAAAGCTGATGTCTGAAGGCCATAGATACCTGCACTTACATATTTTACTCCTTCAAAAGGCTTGTCAAGGAATGATACTATGCGATGACGTCCCTCGGTTTCTATATAAAGAGCCTTCTCATCATTGACATATGTTGTCACTCCCATAAGTCCATCGATGCCATGAGGCAATTCCCTGAAACATTCAATAAATTTCTTGAATTCATCAGTTTTACAAACCGCATCAACCGTTGAAACCACGAATTTACCCGTGGGTTTCATCAAATTTACCAACCGGTAGAAACTATATAAAGATGAGGGAGTCTTGATTGGAGAGAAATTTATTCTGCAAGATGACTCGGAATTATATTTCTCGAGAGCTTCAATAACTTGAGTCATATTCTCATTTACCACGACATTGACAGTTTTTGCTCCGTTTTCCACCATTAGATCGATAAGTCGGAATATCATTGGTCTCCCCTCAATTTCCACAAGGGGTTTTGGCAAAAGAGAACCCTCTTCCTTTATCCTTTTACCATCGCCGGCAGCTATAATTCCAAAATCGAGCATCGAAAGTTATGAGTTATGAGTTGTAAGTTGTGAGTTGACCTAATGTTCCGGACGCTCCTGAACATGTTTCTTAAGAGGATTTTCAGATGCTTTTTCGTAAGCTTTTCTTCGTCTGAAGGTATCTATTGCAAGATATATTGCTTCACGCATTGAAGTGGGGTCTGCCTTATCTTGCCATGCAATGTCGAATGCAGTGCCGTGGTCGGGAGAGGTCCTGATGTAGGGTAGTGATGCACTGAAATTAACACCTCCATCTACAGCAAGAGTCTTGAAGGGAGCAAGACCTTGATCATGATACATAGCCAAGACACCATCGAATTTTTTGTAGGCGCCATGACCAAAAAAACCGTCAGCCGGATAAGGTCCCAAGGCAATAATTCCTTTTTGCATCAGTTTCGTCAGAGCCGGTTTTATCACGTCTTCTTCCTCTCTTCCAAGTATTCCTCCGTCACCGGCATGGGGATTCAGACTCAGTACTGCAATAGAGGGCCTGACAATACCAAAATCCCTTTTTAGGGTGTCATTAAATTTCTCGATGCTTTCTGTCAGATTCTCTTCAGTGATATATTCCGGAATACTCGATATCGGGATATGTTTTGTGAGCAAAGCAACTCTGAGATCATTGTTACACAAAATCATCGTAGCCTCCTTTCCATCGCCCAATCTGTTGGAAAGGAATTCAGTATGTCCCGGGAAATTAAAAGATTCTGAATGGATTGCCTCTTTAGAGATTGGTGCTGTCACAAGCACATCAATTTCCCCGGCTTTCAATGCCTCCACTCCTCTCTCAAGAGCTGCTGCCGCGCTCTCTCCGGCAT
Source organism: Muribaculaceae bacterium (assembly GCA_022510385.1). GTDB lineage: Bacteria > Bacteroidota > Bacteroidia > Bacteroidales > Muribaculaceae > Lepagella. The sequence continues at coordinate 125,803 of JAFLTQ010000004.1, read as the reverse complement.
CTTTTCTGACTTCTCCGGGATGTAGTTCGGGATTCGGTCCTGCGAGTTCCACAAGGTTTATCCTCCCCTCCTTTATTTCCGAAGGAGTTTTTACGATATTGAATCTTATATTTGATAAAGAGAATTTCTCTTTGGCAGCCTCAGCTATTTCCGGGACACCGAAAATAACCGGAGTGAAAAGATCGGTTATCCCTTCTTCTGCCAATGATTTTAAAATCACTTCATATCCGACGCCATTTATATCTCCATGAGTTATCCCCACTTTTATCTTTCTCTCCATTACTCCTCCTTTTATTATAGATGTATTAACAACCTTTGCCTGCAAGCATCCCGCAAGCTGCCATTATATCTTCTCCTCGAGAGGCTCTTATTGTGCAGATGATACCCCGGCTATTAAGATAATTTCTAAACATTATCATTCTTTCTTCCGTTGCCGGTTGAAGGTCTACTCCCGGTATTTTATGGAATCTTATCAAGTTGACTCTGCAGTCAAGTCCCTCAATAAGTGAAGCCAGGGCTTTAACACTCTCCATATCATCGTTGACACCTTTCCACATTATAAATTCGAAAGAGAGTCGACGTTGATGTGAAAAATCATAAGCTTTCAGCATCTTGATGATGGTGGATATAGGGAAAGCCTTTTGTGCGGGCATCATCTGTTGGCGTAAAGAAGCATTGGCAATATGAAGGCTTATTGCTATATGCACTTTCGTCTCGTCAAGCAGTTCTTTAAGCTGAGGAAGTTTTCCCACTGTCGATACCGTAATCCTCTTAGGACTCCAACCTAATCCCCAGGGTGAAGTCAAAACTTCCAAGGCTCTCTTAACCTCCGGGAAATTATCTAATGGTTCACCCATTCCCATGAATACGATATTGGTCAGATCATCATCCCCGGAAATATTGAGTTCCCCCGACACTTCGAGAATTTGATTAAGAATCTCTGCGGCTGTGAGATTTCCCGAGAAACCGTTCCTACCGGTTGCACAGAAGTAGCAATTCATTCTGCAACCAATTTGTGAAGACACACATAAGGTGGCTCTGTCATGATCGGGAATCATCACCGATTCTATTTTCTTTCCATTATCTACGCTGAAAAGATATTTTACAGTGCCATCTGATGATTTAAATTTTGCAGATGGTTTCTCCCGCCCGATCCTACAGTTATTTTCGAGCCACTCCCTTCCCTTCTTTGAGATATTATTCATGACATCGAAGGAAGTTGCCTTCTTCTTATAAATCCAGTCGGCAAGTTGTTTACCGGTAAAGGGCGGCATCCCCCCTGAGACAGCAAGCTGCTTCAGTTCCTCAAGGGTCATTCCAAGAATTGTGACAAGAGTTTCCTTAGCTGGCATAATTGAAAATTTAAGGAGGCCTTTGCGCCTCCTTAAAATTATACTATTTTTAGAGTTAGTCTTTAATACTTTTATCAGTCACCGGCTTCGAATTTATAGATATTATTCTTGAAATTCTTAGAGCCTTTAAGCATTTCTCCTAAATTTGGATTTACAAACTGGAAGTATTGCTGTTCATACTGTGCATCTGTATAAGGGAAGTTTTCTGTGTTTTCAGAGACAACCTGGAAAGCATAGACACCTGAGTCGCCTTTAACGAGAACCACTTCACCCGGTTGTGTTCCTGAAATTTGTCCTACCACAGCTGCATCTCTCACCTGCGGGTTACGTGCAAACCGGAAGGTGGGGTTATTGCGTGGTTCAACTCCCATTGCCGTTGCGGCTGTTTCTACTGTAGATGTCTGGCTGCTGTATGCTCCCATAAGATCTTCGGCTGCCTTCGACTTTCTCACCCGGTCACTCACCGAATTCAACACTTCTGAATTATTTAGAGGCACATATTCATCAAATGATGATATTACTGCAGCTGCATAAAGAGCCGGACTGTTTGCATCTTTTGATTCATATACATGGCTCACTTGTCCGGGCTTACCGTCCATCATCACCCAACGCACTACCTGGCGGCTGTCGGGATAGAAACTTTGCATTCCTGCAACTCTTGGCACTGCCGGGGTAGAGGCGTTAAGGTCTACATTCTTCACGGTATATCCCTCTTTCGGTGCATTCTCTTCAAAGAGCGTGGCTGTCTCGTTGGCGGCCAAGAAATCTTCAAGTTTTGTCCTGGCTTCGCTAACTGTAGCTGTGCTCGGTTTCAAATCATAGTTAACTTCCTCAAACTCATAGATTGTCTTCGGAGCACTCTTTTCAGTGACTTTGGCAAGCACTGAACCTTGTGGAGTGGATAGAAGGGTGATATATTTTCCTCCGGCGTTCATCAGAGAGTCGATCTGATTATTGTCGAGAGCTCCTGTAGCTCCGTTAGCATTGTAGAGAGTGAGCCATTGTTCTTTCTGAACAAAGATTGAGTCAGGAGAGGTTGAAGAAATTGAATCTATGGAAACTCCCTGATTGAGGCTTGCCAATGTAGTAGCAACAAGTCCTTCACCTGCCACTTGCACAATATTGAGCTGCAAAGAGTCGACTTCACTCTTACGCTGGCCCACTTTCACAACTGTGAAACCTTGGATATTGTCAGTAACGATTTCAACTGAATCTTTTGGAGCTGTTGTCACAAAATTCTTTACTGCTCCACTCTTGAGATCTTTTTCGCGAAGCTTTCTATGAGTCACTACAACTCCCTCTTTTCTGAGCTCCTTATTGGAAGATGCATCCCCGTTACGAAGCGCTGCGGCAGTTTGTTGTGCAAGCTGTGAGGCAGCCTCCTTGTCAGCATCCGACGGACCGATCGTTACAGCAATAAAGGCTATCTCCTTAGTGGGCTCATCAACCTTATATTGGCCTTTTACATTATTATATTCCTCACGGATTTCCTTCTCTGTAGGAGCATATTTTTCATCGCTCACATCGCCGTAAGGCTTGAAAGCAACGGATACATTCTTTGTAGAAACATAATCATTGTAAAGGGCTTTCTTATCAAGATCATTAGCCTTGATAGTTCCCATTAACAGACGTTGATATGTATTGCGATTCACTAACTTAGCTGTCTCGTTCTGCATAACAACCCAATACTGCTGGAAAGGAGCCATCTCAGCTTCAGTCAGACCATATTGTGTCGGGTTGGTTATATATTGATAAGCCTCACGTGGAGTTGAAACTGCAATATTGGCTGCATTGAGCTGTTGCAATATTTCAGAAAGACGCGGGTTGATCGGCTGATCGAAGATATAATAAGATAATTGTGTCGGAGAAGTTTGAATTCCGGCATTGCTGATTGCTTTGTCAAGAAGAGCATCCCCCATTAGTTGGTCAACTGCCATCTGAGGTAACACCTGAGTATCGTAGTTGGCAAATTGAGCCGGATTTTGACGGCGTGCTGTTTCAAGTTGTGAATTCAACTCCTCTCTTTTTCTCTGATAGTCGGTGTAGTCGATTTTTGTACCTCCCACTTTTGCCACAGTGGTTTGGTCGCCGAAAAGATTACGGCTGTTGGTGATTGCATCACCAATGATGAATGCGAGTAGGGCCACTCCGATCACAACGATCAAGAGCACTGATTTACTTCTGATTTTCTCTAAAGTTGCCATTCTATGCGGTTGTTTTATTTTACTATTAAAAGGATGCCGGAATCCCACCGGCGCAAATATCACGCAAAGTTAACATAAAAAGGGGAATTGAGCAAATTGAATTCTCCTCTTTGATTCTCTCCTTATTATCCTTCTATTATCTGCAGATTCCAAACTCTTTGCGTATATCGTCAACTCTGTCGAGTTTCTCCCATGTGAACAGCTCCACATCTTTTACGATTTCCGTGTTGTCGTATTTTGATGTAAACACTTTACGTTTCTTTTCCGGCACCCTTCCGACATGTCCGTAGGCAGCTGTTTCACTGTAAATCGGATTACGTAGCCCAAGATTCTGTTCTATCGAACCGGGTCGTAAATCAAACATTTCGCTCACTTTGTCAGCAATCTCTGAATCTGACATTTCAATTTTTGACGTACCGAAGGTATTGACGAAAATATTGATGGGTTGTGCAACGCCGATTGCATAGCTCACTTGAACCAAAACCTCCTTAGCCACACCTGCAGCAACGAGGTTTTTTGCGATATGTCGGCATGCGTAAGCGGCTGAGCGATCCACTTTCGAAGGGTCTTTCCCTGAAAAGGCTCCCCCACCATGGGCTCCTCGCCCGCCATAGGTGTCTACAATTATTTTCCTTCCCGTGAGGCCGGTGTCGGCATGGGGCCCTCCCATAACGAATTTCCCCGTCGGGTTGACATGCAATATCAGCTTGTCATCAAATAGATTACGAATATTTTCCGGCAATTTCTCCAACACTCTGGGGAGCAATACCTGTTTGATGTCTTCACGAATTATCTCCATCATTTTGTTGTCGGCAGATATCTGTGCATGAGGAGAATCATTCATGGGAGTGATAAATTCATCATGCTGGGTTGAGATAACAATGGTATGGATTCTGACAGGTTGTCGGTTATCATCATATTCCACTGTCACCTGACTCTTTGCATCAGGTCTTAGATATGTGCGCTGTTTCCCCTTTCGATAATATGTCATCTCCTTACCTTCACGGCGTATTTCCGCAAGTTCCTTGAGAAGCATATGTGAGAGGTCGAGGGTCAGAGGCATATAGTTTTGAGTCTCGTCAACCGCATACCCAAACATCATTCCCTGGTCGCCGGCCCCTTGTTGGTCAAGTTCCCCTCTGTCGATACCCCTCTCGATATCGGGGCTTTGCTCATGCAAGGCTGAAAGAATTCCTACCGAATCCCCGTCAAAACGGTAATCCCCTCTATCATATCCTATTTTTTTGATCAGGTCTCTCACAGAAGTATGGATATCCACATATGCCTCGGAAGAAACCTCGCCGGCAATGACCACTTGCCCGGTGGTGCAAAGCGTTTCGACGGCCACATGACTTTCAGGATCTCGTGCAAGAAATTCATCAAGTAGTGTGTCGCTTATTTGATCAGCCACTTTGTCAGGATGGCCCTCTGAAACTGATTCAGATGTAAAAAGATAGCTCATATTGATTGATAGTTCTATTTTTTGTATTTGTTTTCGCTTTAAGTCAAAAAAAAAGCCTCGGACTGCTATGCGTTCCGATGCCATTATGCGTATAAGCCCAATTATTATTGGAAGTATTGCAGTTTTAGCATTTTTTTTGGTGGTTGCAAGCAGCCAAATTTATCCACCTTTTTTTGGTTAGTCGGGGTGAGAAGACTCGAACTTCCGACCTCTACGTCCCGAACGTAGCGCGCTAACCAACTGTGCTACACCCCGAGTGCTCTTATGAGCCGTTTTGCGACTGCAAAGGTAAAAAAAATTGTTGAAAAATCAAAATTTCAATTTTCCCGGAATTAAAGGGTCACACCTAATCCAAGCATAAGTGAACTCTGTTGCTGAAAATTACGTAGCTGATACCCCACGTTAAGATATAGCCGGCTACATAGATAGGTTTTCAGTGTAATATTCTGATAAGAACCCCTATTCTCCCATGGGGCAACTAAATTATATCCTATTCCTACGTTCACGGCAAATATGGGCATCTGAAGTTCTCCATGTGCTGACAATCCAACCGACGTCTGCCTCCAGAAGGATGGATGGCCCGGTAAGGGTGACTCCGAAATTGTAGGCTCTAAATTTGATGACGACAGATTTGTTGTTTCGTGTTTAAGTTTTGGCATCCCGGCAGAATGATCATATTGGAGGTCAAGTGAAACTCCTACACGCCACCATTTGTTAAGCCTTACTAAAGGAGCAAATGATACTCCGGCACATGCAAAATGTCCTTCCAACAACACCGGTTGATCTCCTCCACGATATACCCTCTTACGTGTAGAGCCCCAAAAAGAGATATTATATTCTATCCTATGTCTCTTTTCATCTTTCCCCATTTTATTATCCGGCTTATTCTCCTCTGAATCATCGGTCGCAGAAATGAGAGTTGTTTGATCAATATCATTAAACCTTATTTCACCGATCCGTCTGTTATTAGGATTCAGTGTATATAAGATTCCGACTCTTATTCCGAATGAATTTATTCCGGGATTCGGAAACGACGTATTGCCATTAGAGAAATGAGAAATACCAATCCCGGCCATAAGACCCAAACATTCTGACAGTTCCCATCTTAAATTGAAATTAAGATTCAGATATGCATTTATTCGGCTACCAACCGTGAGATTAAAATTCTTATTTTCTACTGAATATGGTTTCCATCCGAAAGCCGCTCCGAAATTCCACTCATAATCAAGGCTCAGATTATTCCTTATTTGCCAGACCGGTCCTCCTTGGAAAATATAAGCCATCACCGGATACCCTATATTCCTTTTAGCTATGCTCCCTCCGTCCGGTTCTAATCCTCCGATATTCAGGACTCCCACTGAAACACCTTGATATCCGCCCTTATAGAAATTGCGTATCTCCGGATCTGTGAAACTGAAACTATAACGTAAACTTACAGGGGCTGCAGAATGTAAATAGATTTTATCTGAAGCCGGAATTTGCTCTCTTATATCATCATCAACAGATGATGCAACATAATCAAAACCGGAGATCACAGAAAGTCGGTGGATCAAAGGAAAGGCTTTTTCCTTCTCAATCGACGACTCCTTCTCAATGAAAGAATTACCAATAGAGGCTCCTTTTGATAAAAGAGCCCCTATTAAAAATATAATTGTGATCAAACTTCTCATTAAATACTTGCAGCTCCGGTTTGAGGGTTATCTGCCTTTGAATCCTCTGAATTGTCACTATTTACAGGCATTGTATCTTTAAACAATCCATCAAGATATTTTTCCTGGAAGCGTTGCATGATTTCCCATAGGTTTGGCACAAAAAGCGTGCCGAATATCGCATTCATTGCCATGCCGAATACAACTGCCGACCCAAGGTCGATACGGCTATTTGCCCCGGCACCTGTTGCAAACATCATCGGCATAACCCCGAATACAAAAGCACATGCTGTCATTAAAATCGGTCTGAATCTTATGACGCCTGCATCATGTGCAGCCTTGACAATATCTACCCCCGCTTTGCGGAAATCCATAGCATACTCCACTATCAGGATCGCATTCTTTGCCGACATTCCCAAAAGCAGGATCAAACCTATCTGGGTATAGATAGTAAGACTCTGTTTCATAATGATACATCCAAGTATCGTTCCCAAGATAGCCATCGGCATACTTAAAACCACTGCCACAGGGCTTGTCCAGCTTTCATACTGTGCTGCAAGCACAAGTATGGTCATTATAATCGCAAAGATAAATACAAAGCTTATTGTAGTGCCCGATTGGGTCTCTTGATATGCTATTCCTGTCCAAGCATAAGAGAAATTCTTTCCAAGCGTCTTTTGCACAATCTCCTCCATAGCCTTAATCCCCTCTGATGAGCTGACTCCATGAGCGGGAGTGGCTGTCAAAGAGGCCGTTGTGTACATATTATAACGTGAAACAGAAGGTTGACCCATCACCGGTTCTACTTTCGCAAACGTGCTGAAAGGCACCATATTCCCATCTGAATTTCTAACTGACAAACTCGGAATGGATTCAACAGTGGCACGTGAGGCTCCATTCCCTTGCACCATAACCCTATAAATCCTGCCGAAATCTATAAAATCATTAACATAGGTTGAACCCATATAGGATGATAATGCATCGTAGACATCTCCTATCGAAAGGTTCTGGAGTTCTACTCGGTTTCGATCGATGTTGATGGCATATTGTGGCACAAGGCCGGTCCATAATGAAGTTATTGATTGTATCCGGTCATCTTTTGCTGCTGCTTCCTGAATCTCTTCCATGGCATCCATCATGGCGGCAGTGCCAAGACTATTGATATCAAGCAATTGCATCTGAAGCCCGGAAGAAACTCCAAGACCCGGAATCGCCGGTGGATTTATCGAGAAAATGATGGCCTCTGTGTATTTCTCGGATATTTTATCCACCATCTCTATAACCTTTTCAACGCTACCCTCTTTCCCTCGTTTGCTCCATGGCTCCAATATCACAAAATATGACCCGTAATTGGAGAGTGCCCCGGCTCCCATCATTGAATAGCCCGCCACCGACATGACATCCTTCACATAGGGTATCTGCTTAATTTCTGCCGACAAAGCATCTACAACCTCCTCGGTTCTCTCCAAGGATGCTCCGTCGGGAAGTTGGATCGATGTCATAAAATATCCTTGGTCTTCTGAAGGAATATAACCCGTTGGCCATTTCAAAAGACCATAAAATGCTATTCCCGAAATGGCAAAATAGATGATTATAGAAAGGAACGGATGGGCAAGCATTTTTGCAGTGAGCCACCCATATCCCTGCTCAGTCTTTGAATATCCTTTATTAAACCATTTAAACAGAAAGAATTTTGTAGGTTTCCTCGGAGTCAAGAAAAGAGCACATAGAGCAGGCGTCAGCGTCAGTGCATTAAATCCTGAGAAGGCTGTAGAAACTGCAATAGTCAGTGCAAATTGCTTATAGAGCTCTCCGGTGATGCCGCTTATAAAGGCCGTAGGTATGAAAACTGACAGCAGCACTAAAACTTCACCCACAATCGGGCCCTGCAGTTCTCTCATTGCCTTTTCAGCAGCTTGTCGTCGGGTCATGATTCCCTTATCAACAAGTCTGGAACAATCCTCTACTACTACTATTGCGTCATCCACGACGATTGCAATAGCCAGAACCAATCCAAACAGAGTCAATGTATTGAGCGAGAAATCCAATAACTTCATGATTGCAAAGGTTGCGATCAAGGATACCGGAATTGTGATCATCGGGATAATTACTGCACGCCAATTCTGTAGGAAGATAAGAATCACTACCATTACGATCAGCGTAGTCAGCAGGAATGTCACAAGCACGTCATTAATTGAAGCATTCACATAATTCGTGGCATTTAAGACTACATTATAATGTATGCCTTCCGGGAAATATTGCGATAATTCTTCAAGGCGATCAAGAGTTCCTTTAGCCACTTCCAAGGCATTTGCACCCGGTCTCTGTGCCACTCCGATAAGCGCAGTCTCTTCTCCGTTAATCTTAGATACCGCTGTATAATTTGTGCTGCCTAATTCAACATCAGCAACATCCTTCAACCGTAGCAATCCGTTTCCATCCGCCCTTAAAATGATATTTCCGAATTGGTCTGCCGTAGTCAACTGGCCCTGTGTGGTAAGGGTGAATGAAAAGACTGCATTATTGTCACCCGGAGGATTTCCTACTGAACCCGGAGATACCTCTATGTTTTGAGCTTCTATAGCTGCAGCAACATCAGCCGGTGTCACATTGCGAGCCCTCATCTTTTGTGGATTCAGCCATACCCGCATGCTATATTCTCCACCACCAAAAGCATTTACAGCTCCAACTCCTTCCACACGCGACAAAGCGTCAGTGATATTTAGCTGTGCATAGTTGGTGAGATACAAAGCATCATAAAGCTCCGGATCATCGGAATTCAATGATATGAACAATACATTATCCGTGCTCTGTTTCCTTACATTTATACCCTCTTCCGACACCACTGAAGGAATCTGAGCGCTTGCCTGAGAAACTCTGTTTTGAACTTCTACCGCAGCATCATTTAGATTCACATCATTATGGAATGTCACAGTCAAACTATAGCTGCCGTCACTTCCACATGTGGAACTCATATAGAGCATTCCTTCCACTCCATTCACATGTTCTTCTATCGGAACAGCCACAGCCTTGGCTACAGTCTCGGCATTCGCCCCGGGATAGGAGGCCGACACCGACACGGTCGGAGGGGATATATTATCGGGATATTGACCTATCGGTAAGGTCTTGACTGTCATCAATCCGGCAAAAATCATAAGTAACGCCAAGACAGTCGCAAAGATGGGTCGATCTATGAAAAATTTGGAAAACACCTTCTTTAATTTTTGATTGGTTGGTTGATTGCCTTTCTTGAGATAGCGGATTTATCTCTTTCTTTTCTTGGCATCCTTTACTTTTGCCTCTTCTGCCATTTCTTCCTCTAATTGCTTCATTTGTGACGGCAATAATGGCCTTACTTTTTCGCCGGCTCTGACAGTTAAAAGGGCTTTCGTTATATATTTATCGCCCGGCTCTATTCCCTTGTTTACAACCCGCAAAGAATCATGATAAATTTCCCCGACATCTATTCGTTTCTTCACGATTATGTCAGAATCATTCACTACATACATATATTTTCCGAGCTGGTCGGTAGATATGGCCGCATCTTTCACAAGGATCGCCCGCGGATTCTCTCCGTAAGGAAGAGAAACTGTCACATACATACCTGCTTTCAGCTCATTGTCTATATTGGTGATTTTACCTTGTAGCACAAGTGTTCCTGTGGAGCGTTCAACAGATGGTGCAATATAGGTCAAATCTGCAGTATAAGTATGTTTCAATTGCTCCTGGAATTGTAGCGGCACATTCTTATATAACTTTTTTTCTGCCGTTTCATTCCCCGAAGTCATCTTTTCGTAGCTGGAATCCTCCACCTCAAATTCGGCATATAAATGGGTATTGTCATAAATTTCTGCCAGCTTCACAGGAGAATCTGCACCCGTTATATAGTTTCCAACACTCAATTCATTTTTTGAAATATACCCTGAAATGGGTGCCGTCACATTACAATATCCCAAATTCACTTCTGCTGTATGAAGGGCTGCTTTGCTGTCTTTTACACTTGCCTCAGCCTGTTGATAAGAACTTTCAGCTTGAAGCACTTCCATCTTCGACACCGCATTTTCTTCCAAAGCTTTCAAGACTGCATCATAATGCTGGCGGGTATAGATAAGATTGCTCTCGTTGCTCTTCAAAGTGGCCTCTGCCCGATTATATGCATCTTGATAGAGTGTCGGATCTATCGTGAAAAGGCTTTGTCCCTTATTGACATATTGACCGGATGAATAGTTCATCGAAATCAGACGCCCATTGACAAGACCAACCACCTCTGCATAATATTCAGCTAAAAGATAGCCCGGATAGGTGTTATATAGCACAACGGAATCCGTGAATGCTTCGGCCACCTCTACAGGCCTTGCCTCCATATCCGTATCATTTTTCTTTTCCTTATGGCAGGAAATCAAAGAAAAGACTAACGTGCCCGATATTACTCCTGATATTAATATATTTCTTTTCATCTTCATCTGTTTTCTTTTTGTCACTTCCATCCGCCTCCAAGAGATTTATAAATGTCCACAAGTGCAGTCAAAGCCTCTCCCTGCATCTCTGTCAGAGAATTCTGACTTGTCAGCCAATCAATCTGACCCTGCACAACATTTGTAAACATCGTAAGCCCGCTTCTATAAAGTTCAAAAGAGAGCTCCATGCTCTTCTTGCTCTCTTCCACCACCTTTTTTTGCAGTTCTATTGCCTTCAAAAGGGAAGAATACGTCACAAGGGCATTATCCACCTCTTCAATAGCGCTCATAACTGTCAGGTTATATTGATCGATTGATGCCTCCATTTGAAGTTTTGCCTCCGACAAAGCATAGTTGCGCGACAATCCCTCAAACAGTGTCCAGCTCAATTGTGGAGCTATCGAATATGCCAGGCTATTCTTCCCGAACAAGTTCTTCCCATTATGGGCAGTAGTGCCTATATCTCCGGTTAAACTAAGGGTTGGAAGGAAATCTTTTTTTGCCACTCCAATGGCTGCCGCATATTCTGCAAGCTCCATTTCCGCTTCTACGATATCAGGCCTTCTTCTTAATAACTCCGCCGGAACTCCTATTGCTACATTTTGAAGATATGAAGGCATACCACTCTCCTCTTCAAGCATGGCATCTATTTCGCCGGGATATTTCCCAACTAATAGGGCCAAAGAATTCTTCATCGTCCTTACATTAGACTCCAAGGTGGGAAGGGTTGCCTCTGTTTCATACAATACTACCTTTGCCTGAGTAACTTCAAGCATATCTCCAAGGGCAGCATTATATCTCGCTTCGGTTATCTTACATACATAAGCCTGACTCTCAATGTGCTGTTTCGCAACTTCCAATTCTTGCTCGTATGTGCGCAACTGCATGTATGCCGTAGCCACACTTGCACAAAGGCTTACCATCACTGCATCATAATCTGCCCGAGCTACATTATAGGCAGCCTTTTTCTCCTTTACGTTTGAATAGACCCTGCCGAACACGTCTATTTCCCAATTCATTGTTGCTCCTATATTGAAATAAGAGCTTTTTATCCGTTCACTGTCTGAAGTATACATCCTGCCACTTTCCTGCTCCTTAGTCCAGCTCCCCGATAATCCTATGGTGGGATAATAGCCTGAACGCGTCATCCCTATTTCTTTCTTAGCCATCTCTATGCGTTTCAACGCCGCTGCAACATTATAATTATTCTCTACAGCCATAGATATCAGGCGAGTTAAGACGGGATCTCCGAAAGTGGTCCACCATTGATCGTCACATGGCAAGGTCTGATAATATTGTTGCTCAAGTTGCCATTTTTCAGGCACCGGGGTTTGAAGATAATCTTCACGTTCTCCGGCATACATTTCGGGAATGACAAGTAAAAATAGCAACAGTGACACTATTTTGGTATGTAGAAAGTTGTTCATGTATTATGGCATAATATATCTATGCAAATATAAGAAAAAAAAGGATACAAAAAACTGTATCCTTTTAACTTATGCTCCTTTTTTATAATATATAAGAAGCTGATTATCTAATTAATTTGTTGTTTGTCGGAATCAATTTGGTCCGTAGAAGAAACAAACCCAAATAACGAGGAATATAATCAGTATTCCTGCAATACCAAGTATCCACCAGCTTCCTGCAGAACCCCACCAGGAATTTGGTCCCATCTCCGGAGATGTCTCAGCGAAATTCCTGATCTCTTCCTGCATCTCCTCTTGGATTGCCTCCTTTGATTCCAACTCTCTTTTTTCTTCGCTTAATTCTTTTTTCTCTTCAGCCACTTCAGCCTTGAGTTCTTTGTTATCTTTTTCAGCCATAGTTCTTTAAATTTAAAAGGTTTTGATTTTATTTTTTATTCTTATAATCTTTTAACAATCAAAACTTCTTTTTTGTTTACATGGCTCTTGCATCAAGCACAAACTTTAGCACAGGATTATCCGTTTTTGATACCAGAACTTTTGTATCCCGGTTCTGCTCCTTCGCATATTCTGCAAGAGTGTCATCCTCGGCACAAATTACTAATGCCACTGTATTTTGTACGGGCTTGGTGACAGGTATCCATTCTTTAGCTTCCATAGTTGAAGGATCAAATACAACTATCAAAGAATTAGGCTCTCCGTCTACACTCTTCCTTGCCTGTACTGTGGCAAGCACTATGACTGACTTATTAGACCCTATATTCTGATTAAGAAAATCCACTGTCTGCAGAGTCTGTGTTTTGGCCTCCTCCAATTTTTCTTCAGCCATTTCCATACCTTTCTGTAGACCTCGTGTCTTGCATGACTGGTAGTCCAATCCGGCTTTATACACAGTGTTGCGTATGTTCAAAAATGGTTGTTCCATTATCGCTGCAGGTATCGGTTCTTCAACCACCTTATAATCTATGAGTTTGTCACCTCTCTCAAGATGAGTTCTGACATAAGCCACTGCTTGATTCTGCAGTGGTGTCAGTGAAGAATCTTCATTTCCTTTCGAACCCCCGCATGACGCAACTGTAAATGTGATTGCGAGATATAATAAACTTCTTAAAATCTTTTTCATATCCTGTTTTATTTATTTTTTTGCCATACTCTAATCCAGTCAATCTGGAAGATGGAGGGCAGCTCGCTATTATCTATTTCTCCGGCCCACGTGCCTTCTCCTCCTAACGACTGGCTTAATATCAGATAAAACGGTTCGGTAAAGGGATATTGATAGGAGAAACTATTGTCGGAAGGATTCTCATTTTTATAACTGAATTTCACTTCTCCGTTGACTGTGAAGGAGACTGATTCTTCGTCCCAGATTACTCCATACACGTTAAATTCATCAATATCAATGTCTACAGTCTTATCTGAAGATGCATCCTTTGATTCCTCTTCATTCCAATAATGCACAGTTTCATAGACAAGCTTATCATTATCAAGATGTTCCATTATATCAATCTCTCCGGAACGAGGCCATTTTTGAGTAGGTACTGACAAGCCGGGCTGTGGCATCATCCATATGCCGGTGTGGTTCCCCTGTGGATGACGTAAGAATCTCGCGCGACATTTCACTTGTCCGTAGCGGAAATAATATTTGTCTATCGTCTCTATGCCTCCACAATAATATTCTCCATCTGATTCCATACCGAAAAGATATAGGTATCCATCTTTTTGATATGCCTGGTTGTAAGATTCTGACATATAGCGATTCCACGAATCATCTCCTTTCTTGGCCAAGCTCCAATATTTTTCGTTGGGAGTGGTAGAATCCCCTTCGAAGTCATCTTCAAAAACGAGTTGCCATGTCGGGATACTCCCGGTATTTCCGGAACCTGATCCGCTCCCGGATCCGCTCCCGGTATTGTCACCGCTCCCGGAACCGCTTCCTGTATTGTCGCCACTTCCCGAACCACTTCCTGATCCACTCCCGGAACCGCTGTCGCCGCTATCCGAGCCATCTCCTCCCGGAGTTGTCGTCGTGCCGTCAGGATTTATATTGTCAGGACGCTTTTCATTATTCTTTCCGGAATCTGTTGTATTTTCGGGCACTGTCCCGGTAGGTATATTTGTATTTCCTCCATTATCATTATCATCATCTCCATCTCCGGATGAACATGACAGCAATCCCACCATTAAGATCAGGATTCCTGATATCAACATAAATTTCTTTCTCATAACTTCATTATTTAATTAATATTTTTTATCTGTTTTGACCCAAAGATATAACCTGTCGGAAGGTCTTATCTTGGTTGGAACCGGCATAGAAAAAATGTCCCCTTTCCTTACTTTTTCAACCGGTTCAAGGTCTAATCTCAATTCCTCTGCCTTAAAAATCAGGGCTCCTGTCGTAGGTCCCGTTATTATCACCTCATCCCCGGGATGGAGTTCTCCACTCTCCATCCTGAATTCTCCGACTCCTAATTTAGAAAAATATCTTGATACTTTCGCTATATAATGTTTAACACGGGTTGCCGAACTTCCATAATTCTTGCTCCATTCTCCAAGTCGCTGACCTAAATAATAGCCGTCCCAGAAGCCTCGATTAAACACTTTTGTAAGCCTCTCCTCCCATGTGGAAATGGCTTCCTGAGTAAATTCTCCGTCACAAATTGCTTTCAGGGCCGCTGAATAACACTCTACAGTTTCATATACATATTCCGGGCCTCTGGCTCTCCCCTCAATTTTAAAGACTGAAACCCCTGCTTCTATCATTTTATCCAAAAAATGGATACTCTTCAAATCCTTTGGTGACATGATGAATTTATTATCCACCACCAATTCATCATTTGTCTCCATATCAGTAACTCTATACGACCTGCGGCATATCTGATTACATTCTCCCCGATTGGCGCTGGAATTCATCTGATGCAGACTCATATAGCATTTTCCACTGACCGCCATGCAAAGTGCCCCATGACAAAACATTTCAAGTTTTACCAAATTGCCTTTTGGACCGCGCAGATCATTCTCCCGTATCTTTCGTGAAATATCCCCCACTTGTTCCAGATTTAGTTCTCGCGCCAATACCATTACATCTGCAAATTGAGAATAATACTCTACTGCTTCATAATTGGAGATATTAGCTTGTGTGGAGATATGCACTTCCAGACCTATCCTTCTTGCATAAAGAATTGTGGAAATATCCGTAGCAATAACTGCGCTTATACCTGATTCTTTCGCGGCTTCAAGTATGGAATGCATATATTCGATATCCCGGTCATAGATGATTGTATTGACTGTCAGATATGTCTTGACTCCTTTTTCTGAACAGCGGGCTACGATATCTCTAAGATTATCCAGATTAAAATTAGAGCTTGACCTGCTCCTCATATTAAGACCTTCAATTCCAAAATAAACCGAATCCGTTCCGGCTGCCAAGGCTGCCGACAGAGATTCAAAGCTCCCAACCGGAGCCATTATTTCAAAATCATTCCTTTTCATCTTGCAATATAATATGTCAGCGCTCCTAATGAAAGGGAATGCCATTCAACTTTTGTAAACTTTTCGGCATAAAGAAGAGCTGCCATATTTTCCCTTTGTGGACATGCCGCTATGCTCTCCGGAAGATAAGAATATGCATTTGCGTCTCCTGAAACTCTTTTACCTAACCAGGGTATAAGTTTGCCGGCATAAATGTTATATAATGATTTCGCCACAACTCCTTTCGGTGTTGAAAGCTCTATTATACATAAAACACCCCCCTCTCTTAAGACCCTCCTCATTTCGGCAATTCCTTTTCGCAAATCACTAAAATTCCTGACCCCATAAGCCACTGTAATCATGTCAAACTCACCGTCATGAAATGGCATTGCCAGGGAATCGCCCTTTCCGAAAGCTATCAGTTTTTGCTCCTTTGGAGATAATTGTGCAAGTTTTGTCTTTGCAATCTCCAACATCCCCTCTGATAAATCAATCCCGGTTATCAATGAGTCAGGAAATATTTTATGCAGGCGGAATGTCAAATCTCCCGTGCCGGTGGCGATATCCAAAATTTTGGGCTTTTTTAACTCACCGAGAGCCGCTACTGCCGCCTTTAAGGCTTTATTTCTCCATCGCTTGTGTTGTCCTAAAGACATTGCGGTATTCATGATATCGTAATGTCTCGCGATGGTATCAAACATCAGCTCTACCTGTTGCCCTTTTTCAGCATCAGACTCGTAAGGATTTATTTTTTCAACCTCCATTAAAGCAGTTTATAGTAAGCCCTTCTGCGCCTGTGTTGTCGATTTGTGAAATAATCCCACTGACCCTGCACCTTATTATTCGTCTCTAACTCGAGATTGGACTCAGCATATTTGAACCCATATTTGATATAGTAGGGTATCAAATCCTGGAATAATAGTGCATTTACACCTTTATTCTGATATTCAGGCTTCACTGCCACTAAAAGCAAGTCTACTCTATCGGTTTTGCATTTTAAAGCCCGTAGGAGATGATACCATCCGAACGGGAACAACTTCCCACCGCTTTTCTGCAATGCACGACTCAACGACGGCATGGAGATTCCTATGCCCACAAGATTGTCATCTTTATCAACTATCGCAGTCAATAAATCAAAATTTATCAGACTTAGATAAATATCTATGTAATAATCTATCTGTTTCTCCGACAATTTGGAGTACTCATAAAGTCCATCATAAGCCTCATTGATTAGATGAAATAAGGGACGCCCTATTTCTTCCTTAGCCTTCTTAGGACTTTTGTATTTCTTCACCCGAAGGCCATATTTTCTTTTGACAATATCTGCTATTCGGTCATATTTTTCCGGTATTCCTTCCGGCACCTCCATCAAGAATTCTATCCAATCCGCTTCTTTCTCATAACCCAATTTTTCCAAATGCTTGGGATAATAGGGATAATTATAGATGGTGGCCATTGTTCCCAATTCCTCAAATCCCCCAATCAACATTCCCTCATGATCCATATCGGTGAATCCCATAGGTCCGATGATTTTATTCATCCCCTCTTTCTTTGCCCAATCTTCCACTGCTTTTATCAAGGCAGAGGAAACCTCCTCGTCATCTATAAAATCTATGAATCCGAAACGTGCGGTGGCACGTCCATGCTGTTCGTTGACCTGTCTGTTGATTATACCTGCGATTCGCCCAACCGGTTTCCCTTCTTTATAGGCCATGAAATAAACGCCATCACAGAAATCAAAAGCCGGATTTTTTCCCGGTGATAATGTCCCTAAGTCATCAGATATCAAGGGGGGAACGAAATATGGATTCCCCTTGTATAAATCTATTTGAAACTGAATGAATTTCTTTAAATTAGCCTTCGTCGGCTCTATCTTCTTTATTTCAACCATCAGGAGAGATTTTTTATTTAATTTTTTATAAACTTCTCGTAATTTAATGCTTTTTTCTCAATATTAAAGCTTAAGAAAATTACAAGAAGCAACCGGGCAATGAAATATCATAATGTTAGCCAAATCAATATAAAGGCCATTATGACTATAAAGCAACAGAGGAATATGTAGATTTGACTTGAAGATCTACGCTCCATATCCAACTGCAGATCGGTTACCGTGCGATAACCATGGTCCTTATTTTCGCATTTGTTTGCTATCCTACGAAGCTTGGGAAGATTGGTTGGAAGATGATCGAGAACTTCATTTACAATCTTCCCGTAGGAAGCGATATCTTGACGTGTATCCTGTTCTGACAAAAATGATTTCTGATCATAACCTACGTTTGTAAGTTTCAGATTCTCATTATATTCTGTAAATATTATAGTTTCCGGTGTCAGTGGCACATGGCTGATATGATTCTCCTGGATATATTGCATCGCATCGAGCAATTGAGTCTCCAACCTCTGCACAATTTTTGGGGTCAGCCTTTTTTCGTCGATTAAACGCCGCAAGGAATAGCCATAGACATCATCTGTTATAATTGCCAGCCCGACACCCGGCACCTTCTCCAGGTCATTGACCATCACTATATTAGGATGGCATAAGTTATAACGGATATCAAATTCTTTTTCGAGTATCGCCTGATATTCGGGTTTATCTGCATATTCCGGCTTCAGGGCCTTGAGCATCACCCATTTACCATGCTTCTTAACTGTATAGACATTATAAATCTCTTCTTCCCATTCCGGCAATAACACGAGATCGCTCCATTTGCCCGTAGGATCTTCTATAGGAATTCTTTTTTCCTCCTTGCTGACGTATGGATAAGGATCTTTTTCACTCATTTGCCTATCATATCAAACCCGGTGTATTTTCTCAGACATTCAGGCACAATTATTCCCTCACTTGTCTGATTATCTTCAAGCAACGCTGCAACTATCCGTGGCAATGCCAAAGCGCTTCCGTTGAGAGTGTGACATAGTTTTATTTTTTTGTCTGCGTCTCGATAACGGCACTTTAGTCGATTTGCCTGATAAGTCTCAAAATTGGAAACTGACGATACTTCAAGCCATCTTTGCTGAGCAGCACTCCAGACTTCAAAATCATAGGTAATGGCTGAAGTAAACGACATATCCCCTCCACACAGGCGTAATATTCTCCACGGCAAACCCAAATCGTTAAGAAGGCCCTCAACATGACTCTTCATTTCTTCAAGCGCCGCATAGGAATCTTCCGGCCTTTCTATTCTAACTATCTCAACTTTATCGAACTGATGCAAACGGTTGAGGCCTCTGACATCTTTACCGTAACTGCCGGCCTCTCGTCGCCAGCACGGTGAGTAGGCACAATTTTTCTTTGGTAACTCCTCAACCGGTATTATCACGTCTCGATAAATATTTGTGACCGGCACTTCAGCTGTGGGTATCAGATAGAGATCATCAACTGTGACATGATACATCTGTCCCTCTTTATCCGGCAATTGGCCTGTGCCATAACCTGATGCACTATTAACAACAAAGGGAGGTTCAACTTCTACATATCCGGCTTTCCATGCCTGATCGAGAAAGAATTGTATGAGTGCGCGTTGTAGTCTGGCGCCCTCTCCGATGTAGAAGGGGAACCCGGCTCCGGTCACTTTTACTCCAAGCTCGAAATCTATCAGATTATATTTCTTTGCCAAATCCCAATGAGGGAGTGCATCCTGACCCAATTCAGGAATCTTTCCTCCTGTTTTGACAACTACATTATCCTCTGCGCTCTTCCCTTCAGGGACATCCTCATTAGGAAGATTGGGCACCGTCAAGAGGAGGTCGCGCATCTCATTCTCACTTTCCTCAAGCTCCTGCTGGAGTTTTTTGGTATTCTCCTTTATCTCCGCAACTTTACTCTTGATTTCTTCTGCCTCTTCCTTCTTCCCTTCTTTCATCAAAGCACCTATGGATGCTGCAAGCTTTTTCAATTCCGAGGCATCCGAGTCACATTTCTGTTGCAATCTCCTGCGCCTGGAATCTATATCCAATATCTCGTTGATAATTTTCTTGCCGTCAAATCCTTTAACCGCCAATCTTTTGATCACAAATTCAGGATCTGCCTTTATAGTCTGAAGAGTCAGCATTTTTCTTAAAATTTAGTAAGCCTCGGATAAGGAGTCTTTATTGTTATATTGTTGGAACTACCGCGGTTAGAATTTTTACGGAATTAACTACTGCATCGTAACAGTATTGATAGATATACGGAACAAGTCCGAAGAAGATAATACCTGCCACACACAGCCATAATCCCACTTTTTCACAACGGAAAGTAGTCAAAGTACCAATCTTGGGTTCATCTCCACTTATCCACATAGCTTTTACAACCAAGAGGTAATAATAGAGAGAAATGATTGTATTTATCAATGCCACCAAGACGAGCATATACAATGCCCACGAATTTGTTGATGTGACGGATGTGAAAATAAGTATTTTACTGAAGAATCCTGCAAAAGGAGGGATTCCTGCCAATGAGAACATAGCCAATGTCATTGCAAAGGAGAGCCACGGATTTGTCTTATGCAATCCGTTATAATCATCCATCGAGAGATAACCGCTCTGTTCTTCGATTGTATTTATAACAAGAAATGCTCCTAAGTTGCTGACTACATAGACAAACACATAGAACATCAGCGCTGACAATCCGAGAGTTTCTCCGGCCATGACTCCTAACATGATATAACCGGCCTGAGAGATTGAGGAGAAGGCCATAAAGCGCTTCATATTCTTCTGGCGGATGGCAAAAAGATTACCTATGGTGATTGTCAGGATAATTACTCCATACATCATCCACTCCCATGCATCTGAATAAACAGCTCCGAAACATTGGGTGAAAATCACGAAGAATGCAAAAGCAGCTGCTCCTTTTGATACCACTGATAAGAAACTTGTGACAGAAGTGGGAGCTCCTTGATACACGTCAGCTGTCCAAAGATGGAAAGGCACTAACGACAACTTGAAGCCGATTCCTGCAATCATAAATGCCAATGCCACAATCAGCAGCCCGCTCATTTCTCCCTGACTAATTGCAAACGCCAAATCATTGAAATATAGCGAACCACCCGAAAATGCATATATAAATGAAAGGCCTACAAGTAATATTGCGGAAGAGAAAACTGCTGTCAGAATATATTTGATAGCCGCTTCATTACTTTCAAATCTTTGCTTATTAAATGCCACAAGAGCTGCCAACGGAAGTGACGCCGATTCAAGCCCGATAAGGAAGAGGAGGAAATGCCTTGCCGACACCATCAGATACATACCGAAAACTGTCACCAATAGCAATTCATAAAATTCTCCCTTTCTCACTACAGTTTCATCGCTGTTGAGCCATTTTGCCGCTTGAAGTAGCACAATGAAAACTCCAATATTCAAAATCGCTTTTATAGCGTTTGTTGCTGTATCGTTTATATACATTCCTCCGAAAACGGTCTCTCCGGAAGCCGGTATCACCCATATCGCTATTGTCCCCAGACCGAATAATATGGTGGTAAAAGGGGTCAGTATCCTCTTCCCTTTCTCATTGGAAAAAGTATCGAAGAGAAACACAAGGATAAATATGCCGAGAATTATCATCTCGGGAATCATATGTCCGAACTGTGAATATGTCATTTCTTATCTCCTGTTTTATCGGTTAGAACACACTTGCCTGTAGAGCATTGATGATTGGGGTGAAGCTATGGTTGATTGCCTCGTTTATCCAATTCGGGAAACATCCGATTCCCGCTATACAGAGTATCAAAGTCACGGTTGCCAATCTTTCAAACCAAGTGGCGTCAGTAAGTGATAAATGATGATCATCCTGCACGGGGCCTAACAGCAGCTTGCCCACAACCCGCAGGATATAAACTGCTGTTATCACAATGGCAGTGGTTGAGCATATCACGAATATCCTGTGGAATACATCTGCATCCTGGAACGCACCGAAGAATATTGTCATCTCAGCTACGAAACCTGAAAGTCCGGGAAGACCTAATGATGCAAAACCGGCAATCATGTAGCAAACTCCAAGATAGGGCATTATTTTCATCAATCCTCCCATCTGGCGGATATCACGTGTATGAGTCCTTCCATAAATCATACCTATCAAGGCGAAGAATAGGGCTGTCATAAGTCCATGGCTCAACATCTGCATGATAGCTCCTGTCATTGCCGTCGCATTCAGCATCAATATCGCAAACAATACCATTCCGCAGTGGGACACCGAAGAATATGCATTGATATATTTAAGGTCGGTTTGTACGCATGCCGAGAATGCTCCGTAGACAATACTGATACCTGTAAGTATGATAAAGATCCAGGCCAATTCGTTGGCTGCCTGTGGCAAGAGGAAAATCGCTATACGGAAACAGCCATATCCTCCAAGTTTCATAAGAACTCCGGCATGAAGCATTGACACTGCAGTCGGCGCGCTCGCATGACCGTCAGGACTCCATGTATGGAACGGGAACATTGCTCCCAAAACTCCAAATCCTACAAACGTAAAGAAGAAGAGCATATATTGCCAATCAGGATCTATAGCATTATTATGGGCTATTTCAAGCAAATTCCAGGTAAGTTGACCACCTTCCGGAGCGCTATGCCAGAATATTCCTAATAACCCAAGCATCAAAAAGGCGGATCCTCCCATCAGCATCAGGGTAAGCTTCATGGCAGAGTATTCTTTTCGGCCTGTGCCCCACACACCGATCAACAGATACATCGGGATTAGAGCCACCTCATAAAACATAAACATCGTGAATATATCAATCGAGATGAAAAACCCGAATACTCCGGTGCTCAATAAAGCATACCATAAAAAGAAATTCTTTGGTAACGGCTCTATCTTCCAGGATGCAAAGGTGCCTGCAAATACAATTATTGCAGACAAAAGAATCATCAGCACCGATATTCCGTCTACTCCAACTGCAAGATGTATATTCAGAGGAGCATACCACATCCAACTTCCGGTATGCACCATTTCATCTGTGACTCCCATCTCTCTTAACCGCAGGAAATCACAACATAACCATATTGCGAGTCCCAACAATACTGTGGAGCATACCACCATCACTGTGCGTATGGCTTTCATACCGCTATTGCGACATAGGCCAAGTCCGGCCATCATCGCTATGGGTATTACCACAAACCAAATCAATATATTGTCAAACATGATGTTATGTTAGTTAGTTCTTGTTTATTCCCCGGATAATTCCTTTTATCCGGTTTTAGTTTATTTTTATCCGGCTCACGCGAAGCAAAGCCATGCTATAGCTGCTATCACCACTGCACCGGTTATATACCATCCCACGTATGATTGAACCTCTCCGCTCTGCATGCCACGAATCCTATAAGAAACACTTTGTGTCACTTTTGCAAATCCATCCATTGTGGCATCTATGACATGACGATCAAACCATGCTATGCTACGGCAAATAATATTGAATATTATCTTATGGGTGATAAACATATAAATTTCATCCCAATAGAATCTGCGGTTGGCTGCCTGCCACAATGAAGGCCAAGCGTTCTTTACCTTCTCCGGCAATGTATTCTTCTTCATATACATTATGGCTGCCAAAGCTATACCCACAACAGCAACCAAAAGACTTGTGAATGCAACCGGCGCTTCGATATGGATATGATAAGGTTCACCGTTCCATGTCACAAACTCCCCAAATTGGATCCAACCGGCACATATTGAAACTCCGGCAAGAAGAATTAAGGGCACTGACATCTGCCAGGGTGCATCATGAGGTTTATGCTCCTTGTAATGTGGATTCTCTTCTCCCCAGAACACAAGGAAATAGAGTCGGAACATATAGAATGCTGTAAGTCCGGCAACCATTGTCATCCAGGCGCCCCAGAACCAATGGCGTTGGAACATCGCTGCAAGCATTTCATCTTTTGAGAAGAAGCCTGCAAAGGGCCAGATACCGGCTATCGCAAGACACCCTATGAGAAAAGTCCAATGAGTTATCGGCATATATTTCCTCAAACCTCCCATAGCTGTATACTCATTAGAGTGGACTGCATGTATCAATGCACCTGCACCAAGGAATAGAAGTGCCTTGAACATCGCATGCGTGAAGAGATGGAACATACCTGCCATATATCCTAACCCTGAATAATGCACTCCCTCTATCGGCTTATCATATGCAACGCCTAACGATACCATCATGAAAGCAATCTGTGATATGGTTGAGAATGCAAGTATTCTCTTGATATCTGTCTGTGCACACGCAACCATTGCGGCATAGAATGCCGTGATAGCTCCGACACAGCAAATAAAGGTCAGTGAGAAATCCACTACACAATAAAGCGGGAAGAGACGGGCCACAAGATAGACACCTGCCACAACCATGGTGGCTGCATGTATAAGTGCCGATACCGGCGTCGGACCTTCCATAGCATCCGGTAGCCAAATATGTAATGGCATCATCGCTGATTTACCCATACCTCCTGAGAAAATCAGAACCATCGCCCATGTGAGAACTGAAGCTCCCATATATGTGGCACCTCCTGTTGTTCCCAACACTAATTCCGGATTCTGAGTCAATTCCACAAAATTGAAAGTGTCTGTATAGTATGACAAAATCAGTATACCAATCAAGAAACCTAAATCGGCAAAACGTGTCACTATAAACGCTTTCTTTGATGCAGAAACTGCCGATGGCAACTTATAGAAGAAACCTATCAACAGATAAGAGGATACTCCCACAAGCTCCCAAAATATATACATCTGGAAAATATTGGTGGCTACTACCAGACCCAACATCGAGAATGTGAAGAGCGACAGGAAGGCGTAGTAACGTTGAAATCCCGGCTCTCCTTCCATATAACCCCAGCTATATAGGTGGACCATAAAAGATATGGTCGTAATTACAACAAGCATGAGAGCTGATATGGGATCCAACAAAAATCCTATCTTTACAACCAAGCTCTGGGTGAATGCCAGCCAAGTGACATCAAACACCTGATATTGCTGCCTGACTCCTTCGAAAATAAAAGCCGGATCTCCGCTGAAAAAATATGTGCATGCAACTATATATGCGAGTACTGCTGTCGTACCTAAAAATGCAATACCTATGCAGCCCGCCAATTTATGCGACATCTTCATCCCACACAATCCCAACAACAGGAAAGTGAAAAGCGGAAATGCCAGGATTAGAATTGGTATGATTACCTCCATATCTTAAAATCTCATTTGTTTTACTTCATTGATATCGGTATTTCCAACCGAACGGTAGATATTGATTATAATAGCTATTGCTATCGCTGTCTCCGCAGCTGCCAGGGCTATTGCAAAGAGCGTAAATACCATACCCTCCATACTCCCCGGATAAAGATAGCGGTTGAATATCACAAAATTCAAATCCGCGCTGTTGAGCATAAGCTCCAACGATATCAATATTCCTATCAGGTTTTTCCGAGTCATAAACCCATAGATGCCACATGCCAACATTAGGACGCTTGGCACCAGATACCATAACATACTTAAGTCCATATCTTAATCTTTACGCGCGATTGTTACTCCGCCGATTATACATGCCAACAACAATACACTTATTGCTTCAAATGGAAGAAGATACTGAAATTTCTCCCCGCCGGTGAAAGCCACTCCTATATCATGCATGGTGATAAGGTTGCTGGCCGACAGACACTCCACTAAAGAGAAGCCATGTATCAATGGCATGTAGAACAGCGCAAAAAGCAATATGATTAATGAGGCCACTGATACTACAAGACCCCATATTCTACGATATCTTTTACCCTCTGCATCTTGCTCGTTGGGCTTGTTGGTAAGCAAAATGGCAAACACAAAAAGCACCATTATGCCGCCTGCATATACTGCAATTTGAACAGCCCCGAGAAATTGATATCCCATCTGGAAATAAAAAATTGCCGTGCCTATCAACACAAAGAGCAAATAGGTGGCTGCTCTCAGAATCTTTTTAGCTGTCACCGCCATGATGGAAAAAATTATCATCATGATCGATACGGCAAAATAGATTATTATATTACCTACAGAATCCATTATGTAAGGTTAGTTTGTTTAGTGTTTTTAGTTTGAAGTATTAGCAGGAACTTAAATTACTCCGGTTTTGATGCCTCGGGCTTTTTTTCTTCCGGTTTTGGGGCCTCAGCTTTCGTTGCTTCCTGTGTTGATGCCTCAGCCTTCTTTTCTTCCGGTTTTGAGGCCTCAGCTTTCGGTTCTTCCGGTTTTGGTGCCTCAGCTTTCGGTTCTTCCGGTTTTGGTGCCTTCGGTGTAGTTGAAGACTCTTCTCCCTTCGCGGCTGCGGCAGCTGCTTCCCTTTCTGCTTTAATCTTCGCTGCTTTTGCCAAAGCCTCTTCCTTTATTTTTGCAAGTTTTTCAGGATCCATTGCCGGTTTTGGCGCAGCTGCAACTGCTTCTTCCTTAGGCTCGGGACGATAATTCAACTGCTTGACTAATGAATCTCTCGTGAAAGTGGCCTGTTCAAAATCATTGGAGAATTCAAGGGCATCTTGCGGACATGTCGTCACACATAACATACAGAAGGTGCAGCTCCCTAAATCATACATATATTTATCAAGCTTCCTCTTCTTCTTGCCATCAGGAAGATCCACCATCTTGGTAGTCAGCTGGATTGTACCATTCGGACAATTCATCTGGCAAATGCCGCATCCTATACATTTATGTCTACCTTCTTTGTCATAGATCAAAGTGAGTTCTGCCCTAAACCGGTCAGATATTTGTAAGGTGGCACGATTCTCCGGGTACTGCTCAGTGATTTTTGGTGTCACAAATTCCTTTCCGGTCACCATCATTCCGTCTACTAAACTTTTAAGACCCTTGGCGGCTTCCGAGAAATATTCCTTAATACTACCCATTATTTTCCTTTATCCTTGTTCGTTATTCCTGTTTCGATTTCTCGAATTTGTAATAAACTCTTCTATCTTCTAATTTTATTTATCTCTCTGTCTGACCTCCCAGAATATCAAGCAGCTCTGTGGTGATTGCCTGCTGGCGAAGTTTGTTGTATTCGAGTTGGAGCTCTTCAAGGAGCTTCTTGGCATTATCATTTGCACTCTGCATTGCCATTACTCTTGCTGCCTGCTCAGAGGAACGATTCTCTATCGTAATCTCTTGCATGGTTGAGAGCACAAACATCGGCAACACCTCATTGAAAATGCTATCCGGATCCGGTTCAAACAGATAGAATTTATTATCATCCTTCTTATCATGTTCACCTTCTCCCTTTATCTCGGGACTCACCGGGAAAAGTGTCTCTGTTTTTGCCACCTGTTTGCTCATTGAGATAAATCTCATATAGACGGTTTGAACAAGATCCAAACTTCCGTCATTAAACCGGCCACGCAAACCTTCAGTGAATTCATTCACCTTTTCAGGCGCCATCTTAGAATCCACTCCCTCTTCCGGTTTTTCCACCTTAACATCGGGAAGATCAAGTTTCTTCGCTGCATTGGCGATTTTCTTCCCTATCGGGATAACCGTTATCTCAGCACCCGGATATGTTTCGCGAACCTTTCTGATTTGAGTCAGAAGATATTTGAAAATATTTATATTATAGGCACCGCACAAACCGTCATCACTGCCAAACACGACTATTGCCGCGTGTCTTACTTCCCTCTTCGTTATCAATGGGGAATTGAATTCAAGTCCCGTTGCCAACAAATGGGCCATAATAGAATCCACTTGCTGACGGAAAGGGAGGAGTCGCTTCAATTCCATCTCATTCTTATGAACCTTCGCCGAAGATATCATCTTCATGGCTCCGGTGATCTTCTCACTTGAAGACACCGATCCGATTCTTATTCTTAACGCCTTGAGAGTGGCCATACTTCCGGTTTGATGGGTTATTATTTATTTCTGATATTCTGCGGTTTTATCTTTTTCTATCGGCCTTTTGTTTCTCCGACTCAATTGTTTCTCCCCGATTGATCTTTCGGGACATAACAATTATTTATATCTCGATGAAATTTCTGCGGCACTCTCTTTTAATTTTGCCTCCACATCATCGTTGAGTATGCCCTTGCGTAATGTCTCGAGAACATCCGGATGCTTAGCTTTTAGCAATTGTATAAAGAGGCCCTCAAATTCCTTCACTTTATCTATAGGAACATTTTCCAAGAGTCCGTTTACACCACAATATATCACTGCTATTTCATTTTCTACAGGCCATGGCTGATATTGAGGTTGGATAAGCAATTGTTGGTTTTTCCTACCTCTATCGATCACCTTAGCCGTAACAGGATCGATGTCGCCTCCAAACTTGGTGAAAGCCTCCAATTCGCGGAACTGAGCCTGAGCTATTTTCAAAGTACCGGCTACCTTCTTCATTGCCTTAATCTGAGCATTTCCACCTACACGAGACACTGAGATTCCGACATTGATTGCAGGACGGATACCCTGGTTGAACAAACTTGTTTCCAAGAATATCTGTCCATCTGTGATTGAAATCACATTGGTCGGGATATAGGCTGAAACGTCTCCTGCCTGGGTTTCGATAATTGGCAATGCTGTCAAAGAGCCGCCACCTTTCACTATTGGCTTAAGCACCTCCGGAAGGTCATTCATATTCGAAGCCACTTCCTGATTATCTATTATCTTCGCTGAACGTTCCAACAAACGTGAGTGCAAATAGAAAATATCACCCGGATAAGCTTCACGTCCTGAAGGACGTTTCAGAATCAATGATATCTCACGATATGCCACTGCCTGTTTGGAAAGATCATCATACACGATTAAGGCATCTCGACCTGTATCGCGGAAATATTCTCCGATCGCAACTCCTGCAAACGGACTATAATATCTCATTGAAGCTGAATCTGAAGCACTTGCTGCAACAACGACTGTATAATCGAGCGCTCCGTATTTCTCCAGTGTATGCACCAAAGATGCTATAGTGGAACCTTTCTGACCGATTGCCACATAAATACAATACACAGGCTTACCATCAAGATAATTCTGCCTTTGGTTGATGATGGTATCAATGGCGATTGCTGTCTTACCAATCTGGCGGTCGCCGATGATGAGCTCACGCTGACCGCGTCCTATTGGAATCATTGCGTCTACTGCTTTGATACCTGTCTGCAAGGGTTGATTTACAGGCTGACGGAATATTACTCCCGGTGCTTTTCTTTCAAGGGGCATATTCAAGAGCTCGCCCTCGATGGGTCCTTTACCATCCACGGGCTCTCCCAATATATTTATAACACGCCCCAAGAGTCCCTCACCTACCGGAATGGAAGCGATTTCGCCGGTGCGTTTCACCGACATATTCTCAGTGATGGAGTTGACATTATTGAGCAATACAACGCCCACGTTGCTCTCCTCAAGATTAAGCGCCACTCCCTTCACTCCGTTTTCAAACTCAACGAGTTCATTGGAACGTACATTCTCAAGGCCATATACGTGAGCCACTCCATCGCCTACTTCCAGCACTGTGCCTACTTCCTCAAATTTCGCCTTAGAGGTGACGTTCTCAAGTTGTTTCTTTAATATATCAGATATTTCACTGGGGTTTAGCATTTCTATCTTAACTTAAAAGTGTTTGACGTAGTTGTTCAAGTTCATTGCTCAATGAGGCATCCATCCTCACAGAATCCACATCTATGACGAATCCTCCGATCAAGCTCGGGTCGATGGCTTCCGTGAATTCAAGTTCAGAGTCTTTGAAAGCCTCTGTCACTAATGTACGTAGCTTTTTCATCCTTTCATCATCAAGCTTGACTGCCGTCGTTATCTTCGCCTGGGAGATATGGTTCTCATGGCGATAGATATCACGGTAGGCCAGCATCATTCCGTAGGCATATTCAACACGTTTTTGACGAAGGATCATTAACACAAACTGATGGAAGATTTCATCTTTCCCTCCCGCAGCTGCATTAAGCAAGCTCTCCTTATCCTCATCGCTTACGAAAGGATTTGAAAGAACTTTCTGTAGCTCAGGATTCTCCCGAAAAGATTCTATAACTCGTTTGGAGAGTTCATAGATTCTCTTGGTTTCTCCCTTCTCCAAGGCATATTTGTAAAGCGCCTTGGCATATCTACGTGGTATCAGACCGTTGTCCATCAGTTGCTCTTTATTTCATCAAGCATTTTATCTACAAGCTGATGATGACTCTTATCATCGGAGAGATTACCCCTAACCATCTTTTCCGCTATATCAAGCGAGAATTTACTCACCTCATTACGGAATTGAAGCTCGGCCTCCTTCCTTTGCTGCTCTATTGACACTCTCGCTGCATCCATCACCTTCTTGGCTTCATCAGATGCCTCTTTGCGAGCCTCTTCAATAAGCTGAGTCTTCATTCTTGCTGCCTCCCTTAACATTTCTGCCTGTTGTTGCTGAGCCTCATCCATATATTTCTGAGCCTCGGCACGTGCATTGTCAAGTTGTGCTTTAGCTTCACGGGCATATTCTACTCCCTTATCGATCGTGTCGGCCCGTTGATCCATATTTTTCAATATAACAGGCCATCCCCAGATTGCCAACACCACAAACAGGATGATGAAGGCTATAAACATCCAAAAGATTAGCCCGAAATCAGGAGTGAAAAGTTCCATGCTGCTTCTTTTTTTCTATGCTTCTTTTTTTACACTTTCTATTTTTCGCACATCTCTTCTTTACAGAAATGCGCTTTGTAACTCCGCTCTCGATTATTAGATAAATAAGGCAAGAGCTGATACAATCACTGCAAACAAGGCAACACCTTCGATAAGTGCAGCAATTACGATCATGTTTGAACGGATATCACCTGCAACTTCCGGCTGACGGGCTATGGCTTCCATTGCGCTGCTACCGATATTACCGATACCAATACCTGCGCCTATTGCTGCTATACCTGCTCCAAGAGCTGCACCTAATGCACCAAGTGCTGTGTCTGCTGCTAAAATCATAGATAACATAATGTATGGTTTTTTTTAGTTGTTATTATTTTCTTTTGTTTATATAGATTCTCTTTTCCTATATTTTCCGGTTAGATGATTTATTATATCATGTTCAGGTTGTCGGAACAGTTGCCGCCGAGCCCTCTGACGTCATATCCGATGAAGATGTCGATTCCGTGGAGTGGGAATCTTCTTTATGTTCGCCGTGACCATGTCCCTTATCTGTGCTCATCGAAATAAATATCGTTGCCAATAGAGTGAACACATAGGCCTGGATGAAGCTAACCAAAACATCGAGACATAACATAAATATGGAGAACAATACTGATATAAAGACGGATCCTCCGGCTGCTATAGCGCCAAATGCCGCAAAAATAAATATCAATAGTGTCAGCGTGATGACAATCATGTGACCTCCCATCATATTTGCAAAGAGACGCACACATAATGCCGCCGGCTTGGTGAAAATTCCGAATATCTCTATAAACTGCATTATAGGTATCGGGAATTTCAAGAATAATGGCACATCCGGCCAGAATATCTCTTTCCAATAATGTTTCGATCCCATCACATTGGTTATTACAAAGACCATAATTGCCAATACCAATGTGATTGCTATGTTTCCTGTCAAATTAGCTCCTCCGGGGAAAATCACTATCAAACCTACGAGGTTCATCACTAAAATGAAGAAGAAACATGTCAGCAGGAATGGGGCATATTTCCGCGCCTTATCGTGCAAAGTGGATTTTATTACTCCCGTATAAATGAAATCTATAAGCATTTCCATGAAGCCTACACCCTTGCGTGGGGCTTTCATTCCCCTGCGGGCATAGAACCAAACCACCGACATCACCATTGCTGTCACAAGGATGGCTGCTATAAACAGAGCCAATACATTCTTTGTGATTGAAATATCATGTGGTTTATATTCTCTATAATAGACTTCATCAAATCCGGCATAACCTCCTATTATTGCCTCAGCTTTATCTATATCTCCCTGAATGGCCGGATTATTCTTAGCTTCTTCTTTCAGTTGCTGTTCCTCCTCCGGGGTCAATGGAAATATTTGCACCACCTTGTTCTTATGCTTGCTTACGTGTGCAAGGATAAACTGATAATGCTTGCCATCCTTCTCAATATCCACTATCCTTGGTTCTGCCACCAATTCCTCTTCGCCCGTCTCTTCATTGATGATTCTTTTCACCTCCTGAAGGCGTGCCGATGAGAAACATATCCATTTGCCATCCTCAGCTCTGACGATCACCGGCAATGGAATTCTATAGACATGACTAAAGGGCACTTCCCATCCGTAGCCATCGCCAAGGTGATGGAATATGATCTCCTTTACATTTACTTCGCCGCTCTCTTCTCCTGACGACGCTGACAACCGCATCGGCAACATTACAATTGCCAATGAGATTAGAAGCAATATTTTGTATTTCAATAGACGCATACCGCTATCTTATTCATATCTATATCTGCAAGACCACCCTTTATATCTATTCTCGACTCTACCCCTCCGTTGGCGTATCTTACCTCTCCCGGTTTAAGCACTGAAATCAGGGATGCGTGATTTTTGAGAACGGTAAATTGTCCCGCAACTCCGGGAAGAGTCACCGACTCCACTTCGCCGCTAAACATGATTTCATTTGTTGATATTATCTCAAGTTTCATCTTTTGAAGAAATATTATCAATTTTATACTTCCGGGTCTCTCCTTTATGCGCTCACCTCTGCAAGCATCTTCTTTCCTTTGGCAATCGCTTCATCTATGGTGCCGACATTCAGGAAGGCCTGTTCCGGATATTCGTCAACTTCTCCCGAGAGTATCATCTTAAAGCCACGTATAGTTTCTGCCAACGGCACCATTACACCGGGCAACCCGGTGAACTGTTCTGCAACATGGAAAGGTTGTGAAAGGAACCTTTGAGCCCTACGGGCACGAGCCACAACCAACTTGTCGGAATCTGACAATTCATCCACACCCAAGATGGCTATGATATCTTGCAGCTCATTATATTTCTGCAGCAATTGCTTCACTGCCTGGGCTGTATTATAATGATCCTCGCCAATAATATTAGGATCCAAAATTCGTGATGTAGAGTCAAGCGGGTCTACTGCCGGATAGATACCAAGCTCTGCAATTTTACGACTCAATACCGTTGTTGCATCCAAGAAGTTAAATGTGGTTGCCGGAGCAGGGTCTGTCAAGTCGTCTGCAGGTACATAGATTGCCTGAACAGATGTGATGCTACCCTGTTTTGTAGAGGTGATTCGTTCCTGAAGCATACCCATTTCCGATGCAAGTGTCGGTTGATATCCTACAGCCGAGGGCATACGACCAAGAAGTGCCGAAACCTCTGAACCTGCTTGTGTGAAACGGAATATATTGTCAATAAAGAGCAATATTTCCTTACCACCGCCGTCATTGTCTCTGAATTGTTCAGCCACAGTCAAACCGGAGAGAGCCACTCTTAAACGAGCGCCGGGAGGCTCATTCATCTGACCAAACACCAATGTGGCCTGAGAATTGTTAACCTCTTTCATGTCGACATCGGCAAGATTCCACTCGCCTTTTTCCATGCCCTCCTTAAACTTGTCGCCATATTTCATAACACCGCTCTCAATCATTTCCCTTAGGAGGTCGTTACCTTCCCTTGTGCGTTCTCCCACTCCGGTGAACACTGAAAATCCGTTATGACCTTTAGCGATGTTATTGATGAGCTCCATGATAAGCACAGTCTTTCCTACACCTGCACCGCCAAAGAGTCCGATTTTTCCTCCCTTAGAATATGGTTCAAGCAAATCAATTACCTTGATTCCGGTGAAAAGCACCTCTGTAGAGATTGCCAAATCTTCAAAACCGGGTGCCGGCTGATGAATTGGGCGCAGATGGTCGCGATTTAGCTCGGCAAGGTGGTCGATAGGTTCGCCTACAACATTCAGCAAACGTCCCTTTACCTGGTTACCTGTGGGCACCGCGATAGGCCTTCCCAAGTCTTCAACCTCAACTCCGCGGCGAAGCCCATCGGTGCTTTCCATTGCCACACATCTTACCGTATCTTCACCGATGTGTTGCTCCACTTCCAAAATAAGCTCCTCTCCGTTATCTCGTTTCACCCTTAAGGCATTATAGATCGGGGGCACATTGCTTTTACCTCCTTCAAAAGAAACGTCGATTACAGGTCCTATCACCTGAGTTACTTTTCCTACGTTGGCGCTCATATTTTGATCGTTATTCGTTACTCGTAATTCGTTTTTCATGTTTTCTCGGCTCTGATTCTTGTTGCCGAATTCTCACTTCTTCCTTCTTATTTCTTTTCCCTTAATTCTTAGAAATGCCATCCCAATGCTACAAATATTGCCATAAAGATTAGATTGAGAAGAGACAATGGCATCAAATATTTCCATTCAAACGACAACATCTGGTCGATTCTCACGCGCGGGAAGGTCCATTTGAACCATATTATTATATAAGAAACAAAGAAACTCTTTAAAACAAACCACACTATCGAAGGAATTACGTCCATAGCATGGTTAAAACCATCCCAACCGGGCACATGCAATGGCATCCATCCTCCCAGGAACATCAATGTGGCAATTCCGGAAACAATAAACAGATTCAAGTATTCTGCCAAATAGAAGAATCCAAAGTGAATTCCCGAATATTCCGTATGATAGCCGGCTGTCAATTCATGTTCTGCCTCCGGAAGGTCGAATGGACCTCTATTTGTCTCAGCTGTCGCTGCAACTATATAGATCAAAAATGCTATTATCGCCGGGATATGTCCTCTGAAAAGGAACCAAGCCTTATCCTGTTGCCACACAAGTTCATTTATATCCATTGTGCCGGCAAAGACCACGATTGTCATTATTGCAAGTCCCAATGAGATCTCATAGCTCACCATCTGGGCTCCGCTTCGCATTGCACCTATCAAGGTGTATTTATTATTGGACGACCATCCGGCCAATAAGATTCCCAAAACTCCCACCGACGACACTGCCAGTATAAAGAAAATACCTATGTTATAATCGATAATCTGGAGGCCGCGGCCCCATGGCAGACACGCAAGCATCACAACCGATGATGTAATCACTAAATAGGGAGCCAACTTGAACAGGAATCTGTCGGTGTCTTTCAGACAAATCAACTCTTTTACCAATATCTTGAACATATCGGCAAACACCTGCAAAACGCCCCATTTACCTACACGCATCGGGCCGAGACGACACTGGAACCATGCACATAGCTTGCGCTCATAAAGTATATAGAACAATGCCAATACTGTATAGGTAAGCAATACCAGCACCGCTATTATCACACATTCAATTATGACAGCCAGCCAGTCAGGCAGAAAGCTCAACAGCCAGTTGTTAAAATCTGCGGTCCAAATTCCAAAATTATACATATTATCTCTTCATATACACCGTGACTGTTTCACCGTGCAAGTTTTCTGTTTTATTTATTTATCCTTCAGGAGTTTATAATCTTTTCTTTAACGGTCGATATCCGGTATCACAAAGTCAAGCGCTGCGCCTATAGTAATCAGGTCGGCGATCATATATCCGGTACATGTCAGATTCATCACGCCTACGAGATTGAAACAGGGGCTCTGGAAATGCACTCGGAAAGGAGTCTTATCGCCGGTAGATTCTATATAGACGCCAAAAGTGCCTCTACTTGCCTCAACCTGCTGATACCAGTTGCCTGCCGGCAGCTTTATGATCTTTGGAATCTGAGCTCGGATATCTCCTTCCGGGATATTGTCTACCAATTGGGAAAGTATCCTGCAACTTTGCTCAATTTCCTTCATTCTTACCATATAGCGGGCATATGAGTCACATCCTGTTTCTAAAACTTCATCAAATTCCACTTCTGAATATACTGCATAAGGATGTTTCTTACGGCAGTCGCAACTCCAGTTGCTGCCTCTGCCGCTTGGTCCCGTTATTGCGTAGTTGATTGCATCTTCCTTTGAAAGATGACCCACATTCTTGAGCCTGTTTTTAGCTATAAGGTTATTGCTGAATACTTTATGATACTCCTTGAGACGTCCCGGCATTATCTTTA
The DNA here is from genome assembly GCA_022510385.1 of Muribaculaceae bacterium. Taxonomy (GTDB): domain Bacteria; phylum Bacteroidota; class Bacteroidia; order Bacteroidales; family Muribaculaceae; genus Lepagella. The sequence continues at coordinate 89,878 of JAFLTQ010000004.1, read as the reverse complement.
GCAGTTCCTTTACATCCTTTTGGAAATCAGGATGCAAATCAGCGATAACGCCTCCTATCACATTATAATTCATCGACATACGAGCTCCGCATGTTTTCTCGAATATATCAAGAACCATCTCGCGTTCACGGAATCCATAGAAAAATGCTGTCGTTGCGCCAAGGTCCATTGCCGTACATCCGAATGACAGAAGATGGCTGGATATTCTCATCAATTCATCCATCATCGTACGAATCACCTGAGCTCTTCTCGGCACCTCCACGCCCATTGCCTTTTCAATACACATACAGAGACAATGGCGGTTCTGATGGGCTGACATATAATCCATCCTGTCTGTGAAATGCAGAATCTGGGGATAAGTGAGGTTCTCACTCAATTTCTCTATGCCGCGATGAATATAGCCCGAAACCACATCCACTTTCTTCACAGTTTCCCCGTCGACTGATGCCCGGAATCGCATAACGCCATGGGTGGAAGGATGCTGGGGCCCGAAATTCACGACATATTCATCTTCTTCAAATACTTTTCCCGGCACCTCCTTGACGTTGCCCTTTTCATCCTCTACATAGCTAACCGTGTCATCCTCATTCTTCTCATCGTCATGGGGTATAGGATTCAATTCAGGGTTAGCATCATAATCTTTACGCAACGGATGTCCCTTCCAGTCATTTCTCAGGAAGAAACGACGCATATCAGGATGGTTGATGAATTTTATACCATAGAAATCGAAAACCTCCCTTTCCTGGAAATTGGCAACTTTCCATAAGTCGCTGACGGTATGGATCATTGGATTTTCGCGATCCGTCACGGTAACCTTTACTGAAATGACTTCCCAATCCCGTGATGTGGATGTCAGATAATAAATCACACCAAGACTCTCCACCCAGTCCATACCTACAACAGCTGTAAGCACATCAAATTCGAGTCCCGGTGTCTCCTTTAAAGCCTTTGCAAAAGAATGCCAATCTTTCTCTTCCGCAACGCTCACCATCAGTGTCTCCCCTTCTGTAAATTGGGCTGACGGGTATATTTCCAGTATTTTATCTTTTATATCGCTCATAATGTTTCTCACGGTTTTTCTTAGACTCTTAAAGTCCTATTCTTCCTTGTTCCTCCGGATGCTCTTTAAAGAATTCTTCAATCTTCTCTTTCCGGTTGACACCCCCGAAGAATTTTTGCACCTTGATTTTCCTCTGCAATTGCATTAAGCCATAGAACATTGCTTCGGGTCGGGGCGGACAACCCGGAATAAAGACATCCACGGGCAGAATCTTTTCCACTCCGGTCACAACGCAATATGAATTTTTGAAGGGTCCGCCTGACACGGCACAACCTCCGCATGCTATTACATATTTAGGCTCTGCAAGCTGTTCATAGAGTCGGCGAAGCACCGGCGCCATCTTATGCACGATAGTGCCTTGCACCATTATATAGTCTGCCTGACGGGGAGAATTACGAGCTACTTCAAAACCGAATCGAGCCATATCATATCTGGCAGCTCCCAAGCTCATAAATTCGATAGCACAGCAACTCGTGCCGAAACATAAGGGCCATAATGAATTAGAAAGCCCCCAGTTGATCAACTGGTCAAACTTTCCGACCACCACGCTTGCTCCTGTAGCATTTAACTCCTCGACAAGTTTATCTATGTATTCATTGTCTTTGAAGTCTTCATGCTTCATCCCTTTGATTTTCACGTCCATTTCAACGCTCCTTTCTTCCAGGCATAAGCCAGGCCTAAAATGAGGATAAACATAAATATGCCAATGCAGAGCAGTCCCTGAGGCCCGAGGCCTTTCATAACAACCGACCAAGGGTAGAGAAACACTGTCTCAACATCAAAAATCAAAAATAGAATAGCAAAGATATAGTATCCGGCCTTAAACTGAATCATTGATTCTCCGCGTGTCGGAATGCCACACTCATAGGCCTCTGATTTCCATACTGAAAAAGATCTCGGCGAAATTAACCTTGCTATCAGCAATGCTGCAAAAACAAGCCCCAGTCCCGTCAATATGGCTGTCACTGACAATGCGCCATTGCCTATCTCCAGCAATAGATTCATAAATGCTTTAAAGTTAGTTAGTTAGTGCTTATGGCTTCAAATATGCATCCTATTCCGGATACATTTCATTGCAAAGATAAACTATTTTTTATAAATCTGAAAAATCTTTGCAATAATATTTTTTATTTCCAATCAGTATAATCCGAATTCAAGAGATAAGACCTGAAACTCCGTGCGACGGTTGATCTGGTCGGCTGCCTCACGGTCTTCAGGACTTAGGCCCTCTATGAACTCTTCTGTCAAAACTGTCCCCTCTTCAAATTGTGGATAATCTCGATTTATCCTCTTTGTCACGCTCTTAGGCATACTTTCCCCATATCCTTTAGGACTCAGTCGCTCCTCACTGATGCCGGCAGCTATCAGATAATCCACCACACTTTGGGCCCGACGTTCCGAAAGCGCCATATTATATTCATCGCTTCCTTTTCTGTCGGTGTGGGATCCCATCTCTATCGACACATGAGGATTCTCGTTAAGCATCGCCACAAGTTCGTCTAATGCCTCTTTAGACTCCGGCCGCAATGTCGCTTTGTCAAAATCATAAAATATGTTTTCAACCACCTGTGGTTTATTGATTGCCGCCAGAATAAAATCGATGCCATAATCAGCATCCTCTTCCGCAATATCACTCTCAAATTCCTGTTTTACATTAAGATATCCCGGCGCTCCTGCCTTCATCACGTATTTCACCCCTCTGCCCAAATTAAATTTGAAAGAACCGTCATCACGTGCCACTTCTCTTTGGTTACTACCGTCATCTCCCACAATTCTAATCACTGCTCCCGCTACAGGCTCCTCATCCTTGTCAAGGACATATCCTGATATTGTTATCTTCAAATCGGGCAATTCAAAACTGTAGATATGATCGTAGCCGCGGGCATCTCCTCGATTTGAACTGAAAAACCCGCTTTCCCCCTCTCCGAATGTTATGCCGAAATCATCTCCGGAGCTATTCATGGGTAACCCCATATTTTCAACACTCCAATAGTCGCCTGTTGTATTAAGCTTGGCTCGGAAAAGATCAAGCCCTCCAAACCCGGGATGTCCGTTGGATGAAAAATAAAATAGGGAATCGGTACGGGAATATGGGAACATCTCGTCGCCCGACGTATTGATCTGTGGACCCATATTCATCAATGTGCCCACTCTGTCATTGATATCAATACGCCATATATCAAGTCCCCCATATCCTCCGGGCATATCACTCACAAAATATAGATACTTTCCGTCGGCTGAAACTGCAGGCTGCCCTGTCGCTGTGACACTGTCTCTTACTATTACAAATTTTTCCGGTGCGCTCCAGGATGCATCGCTACGGCGTGAAGTATATATTTCTACTGTGGAATGTGATGTCTCTGATTTCGAGGCTTTAGTCAGATACATGGTTTGTCCGTCAGGTGAAAAGCTCACTATTCCCTCGTCGGATTCGGAATTTAATTCTCCTTCCACCGCTTCCGGCCTTTGCCATTGTCCCCTTTCATTTTTCTTGCTGAAATAAATATCACCTCGTTTCATCCCGGTAACTTCCGACTTGTTTTGACCTGCCACTTTCTCGTTGGTGCTGGTAAAATACAATTGGTCATAAGTCTTATCGAGAAACATCGGAGCATAATCTGCTCTGCTGGAATTAAATATCTTTGCATTCTTGACGATATAGCGAGTCTTGGGCTTCTCCTTTGACTCCATAGCCATTCTGCATCCTCGGATTCCTTCCATTGTCAATACTCGCCGGTTGATTGCTTCCATTTTATTGCTCTCGCCCGGCTTAAACTCCAAGAAATCTTCATATGCCTTTATGGCTTGTGAATATTTACCCTCTGCCTGCAGATTTTTCCCCAAATAGAAATAGGCCATACTGTCGGGATATTCAAATCTTATGGCATTCTGGAAGGCTGCCGATGCTCGTGGTGCCATATTGAGCTTCTCATAACAAAGCCCCAATTTATAGGCCACTTCGCCACGGAGTGGTCTATCTTCACGTTTTGTCAAGCCATTATAGACTTTCTTATAGATCTTTTGGGCATCGAAATATTCTCCCCGTGCATAGGCTGCTTCGGCGTCCACAAGTTTTGCACTCTTGCAGCCGGTTAAAAAAATGATGGCTATAATTGCCATCAGATAATATTTTCCTCCCCGTTTCATCTTTTACAGAGCTCGTTATTTTTCAATCTGACAACTTCGGTTGCATTTTATCACTTCCATATAGAATAGGAAAATCTTACTGCAACCATTGGAAAAACAGGAAACTTCTTTATAATTTTCATATAGTCTCCCACCTTCCCCCTTATATTAACGAGATCTTTTGTGAAATTAATATCTACATCTTTAGAATAATCATGATTTATTACATTTGGCTTCCCTCCCCAAAATAAGACTCCCAAATCAATACCGAAATGCCAACGTCCCGATTTATCAAGATCAGTGGAATAGCCGGCCCCAAGATATGGCTTGAAATGATTCACATAAGCTCTCGCTGAGATAGTGCCGTCAGGAGCAGGCTCCATTATATAGTGGTCTCCCTCTTTATATAAGAGCTCATCGGTTTCCGGATGATAAATATCGTGGCTGAAAGTGCCTATTCTGACTCCCATCCGTCCATAATGTTCAAAACGGTCGCGAATCTCCATAACCAATTCGGGATCCATATATGCACCCCCACCCAAAGGCACATTAAAAATGCTCTTCAAAGTGGTGAAGTATTCATACGCCCTGTTATAGATATTCAATCCTACCAATGTTGGTTTTTCTCCGTAGACGTTATAAGCCTTGCCAACCTTGGAGGTCCCGGCATAGAAGCCGGCAGTGAAATGCCAATGACGATTTCCCCTAAATGGATAGACATCCACGAGAAATTTGAAATTTAGCATGCTTCCCCGTCCTGTCATATCAACCGTTTCATCCATCAATATCCCGGTCATATTATAGAGACGGTCGGCTATATTCTTAAAATTGTTTGTGGCCTCTCCTCCTGCAAAGGTATTCAGATTGAAATGCATAGGCACTGAAAAGGCAGGAAACCAGTCTACTCCGGCTCTCACACCGACCCATTCCGTCACTCTGGTTTTTAAATCTATGCCTAAGCCAGTAGAATTTAATGAAACCCCAACCTCCAGGGCATCTGCTATGTGATTCTTTTTACACCATGAGGAAAAATCATGGCGATAGGGAGTCACCTCAGCATCTGACACAGCAGGCCCCTCTTCTTCATACAATTCTTCACAAATTCCACCCATGACATCTTCGCTCTCAACTTGAGAATACATCGATATCACACTTGTGAAAATGAAAAGTATTACCAAAAGTTTTTTTACCTCCATATAATTATGCAAATTTAATAGAGTTTTTAGTTTATTGCCAATAAATTCAAGTTTTTTAACTAATTTCGCACTAATAAATTCTATCGTTTTCAAATGGGATTTTTCGATAAATTATTCAATCGCGAGAAAAAAGAGAAATTAGATGCCGGGCTCCAAAAAACTAAAGAGGGAGTGTGGGGAAAAATATCCCGTGCAATCGCCGGCAAAAGCAAAATCGATGATGATCTTCTTGATCAACTTGAAGAATCATTTATCACAAGCGACATAGGAGTTGACACTACTCTAAAAATAATAGATAGAATTCGAGACAGAGTCGCCAAAGATAAATATATCAATATTGAGGAACTCAATCAATTATTGAGCGAAGAAATTCAAGATTTGTTAATCAAACCAAGCGACAATAGCGTTTCCGAAGATTTTGAGTTGAAAAAAAGTGATGTCCCCTATGTGATAATGGTGGTTGGAGTCAACGGTGTCGGGAAAACCACCACAATAGGTAAACTTGCGTCACAGTTCAAAAAAGCCGGCAACAAAGTGATTCTTGGAGCTGCCGATACATTTAGAGCGGCAGCTATTGAACAACTTGATATCTGGGGACAAAGAGTCGGAGTGCCCGTTATTAAGCAGAAAATGGGTAGCGATCCGGCGGCGGTTGCTTACGACACTCTGAATTCTGCAAAGGCTCAGGGAGCAGATGTAGTTATTATTGACACGGCAGGGCGTCTGCACAATAAAGTGGGACTTATGAACGAGCTCACAAAAATCAAGAATGTAATGAAACGGGTCGTGCCCGAAGCTCCTCAAGAGGTATTGCTGGTGCTTGACGGTTCCACCGGACAGAATGCCTTTGAACAGGCAAAGCAGTTCGTAGCTGCCACTGAGGTAAATGCCCTCGCAGTCACCAAACTGGATGGCACCGCTAAGGGGGGAGTCGTAATCGGAATAAGCGACCAGTTCCGGATTCCTGTCAAATACATTGGCATAGGGGAAGGAGTCGATGATCTACAGGTGTTCAACGCCAAAGAATTTGTAGATTCTCTCTTCTCTTTGAAATAAGACTGAATAGCCACAAACTTTCAACGTATGGCCAGGAAATCTAATCCCGTTAAAAATTCAATAGACATTATATCTCTGGGATGTTCCAAAAATTTAGTGGAAAGTGAACGGTTAATTCGTCAATTAGAGGGAAGAGGGTATAAAGTAAATTTTGATCCGGAGGCACCTTGCTCGGAATTTGTAGTGGTCAACACCTGCGGTTTTATATCTGACGCCAAAGAGGAGTCAATTAATACAATCCTGCAACTTTGCCAAAGAAAAAAGGAGGGAAGAATCGGGCGCATTGCCGTGATGGGTTGTCTTTCTCAGAGATATCTTGAAGAACTTAAAGCCGAAATTCCGGAAGTGGATCTCTGGTATGGAAAATTTGATTGGCCTGCTCTTGTAGCCCAACTTCCCGATCTTTCCGGAAAAACTCCACCCGCCTTATGGGAAAGAAAGCTTACTACGCCACCTCATTCTGCATATCTGAAAATATCAGAGGGATGTAATCGGTTTTGTGCATTTTGTGCAATACCGGGCATCACAGGTCGCCACAAATCAAGACCCATAGAGGAGATTCTGGAAGAGGTGAAAACATTGGTTAAAGAAGGTGTCAAAGAATTTAATTTGATTGCCCAGGATCTTTCTGCCTATGGCTTGGATATTTATGGCCGTCAAGAATTAGCAACTCTTGTCGACAAAATCTCCGACATCAAGGGAGTGGAATGGATAAGGTTGCATTATGCGTATCCTGCCGATTTTCCCAAAGATCTTCTTGATGTGATGGCTAAGAAAGATAATGTCTGTAAATATCTCGACATCGCTTTCCAGCATATCGCCGATCCTGTGCTTGAGAATATGAGGCGACACATCTCAAAAAATGAAACTGTTGAACTCTTGAAAGAGATTCGTCAGAGAGTGCCCGGAATACGTATTCGCACAACTCTTATGACCGGATTCCCGGGTGAGGGACAAAAGGAATTTGAAGAATTGTTGGAGTTTGTAAGAACCCAAAAGTTCGACCGCATGGGGGCTTTCACTTATTGCGAAGAGGAGGATACTTTTGCAGCTAAAAATCTTCAAGATACTATTCCCCAAGAGGTGAAGCAACAACGCCTCGACCTTTTGATGGATCTTCAGCAAAAAATCTCCCTGGAACTTAATGAAGAATTGGTGGGAACAATTCAAAGGGTATTGATTGACCGGATTGAAGATGGCGTCGCCTATGGCAGAACCCAATATGACTCACCCGAAGTTGACCCGGAAGTCTTGATCAATATCAAGGAATCCGAAGAAGAGAATAAGGAATATGTGGTTGATGTTAAGCCCGGTGTCTTCGTCAATGTAAAAATCACTGAAGCCTATCCGTTTGAACTGCTTGGTGAAATCGTATAGCAAAATATATCTTGTTTTTAAATTTCTCTGAAGAGAGTATTGTGATTTAATGAGCATACGTTTCGAAAAAGATTCGGGGAAAGCCACAAACGGCCCAATGTTTTTTTTCAGCATCCTGCGTGATGAAACTTTCATGGAAGAGATTCGCAATGCTTTCATCTCCGGTCTCTCTTTCTATGCCTATCGATTCCCCGGAGACTCCATGTTAGCTTTTGGAAGCTCTGAAGGATTTATTGAAGGAATAGGTTCCCCGGGGTTTTTAATCGGAATGTTCAATCCCGATTTACCTTATATCACCATTCCATATTCCGAAGGGAAACGGCATCCCGAAATTGACTCTCTTTACGAAATGCCCGGTCGCTCCACTACCCGAGAGGAATATGCCTCAGAAGTGGATCAGATTATCCGAGACCTAAAAGGGAAACGTGACGCAAAGGTGGTAGCTGCCAGAGTGATAGTCAGAAATACCGACTTTGATATCGCAGAAAAATTTTATGAGCTTTGTCAAAAATATCCGGATGCTTTCGTTTTCTGTTTTGGAACGCCGGCCACCGGATGCTGGTTGGGTGTCAGTCCGGAACTATTGTTGAGCAGCACTAATAATCAGATCTCAACTATGGCTTTGGCCGGAACTCGCTCTAAAAAAACCGCTGCTTCATTATCCGACCAAAATCAGGGTTTAAATACTGACCATCCTTGGGATTTAAAGAACATAGAGGAACAAGAGATAGTTGCCAATTATATCCTTGAGAAATTCCGTCAACAAGGTCTGACAGCTATTGCTTATCCTACTTTTACAAAGGAAGCCGGAAAAGTTGAACACATATGCACTCCTATCTCTGCTACTCTTCCCGACGAAGTTTCCGATAAATTGATTGCAGACCTGCTGCGGACACTTTCTCCTACCCCTGCTCTTTGCGGTCATCCCAAGGAGTTCGCCCTTCAGGAAATAAGAAGTTTGGAGAAGTTTAACAGAGGGTGTTACGGTGGTTTCTGCGGCCCTTACCATTCCCCACAAGACTTCTCGCTAAATGTAGTGATTAGATGCGCTGCAGTATCCCAAAAAAATTATGCAATTTATGTCGGAGGTGGCATAACATCACGTTCGGAAGTTGATTCCGAATGGCAAGAAACCGAATCAAAAATTCCATTCTGACAACTCGGGTTCAATATCGGAATTCATTTTTTAAACTTTTGATAAGAAAATTATAAAAGTTTTGTGTAAATTTGTGAGTCGACTTTAATAACATTCTATAAATACATACCAAATGGCTGACAATTTGAATCAGGATCCAAATCAAGATCCGTTTGCAGAGCCTATCAGAAAAAACAACTGGTGGCTTTATATTATAGGTGGCCTCGTGATCGCCGGCATTATAATCTGGTTCTTCATCGATTGGAGTTACAAAGATAGAAATCGTGAACCGGAACCTGTTGAACAACTTCAAGAAGTGCCGGTGCAAGATGTTCAAACCGAGGAAACTCTCCCGGCTGTCACAGTTGAAGGCGAAGAGGCTCAATAATAGTCAATTCACGATTCGGAAATTTACAGAAAAAACGAAGAACCGATTTTTAATTGACCGGTTCTTCGTTTTTATTTGTATCACTGGATATTGTTATGAATTCTCTTTGTTGAAAATATGGCGCAATCTCGAGAAAATTCTTCTGGATGTTGATTCGGTCGGAACCACATTAGGTGCATTCTTCAAACTCTCTATTGCCGCTTTTTCAGCATCGGTCAGATTCTCGGGAATATAAACCATAACATTCACCAATAAATCTCCTTTTACATTACTATTCATTTGAGGCAAACCTTTACCGCGCAATCTTAATACCTTGCCCGGCTGAGTGCCTGCCGCTATCTTAAGACGTGCCCGTCCCTCTACTGTCGGCACCTCTGCGTTGCCTCCCAAGGCTGCTGTTGGTATATCCAACATTAAATTATATATCAAATCATTACCGTCTCTTATCAATTCAGGATCCTTTTCCTCCTGGATCACTATCAAGAGGTCTCCGTTGACGCCTCCATGACGCGGAGCATTTCCCTGGCCACGCATGGTCAGAACCATTCCGTCGGTCACCCCTGCAGGAATATGGAAACTTACTATCTCCTCTTTCTTCTCTACTCCGGAACCGCCACATGTTGAACATGCCTGTGAAATTATTTTACCCTCTCCATTACATGAAGGACATACAGATTCCGTCTGCATCGGACCGAATATAGATTGCTCCACATGAGAGATATGACCGGTGCCATGGCAATGATTACAAGTATGGAAAGCAGTGCCATCCTTAGCTCCGGTGCCCTTACAGCTTGAGCAAGCAACCAAACGAGGGATCTTGAGTTTCTTGTCAACACCATTCATGATGTCTTTGAGATTCACTTTTACAGTGATACGAAGGTCTGTGCCTTTGTTAACCTGTTTACGCGCCCGACGACCGGCTCCCGTAGCCCCTTCGAAACCTCCAAAGCCGCCGAAACCGCCGCCCATCCTTCCGCCGAAGATATCTCCAAAGTGGGCGAAGATATCTTCCATCGACATTCCGCCGCCACTGAATCCTCCGCCTCCGAAACCTTGCGGACCCATCGAATGGCCAAACTGGTCATACTTGGCCCTTTTATCGGCATCACTCAATACATCGTAGGCCTCGGCTGCCTCCTTGAATTTTTCCTCTGCATTCTTGTCGTCAGGATTCCGATCGGGGTGATATTTGATCGCCAGCTTACGGTAGGCTTTCTTTATTTCATCGGCGCTTGCATTCTTTGGCACTCCAAGCACTTCGTAGTAATCTCTTTTCTCTGCCATTTTCCCTTTTCGTTTTGCTTTTGTTTCTCTCTATCGATCCGTTATCTTTTCACATCTATAGAAAGTCTGTTTTTTTATTGCCCAACCACTACCTTTGCGTGGCGTAACACCTTATCATTTATTGTGTAACCCTTCTCTACAGTGTCGAGTATCTTTCCCTTTTTGTCTTCATCGGGCACAGGCACCACTGAGATGGCCTCATGTTTGTCGGCATCAAAAGTATCATCAGAAGGATCGAACTCCTTGACTCCGTTCTGGCTCAGGTAGTTCTTAAATTTATTATATATTAAATTCACTCCCTCTTTCACAGAATCCGCCTCCGGAGAATTGGCTGCCGCTTTTATGCCTCTTTCGAAATCATCCATTATGGGCAGCAAGCCTTTCAATACATTCTCGCCTGCATTCTTGATTATATCACTCTTTTCTTTCAAAGTGCGTTTCCGGAAATTGTCAAATTCTGCCATCAGGAAAAGATATTCTTTCTTCTCCTTCTCCAATTGAGCCTGCAATTCCGCTACTTTCTTTTCAACCTCTTCGCAAGCAACCTTAGCCTGCTCATCCTGTGAGACTTCTTCATTTTCCGAAGTTTCGAGAGAAACTTCCTCAGCTTCTACATCTTCAATATCGGGGGTTTCCACCTCAGGCGTTGAGCCGGACTCCATTCTTTCTTCATTATCTACTTGCGACGATGTATTTGTTGCGTGCATATTTCTACCGTAGAATTTGTTTTTATTTTTCTTTGACATAGTGTGTGGTTTTTATATTGCAAATTTTAAGCCAAATTTTAAAAAGTGTTAAGATTTTTATTAATCCTCACTCTTTTCATTTCGCTCTTTATAAACCAAACAACCAAATGCCCTGATAGGTTGACTCCAACCTCTCTCTTTCTGCAATTGCCATCTCCGGAGACATATAAATGCCATAAATTGCCGACCCGCTGCCACTCATAGAGGCATAAACAGCACCCGAATCATAAAGTCCATTCTTTATCACCTCTAATTCCGGATGAACCTTGAATACTGTAGTTTCAAAATCATTCACAATCTTATCCTTCCATTCAGAAAGAGGAAGATAAGGTAGGAATCGCAAGTCAAATGCAGGCTCCCTCGGTTCGATGCCTGCAAAGGCTTCCGCTGTTGACACACTGATGTCAGGCTTCACTATGAGCAACGTATATCCTTTAAGGTCCAAGTCAATTTCCTGGAGTTCTTCTCCGATTCCGGATGCAAAACATGGTCTGTTATAAAGAAAAAATGGGCAGTCAGCCCCCAATTTGACAGACATATCCAAAAGTTCCTTTCTGCCATATCTGTTTCCGGTCACCTCATTAAGCATCTCAAGGGTGAAGGATGCGTCTGCACTACCTCCGCCAAGCCCGGCTCCGTCCGGCAAATGCTTGTCGAGAGTTATCTCAAACATGCCAAACTTTCCAAGATCATCATAGTCCTGATTATATCTCATTAAAAAAGTTGAGGCTGCCTTGACAACAAGATTTTTCTTTGGAGGACAATTTACCTGGCGACCCACAAATTGAAAACGGCATCCGCTCATTTCCCCTCGGTCATAACTCACCTCTATTATATCGTCAAATGGTTCAGGCTGATGTGGCATCCCACACTCTATCCCTACCGGATAAAAGAAGGTCTCAAGATTGTGATATCCGTCGGGTCGTTTACCCACAACATTTAATCCAATATTAATTTTTGCATTTACAAACTTTATCATCTCTTAAAGAATAGATTTACTTTGTTGGCAATTTAAATAATTTCAGATTCGGCCCGTGATAGATTCCCGGTTCTAAAAGATCGTGGGTCACTATTGCTCCCATAGCAACCGTTACATTATCACCTATCTTTATCCCGTTACTAATCCTTGCCCCCAAACCTATAAAACAATTCTCTCCAATGGTGGTAAATCCCCCGATAACAGCTCCGGGTCCTATAAACGTGTTGCATCCTATCATGCAATCATGCTCCACTATTCCTCCCGAATTTATTATCACATGCCTCCCCAGGGTAGCCCGGTTGACTATGGCACCCGCCATGACTGCACACCCTTCTCCTATCTTTGAATTTTTTGTAACGATGGAAGATGGCGAAATCAACGTTTCAAATCTCGCACCTGCATCCTCATATTTCCTGATAAGGCGTGCACGGCCATCCATGCGAGGAAGACCCTTATAGACGTATGCAATGTGAAAAGTATGCCCTTCCCTTATAAACTCTTGGAGCCGGTCGTCTGTGCCAAGCCATTTCATCTCTGAATCCGGGTTCTCGTTCAAGGCAAGATATCCGAAAATCTTCTCTCCGGCGAATTCTTCAAGAGAAAGAGCATGACCTCCGGCGCCCGCCAATATCACTTCCTGTCGTTTCATTCTACAAAAATAATTAATTTCTATTAACTTTGCAGTAACGAACTTATAAACATGATGAAAGTTATAAAGATTCATATAATATCGCTTCTGCTCCTTGCCTTTATCCCCTCTCTATCAAGAGCCCAAGTAAGATATCATTGTCCGCAAGATTCTGAAAGAGCAATGGAGCTGGTAAAAAAAGCTTCCGTAAGCGATAATTACGGTGAAAGGATTGTGGCTGCCGCCAAAGCGCTACAGGGAATACCTTTTGCTCCTGCCGCTGATAATGATTCTATCGGGACTCTTGTCATCAGACTCGATTCTTTGAATCAGCGAGAATTTATTTATAATGTTTTAGCGGCTGCCAAAACTGCCCAATTATCTGCTCCGACTATTCATGATTTTGAACAAAATCTAATTGATATAAGCCGAAAAAAGGGAACAGATCAGGGGTTTGTTTCTCAATTCCTTTATGGGGCGGATTGGATTGGGGATAACGTCTATAGAGGGAATCTGCTGGAACTGACCGATTATCCAACCGGCGGAAATTATAAAACCAAAACCCTCGACTATGTTTCGAGACATCCTCAACAATTCCCTGCAATGTCTGATCCGGAAATTGTGGATAAAATAAAGGTAATAGAGTTTGGTTACAGGAGCCATAGGATTCCTCATAAAAAGAAACATAATATCAACGACAAAGAAATAAAAGGACTGTTGCAAGACGGTGATATAATCCTAATGTGTCCGATGGATGATGATTTTGATATCTACGACATTGGAATTATTTCCCGTGAAAATGGCGAGCCAACCCTTATCCATATCTCTAAAGATAAAGGAGAAGTGGTATTAGACCCGTATCCTATTTCTCGCCTGTTTAAAGTGGAAGGTCAATATTTCTACGGTTTTAGATGGCTACGCCCCACGTTATAATGTATATGAACAACTCTCGCCCAAGAATATTGATGATTTATACCGGTGGCACTATCGGCATGAAGGAGAATCCTGAAACCAAAGCGCTGGAACCCTTCGATTTCAATCATCTTCTGGATAATGTCCCGAAGCTTAAAATGCTTGATTATGATATTGTGCATCAAGAATTAAGCCATCCTATAGACTCCTCTGATATGAATCCTCAGCATTGGGGTCAAATTGTCAGGATTATAGAAAGCAACTATCGGGATTTCGATGGATTCGTGGTGCTCCACGGCACTGACACAATGGCTTACACGGCTTCAGCCCTAAGTTTCATGCTCCAGCAGCTGTCAAAGCCTGTGATAATAACCGGCAGCCAACTCCCGATCGGGGAAGTCAGGACAGACGGCGAGGAAAACCTGATTACCGCTCTGCAGATTGCAGCAGCCAAAGATACCGACGGACGTCCTATGGTCAGAGAAGTGGCCATCCTTTTCGAAAATTTTCTTTGGCGCGGTAATAGAAGTACCAAGAAAAGTGCCGACAATTTTGATGCTTTCCTAAGTAACAACTATCCCGAACTGGCAAAAATAGGTCTGGGTATAACATTTAATAAAGAGGCCCTTTGGAGAAGTCCCGTCAAAGATTCCCCTATCGATGTGCATTATGCCATGGATACAAACATTGTTTGTCTTGATCTTTTCCCGGGAATACAAGAGAATGTGGTCAGACATCTCCTTTCAACTCCGGGTCTGAAAGGAGTGATATTAAAAACTTTTGGTGCCGGCAACGCCCCGGCTGAGAGATGGCTTTCCGAAGCTTTGCGTAGCGCAGTTGAAAAGGGAATAGTTGTTGTCAATATAACCCAATGTCCTAACGGGGAAGTTATGCCCAATAGATATAGAAACGGCCTCGGATTGGCTCAAACAGGCGTCGTGCCCGGTCACGATCTCACAACTGAAGCAGCAATTACCAAATTGATGTATCTTCTCGGACGTGGACTAAGACACGATGAAGTGGCCCACTATATGCAATGCAATCTTTGCGGAGAAATGTCCTGACCTTTTTTTCAATAAAACCAAAAACTGCTTATCCAATGTATCAATTGACTGCTGCTGATTTTGCCGATACAGGTCAATGGCGCCTGATTCTCAACATCGGGCTCTCAGGTCTTCAGGCAGAACTAAATAATACTATCCATCCGGAGCTGCCTCCTCAACCTCTGTGCAATGTTTCCTGGCAACCTGACAAAGAAAAATTGCGCGAAAATATTGAAGAGGCAATCTATAATAATCCGAGGCTTCTTGACGACTTCGCTACTACCATCACCATTTTCGATCCTCTGACACTTTTTATTCCCACTGATATTGCTGAAGAAAAAAATTCTGCTGAAGAGGATTTATACAAAAAAGTGTTCCCATCTCTCGATGAAGACATTATGAATGATCGGGATAACGATATAACAGCCGTTTGGAGCCTTGCCCCGGGAGTCAAATCTCTGTTGTTACGTTCTTTCCCGGGAGCACGTATCACATGTAACCTTATGCAACTTGTCAAGAGGTTAAGAAAATCAAATGCCCGACTTTCTCTTTTTTTAAATAATAGAGGCAATGAAATCGACCTCATTCTTCTTGATGCCAACCGTTTAATTTCCGCTTCAACCCATCCTGTTTCAAATCAGGAAAATATTGATGAGATGGTCGAAAGGTTGTTATCCGCTTATGCAGTATCTAAAGAGAGAGTGAATATAGAATACTTATATTAGGAGTTAAAGTTCCATCTCACCGACACTCCGGCCTCTATAGGCCTTCCTCGCTGCAAAAACTCATTCCCCATTGAAATAAAATAAAACGTATAATAATTTGTATCGGTCAAATTTCGACCCCATAACTTAAATTCCCAGTTATTCCATTGCCATGTGACCGATGCTCCTAATTGGGCATAGAATTTTTGGCGCAGTGTATTCTCCTCGTTCCAATAAATCGAACCGGTGCCTCGCATATTTACATCAAAAATCAGTTGAGAGAATTTTTGCGTAGATAAACTGAGATTATATAACAACTGGCCGAAAAGAGTATTGGATGGTACGTAAGGCAATCTTTTCCCTGCAAAATCTTTTATACCGTTAAAAAATTCAAGGAAGCGTGCATTTGTATAACCATAACTCAGATTAAAATCCCAATGTCGGTTCAAATGCAACTGTCCGGCGAATTCCCCTCCGAAACTTCGTGTTCTGCCTGCATTTGTCATTATTCGTCCTGTTGTTGTGCCGTCAGGGAACATTGTCAACTGTTGGTCGTGACAATCTATAAAGAATGTAGTCAACTCCAGATTCAAACCTATTTCCTGAAATCTCAAATGAGCCCCTATCTCATAATTCCAGCTTTTCTCCGGCTTATATGCAACTATATCCTCCACATCATATTGGCTTCCTATTCCCATTATACCCATTAACCTTTGTTGCAAAACATCGCTAAACATCTGAGTATTAAAGCCGCCTGCTTTATATCCCTTTGTCACTTTGGCATAAAGGCTCCCACGCTCCTTAAATTTATAAACAACAGCAAACTTAGGCAACAGGGTCAGAAAATCCTTTTTTATTTTTCCTCTGTCATCGATATCTATATCCACATGGCGGTAAGGTTCAAGGCCATTTTCATTCTTATGATAAATCTCATATCCGGTTTTGCAAAAACTGCGGAAATCCATATCGGCACGTTCATAGTCGAGCCTTAGACCCGCCACGAAATCCCAATTCCCCAAACTGTATTCCGATTCATGATAAAGCGCAAGTCCATATGTGGGAATCTTGAAATTACTGTTAAGAGTAAAAAGCCTGCTGTCCCAACTTATAGGGTAACTGAGATTTGAATTATTGCGATGGTCCTCTATCAATTCACGGATACCTACATCCTTGAAAGTCACAGGAGCTCTCATATCCAAGTCTTTATAAAAGAACATACCTCCTGTTATCCAATTGTAACTTCCTTTGGCAACACTACCTTTTAACACAACTTCTTCCGTTAAGGAGGTCTCTCTTTTTTTCTGTGTCAAGGTGAAGTAACTCTCAGGTAAGAAATCCTGATCAAGAGTCATATTGTCATTAATGTGCTGCACAGATGAAATGGATGTCAGTGAAAAACGGGAATGTTCGTAAGCAATTGTCAAGCCATCTGTAAAAGTGAATCGGCGATAGAAGCAAGTATCGTTATATTCAATTCTCCCCGTGCCGACATATTCGTAGGGATAACCCCCCTGCCGAAGTATATTCGCCCCTATTACATTCTGGATTCTCAAATTTGAGAACGGATGATACTGAAATTTTGAACGAAGGGAAAAACTATTCTCCTTGTCAATTTTTTTATTGTTATATTCGTTTCTGAAGAAACCCTCCAGATGTCCGTAATCTCCGGAGATTGAAAGAGCGCTTTTTGATGAAAATTTATAATACCATCCAAGATTAGCCCTTATCCGTCCTCCCAGTCCTCCTTCCAAGTAAGCTCTCCATCCCTGAAATGAGA
Source organism: Muribaculaceae bacterium (assembly GCA_022510385.1). GTDB lineage: Bacteria > Bacteroidota > Bacteroidia > Bacteroidales > Muribaculaceae > Lepagella. The sequence goes on along the minus strand of JAFLTQ010000004.1, from coordinate 72,467 downwards.
ATGGGGAAAGCGTCGTGATGTTGATTACTCCTCCCATCGTGTTACGTCCATAAAGAGTTGATTGAGGGCCACGCAGCATGACAACCGATGCAATATCGCTTATATCGAAATCATATGCATCTTTGTTGAGATAAGGAACATTATCAACATTCAAGCCCACCGCCGGATGATCCATTCTGGCGCCTATACCTCTGACGTAGATTGTTGATGTGATTCTTGAACCATAATCCGGCATAAAGAAATTGGGCACCACATCAGATACTCCCCGCATAGTCACAATGCCATTCTGCTCCAATTCTTTGCCTGACAAAACTGTCGAAGCCTCCGGCTCATCATCAAGCCTCTCGGTCTGCTTTATACTTGTGATATTGATTTCTTTCAGAGTCACATACAACGAATCTTCCATGGCAGTTTCCCCGCTAAATAGTGGCAGAAAAGTTACCACACCTGCTATGAAAGTTAAGAACCTGTGTTTCATCACGCAAATCTACTTTTTTAATTGCACCTGTGCAATTAAAGTAAAAAAGAATTAATTTTGCATAAAATCCTTTCCATATCTCAAAAATAAACAAAACCATGAAATCCATACGTGAGCTCTACCGCATTGGCACAGGCCCTTCCTCAAGTCATACAATGGGACCGAGAAAAGCAGCCGAGATTTTTTTGGAAAATCATAAACATGCTGCCGGATATGAAGTGGTGCTATACGGGAGCCTTGCCGCTACAGGGAAAGGCCACATGACTGATGTTGCGATTCTTGACGTTCTGGAAAAATCCGAACTGCCGGTAAAGATTATATGGAAGCCCGACATCTTTCTACCTTATCATCCCAACGGAATGACCTTCAGAAGTCTTAATGAAGCGGGACTCCCTTCAGATGAATGGACCGTATATAGTGTTGGAGGGGGTGCAATTGAAGAAGCCGGAACAGCTAAACAAGGAAGCCCGGAAATCTATAACCGCAACACCATGACAGAGATTATGGAGTATTGCGAACGTAGCGGACGATGTTATTGGGAATATGTGGAACATACTGAAGGAAAAGATATCAATATATTTCTATCAGAGGTATGGGAAACTATGAAGAATGCGGTAGAAAAAGGTTTGATTACTGACGGAAGATTACCCGGGCCCTTAAATCTTCCTCGTAAGGCTCGCTCCTATTATATGCGTGCAGGAGGTTTTCGCGATAATTTACGCTCACGCGGACTCGTTTTCTCCTATGCATTGGCTGTTAGTGAAGAGAATGCTGCCGGAGGAGTGATAGTCACGGCTCCCACATGCGGCAGTTGCGGAGTTGTCCCCGCAGTGCTCTATCACCTTTGGAAAAGTCGAAATTTCTCCGACGAGGAAATGTTTCATGCTTTGGCAACTGCAGCTCTCATCGGCAATGTGGTGAAGCATAATGCCAGCATATCAGGCGCTGATGTGGGTTGTCAGGGTGAAGTGGGTGTGGCTTGTGCCATGGCTGCAGGAGCCGCTTGCCAGCTCTTCGGAGGCACTCCGGCTCAAATTGAATACGCTGCCGAAATGGGGCTCGAACATCATCTCGGAATGACCTGCGATCCTGTCTGCGGGCTTGTCCAGATTCCTTGTATCGAAAGAAATGCCTATGCTGCGGCAAGAGCCCTTGACGCTAATATATATTCAACTTTTTCCGACGGAAAGCATCGAGTAAGTTTTGACAAACTGGTTCAAGTAATGAAAGAGACAGGGCATGATCTCCCTTCTCTATATAAAGAAACCGGCATTGGCGGGTTAGCCCGTGATTTTAAGGTGGACCACGTGCAATAATTTATTCAGCAAAAGCATTAATTTCATATAAATGTCTGATTTTACAATACACACATTGGGATGTGGATCTGCCAAACCATCCTTGCGCCACCAACCTTCTTGCACAGTGGTGCAGCATCGTGGTCAGCTTTATATGATAGATTGCGGGGAAGGGGCTCAGCTCGCTTTTATGAAGCAAAGATTGTCTTTTGCAAAGCTGCGTCATATTTTTATAACCCATATGCATGGAGATCATGTGCTCGGGCTGCCGGGGCTCGTAAGCACTCTTGCTCTTACAGGGAATGGCGGTGAACTTACAATTCACACATTCGAGGATGGTGCCAAACAGCTTAAAAAAATTATCGATTATTTCTGCAGAGACACTCCTTTTCTAATAAATTATAATATTATCAAGCCCGAAGAGAAAGTTATCTTGGAAACAAAGGCCTTGACTGTCAAAACCGTTCCACTCGACCATCGAATTCCGACCGTGGGGTATATTTTTCAGGAAAAACCGAAACCTCGGCATATCAATCCGATTATGACAGAATTTCATCAGGTGCCAATAGCTATGATGAAACGTATAAAGGAAGGGGAGGATTTCATCAAACCTGATGGGACAGTTATTCCTAATAAAAAGCTTACAACGGATGCCGACCCATCTTTATCTTACGCTCATATCAGTGACACTGGCTACATACCTGATTTGGCAAAGAAAATCGGACCCGTGGATCTCCTTTTTCATGAAACCACTTATTTAGACGACCGGCTCGCTGACGCTATTGAAAGAGGACACTCCACTGCTACGCAAGCTGCTACCGTAGCTCGTGACGCGGGTGCAAAAATGCTTCTCACGGGTCACTACTCCTCTCGATACACTGACGACTCTCTTTTCCTTAAAGAGGCCCAACAAGTTTTCCCGAATGTTATCCTTAACAATGAGGGGTTAAGAATCAATCTTTTAAAGGGCGAAGTAAAGTTTTAAGTTGACGAGCTGACAAGCTTAATCTCGGCTTGAATTCTTTACTTGCCACATATTCTTTCAACGACTGTAGCAACCATTCAACTTCGGGGAATTGCATTCCTTTCTCTAAATCCGATGCAACAATCAGCAATTTTCCTTTCCCTACATTACACTCAAAAATAAGAGCCACACGTCTATTGGTGTCTATGTTGTCTACCACTTCCACTATTGGCTCGTAACTCTTTGGTAACATTTCAATTTTCAACGGCTGTGAATTTCTTACTATCGCATACCATTGCCAATCCGTGTGGATATCCGTTGGAAATTTATTAAATGCCGGATGATTCCTATCGATAAGTAGTCCTAAACTTCCGGGGGATGAAGGCAGATGCATCTCTTCGCTGATTTTATTATATAGACTGTAATTCCAGAAATCCGGCGTAAATAATCCTCCTATGCTGTTATCCCACTTCTTACTACTATCGGCCATAAGAATGACTTTCTTGCCTTTTTCAAGCATTCTAAGAGCTTCAGAGATATCTTTTGTGACAATTACATTCTTTATATTTTTCTTATTTTCGGGATAAACCCAAAATTCATATTCATTCCTGATTTTTCCTTCATCTCCGGTCAAAATAAGGCTCATTTTTTGAGGCTCTTTAATCCCCGGGAGCTTTATCGGGATAATCCCTCTACCCTCTTCTGCCACTATTTCACCCGACAAGAAAGGCGTTGTCCATTCAATTTTCTCAGATGAAAGGGATGTATCACTATAATTTATCAATCTTACAGGTATTTCTATATCCTCTCCCTCCCTAAAGGTGAATCTTGGAAATTCTGCCAACACCACTCTGTCAGAATATGATTCACGCCACTTTTCCGGGGTTATATATCCTTTAGACTCCATGAACGGGTTAAGAATCCCCACTAATGCCGTCCCCTGTCCCGGATTATCCTGCAGACTCATAAGTTCAATTCCGGCGATTCCTTCCGACCTCATTGCTTTTTCAATCTCGGCCTTATAAAGCTTGGCCACCCATTTTCCGGTTGCCTCTGAATATAATTTGCTCTTCCCGTTTTTTCCCGCTTCTTCCGCCTGACGCTTGAATTCTAAAAGATTATCAGGTTTAAGATTGCTCTTATATCTATCTAATCCGGTAAAATCCGGGTAACTTTGATATTGTCCGACTTCATGTGAAATCATAGGCACATTTATTCCCCCGGTAGCCAAGTCATAATTGGATTGAGTTTCAGGATATGTAGAATTGAAAAGACCTCCTGTCGGATCATCTGCAAATGAGAAAGAACCTCTTACTTCATCTTTAGGACCATCCCCGGTTTTGGAAGCTATTATAAAATCCTCACCTCCTATTTCTCCCCTCATCCCTAAATATACATTGCTGCCATAAGTCGATAAAATCCGCGGGTTCAATTTCTTGGACTTCTCCATATATTCCCTCATGAGCGAGACATCTCCCCATAATTCGTTTCCCGGCGAAAACATCACAAAAGAAGGGTGATGAGAGTATGACTCCATTATTCCCTTCAATTCTTCATTTAGAAATAAATTATGGTTCTTTAAATCTCGGTCAAGTTCTCCCCAGATCGGAAGCTCAACAAGCAGATATACCCCTTCTTGATCGGCTGCTGTGAAAGCCGCATCGGGAGGAGTCCAGGAATGAAATCTCACATGGTTTAGTCCATAATCCTTTATTACTTTGAAATAATCCTGCCAACTCTTCAGATCGGTCGGTGAATAAGTTGTCTCCGGGAAAATAGCTGAATTGACAGTACCCCTCAGAAAAGTTGGGGTCTCGTTTACATAAAATGCTTTACCGGAGTTTATAAATTCACGGAAACCCAAGGATGTAGTATGTTCATCAACAATCTTTCCCTCTTTATCAGCCAACTTAATCCTTAAATTATGCAATCGAGGCTTATGCTCACTCCATAAATCCTCCTTTTTCAACGGCAGATAGATTTTTACACAAGTGTCTCCCGGTTCTATTGTTTTGGTGATTGTTGAATTATTTTTCCAACTCATTCCCAATTTCATCTCTTCAGGTGCGGCATCTGATAAATCTATCATCAAATTGACACCTTTCCCATGGTCTACCTCATTGACTCGGATATTCCTGATATGGATAGGATTTTTTGCGATAAGAGAAAAATTCCCGATAATGCCGTTCCAGTTAGTCTGCGATGCTTCTGAGGCCGCATTTGAAGTTCGAGCCACCATTGGTGGCAGGGAATCGGCATTATTGACAATTATTTCGATGTGATGATCCCCCGGCGACAGTAGATGACTGAGATTATATTTTTGCGGCGATGAAATACGCGAATTATAGCCTGCATCTTTCCCGTCAATCTTTATCCTTGACGGCTTTGATCTCTCAATTTCAAGAAAAATTTCCTTATCTCGCCATTCGTTAGGAATTCTAATGTTGCGGGAATAAATTGCTTCCCCCACAAATGAGAATTCACGTCTTAATTGTTCGGTGTTGTCTGTAAGAGGGTTATATATTGATTTACGGGCATTATCGAGAGTATTAGGAAAAGAAATAATTCCTTCAGCAGGAATGGAGGAGGGTGCGCCAATAAGCCTGTAGTGCCATTCTCCCGACAAATCAAGAGAGGTCCGGGATGAGAGGCTTAACCCCCTAATTCCCATCAACAAAATAAACAATATGCTGAGATATCGCATCATCTAAAACATTTGTTAACCCACTTATTACTCTCTTTCAAGCCCGGTTAGTTTTTATGCTTGGTCTATTAAAGAATAAAAGCCGGAGCGTTGGCGCTTCGGCTTGGGAAAGTTGGCTTACCAAGATTCGAACTTGGACAGGCAGAACCAAAATCTGTAGTGCTACCATTACACCATAAGCCACTTTTTTCAATTGCAAAGGTACTGATATTTCTTGAATCTACAAAAATTAATATTGAAATTAGTGTTTTTATGACTTTTGAGAATTGCTTCTTGCTCGATGTTTTATTTGGTAAAAGTCATAACAAGCCAATTATTTTCTACTGATTCTTTTTGAAATGAAAGTCCCAGTTTTTCAGCTTCTGTCATTATTGTATCCCTGTCGGTTTCAAGAAAACCGCTCAAAAAGATTTTAGCTCCCTCCTTCATTTTTGCCACATATTTCTCCATACAAGATGTAATGACATTCAGATTTATGTTTGCAAGGAATATATCTGATGGATCAAGCTCTTCAAGGGTGGAATCATCTCCCACCAACCATCTGACATCTACTCCGTTGAAGTTTCCATTCTCTTTTGCATTCTCAATAGCGAATTCATCAATGTCAATCCCGGTAGTCGCAGCCGAACCCAACTTCTTGCAAAGAATGGAAAGAATGCCTGTACCGGTTCCCATATCAATCACACTCTTACCGTTCAAATCCTCTTCAATCAACATCTTAATCATTCCGGAAGTCGTAGCATGATGTCCCGTTCCGAATGCCATTTTGGGATCAATGATTATCTCAATGGGAGCTTCACGGAATTCTTGATGAAAAGATGAACGGACCACCACTCTGTCATCTATCTGAATCGGTTTGAAATAATTTTGCTCCCATTCTTTATTCCAATCTTCCCCCTCTATCTCCTCTATGGAATAACTGAATGAGGCAGGAATGGGAAAATCTTCAAGGATTTCCTCTACATTTTTGGCTTCATATTTGTCTTTCCTGATATAAGCCGTCAGGCCGGTAGAATCAGACACAAAAGAATCGTATCCGACATCGGCGAGGAAAGCAGCCAGAAGATCTGTGACGGTTTCGTCACACGGATTGGCTTCTATCCTCAAGGCAATATAATCATACATAATGGTTAGAGCTCGTTCTTAGTTTTGATATAAGTAGAAAAATTATGACAAAAATAAGTAAATATTCCTTAAGAGGAATAATTTAGGTAATTTTGCGTTTGAAAACAAGAAGATAAGAAAAATAAGAAAAAAATTATGTTGAAACCAGTGAAGAAGACCATACCCCTGGGCGATGGCCGTGAGATTACAATCGAGACCGGCAAGTTGGCCAAGCAAGCGGATGGCGCCGTGGAAGTAAGGATGGGCAACACGATGTTGCTGGCCACGGTTTGTTCGGCACAAGATGCCAATGAGGGCGTGGATTTTATGCCCTTGACAGTAGAATATAAAGAGAAATACTCATCTATAGGAAGATACCCGGGTGGATTTCTAAAAAGGGAAGGCAGAGCAAGCGATTATGAAATATTGACTTCTCGCCTTGTTGACAGAGTTTTGCGCCCCCTTTTCCCAAGCAATTATCATGCTGAGACATTTGTTAACGTGACTCTTTTTTCAGCTGATGAAAATGAAGCGCCGGATGCTTTAGCCGGTATAGCTGCTTCTGCTGCTTTGATGTGTAGCGACATCCCGTTTGAGGGTCCTATTTCTGAAGTCAGAGTTGCAAGAGTTAATGGTGAGTGGGTTATTAACCCGACTTTCGAACAGATTGAGCAAGCTGACATAGAGCTGATGGTCGGCGCCACCTACGATAACATAATGATGGTGGAAGGTGAAATGAACGAAGTTTCTGAAGCAGAATTGCTCGAGGCTTTAAAAGTGGCTCACGATGAAATCAAGAAGCATTGTGTGGCTCAGATTGAGCTTATGAAAGAGGCAGGCAAAGAAACCAAACGTGAATATAACCACGAAATCAACGATGACGACCTGCGTAAGGATGTAGAGGAAAAATGCTATGCCAAAGCTTATGAAATCGCTAAAGCCGGAAGTGCCGACAAACATTGGAGAGCCGAAAGCTTCAAAGCTATAGTGGATGAATATATAGAGAATCTTCCGGAAATGACGGAAGAGCAACTTGAGAAATATACTCCTGAGCAAAGAATTTCCATGGTCAAGAGATATTATCACGACGTAGAGAAAGAGGCTATGCGTCGTTGTGTCCTTGATGAAGGAATTCGTCTCGACGGCAGAAAGACTACTGAAATCCGGCCTATATGGTGTGAAGTGGATTATCTTCCGGGTCCTCACGGAGCTGCTATCTTCACTCGTGGCGAAACTCAAGCTCTTGTGACAGCAACCCTCGGCACAACGCTCGATGAAAAGATTGTCGACGATGTTTTGAACCAAAGCAAGGAAAGATTCCTGCTCCATTATAATTTCCCGCCATTCTCTACCGGAGAGGCAAAAGCTCAAAGAGGTGTTGGCCGACGTGAAATCGGTCATGGAAATCTTGCACATCGTGCCCTCAAGAGAATGTTCCCGGATGATTTCCCCTACACTTGCCGTGTAGTTTCCGATATCCTTGAGAGCAACGGTTCTTCTTCTATGGCAACTGTTTGCGGTGGAACCCTCGCTCTTCTTGATGCCGGAGTAAAAATGAAACGTCCCGTGGCCGGAGTTGCAATGGGTCTTATTTCTGACAAGGGTGCTACTAAATATGCTGTTCTCTCTGATATTCTTGGCGACGAAGACCATCTCGGTGATATGGACTTCAAAGTGACCGGGACAGAAAAGGGCATCACCGCAACCCAGATGGATATCAAATGTGACGGCTTAAGTTATGAAATCCTTGAAAAAGCACTTGAACAGGCTCGTCAGGGAAGAATGCATATCCTCAATATAATCCACGACACTATTCCCGAGCCGCGTGAAGACTATAAACCGCATGTTCCGAGAATCATTACTCTTGAAATTCCGAAAGACCTTATTGGAGCTGTTATCGGTCCTCAAGGTAAGATCATACAAGGAATTCAGGAAGAAACCGGCACAACCATATCAATTGAAGAGGATGAAAAACTTGGCATAGGGAAAGTAGAGATTGCCTCCAAGGAGAAAGAGGGTCTCGAAGCTGCTTTAGCCAAGATTAAGGCTATCGTGGCTCAACCCGAAGAGGGAGAGATCTACGACGGCGTTGTACGTTCTATTCTTGATTTCGGTGCATTTGTTGAATTCATGCCCGGACGTGACGGTCTGCTACATATAAGTGAAATTTCATGGGATCGTCTCGACTCTATGGAAAATAGCGGCCTTAAAGAGGGAGATAAGGTAAAAGTAAAACTTATTGAGATTGACAAGAAGACCGGTAAATACCGTCTCTCAATGAAAGTTTTGACCGAAAAACCCGAAGGTTATGTAGAAAGAGAAAACCGTCCACGCCGTGAGGGAGGTGAAAATCGTCCTCGTCGTGACGGAAATGGAGGTCCAAGACGAGAGGGTGGCGAACGTGGCCCGAGACGTTTCGAAGGGAACCAGCAACCCAGACGTGAAGGTGAACGTGGTCCGAGAAGATTCACTCCAAGAAACAATAACAACCTTCAGCAACCTGATGAAGAGTAAAAAAGAATAAACTCTACATTATAAAAAAGAGCCCGTCCCCGATATCTATAAGAGAAAAAGGAACGGGCTCTTAAATATTTACTCCCCCGAATCTACTTGAGAAACGGGGGAGCTTTTTTAACTTGAAATTCTTTTTGAAAAAATAATAATATGACTGTTTAAATCATTTTAATAAGTTAGCGTAACTTAGGATCATTTTTCAAGAGCCAAAGAGCAATCTGAACTGCATTCAATGCCGCTCCCTTCTTGATTTGATCTCCTACCACCCAGAAAGATAGTCCCTTAGAATCTGAAAGATCCTTTCTTAATCTCCCGACATATACGGGATCCTTATCTGAGATATCCAACGGCATTGGATATTCCTTTGAAAAGGGCTCATCCTTTACTACAAGACCCGGAGCCTCTTCCCAGGCGCGTCTAACCTCTGAAATCTCAATTGGTTGCTCCGTTTCAAGCCAGATAGCCTCGCTATGAGCTCGCAATACCGGAACTCTGACACACGTAGCACTCACCTTTATCTTATCTGAATGCATGATTTTACGTGTCTCATTATACATCTTCATCTCCTCCTTGGTGTAGCCGTTGTCCATGAATACATCAACCTGTGGTATAATATTATAGGCCAACTGGAAAGGGAATTTCTCTATCGTGGGTGATGTTCCTTCGGCTATTTCCCTAAATTGTTTCTCAAGCTCTGCCATAGCTGCCGCCCCTGCACCACTTGCCGCCTGATAAGTCGACACATGCACCTTTGTGATAGGTGAGAGATCATTGATAGGCTTGAGGGCTACAACCATCTGTATCGTCGTACAATTGGGATTACCGATGATATTTCGAGGTTTATCTAAGGCATCTTCAGGATTCACCTCGGGGACTACCAATGGAACATCAGGATCCATCCGGAATGCACTACTGTTATCAATCATTACAGCACCATGTTTCGTTATGGTTTCTGCATACTCCTTGGATGTCGATGCACCGGCTGATGTGAAAGCAATGTCAACTCCACTGAAATCGGAGTCATGGCTAAGAAGCTCAACCTTAACTGTCATGTCTCGGAAACGATACTCTTGCCCGGCACTCCTTTTACTCCCAAAAAGACGAAGACTTGTGACCGGGAAGTTCTGCTCGTCGAGCACCTTCAGAAGCTCTTGCCCCACGGCACCGCTCGCACCTACGATTGCTATATTCATTGGAATGTTGAATTATTGATGACCGGAGGTTATCACATCGCGATTGATTTTCTTTACAAGTCCTTGCAACACCGCACCCGGACCAAGCTCTACAAATTCGGTTGCTCCGTCATTTATCATCGCCTGTATGTCTTGAGTCCATCTCACAGGAGCAGTCAGCTGCTTCACCAAATTCTCCTTGATTTCCTTAGGATCGGTGTGTGGTTTGCCATCTACATTCTGATATACAGGGCAGACGGGAGTCTTGAATTCAGCAGCCTCTATTGCCTTTGCAAGCTCTTCTTCTGCCGGCTGCATTAAAGGAGAATGGAAAGCTCCCCCTACCTTTAGTTTCATTGCTCTTTTGGCTCCGGCAGCAAGTAATTTCTCACATGCAGCATCTATCCCCTCATGTGTGCCGGAAATAACCAACTGTCCGGGACAATTATAATTTGCGGGAGCTACAATATCATCTATTGAGCTGCATATCTCCTCTACCTTCTCATCCGGAAGTCCAAGCACTGCTGCCATTGTTGATGGAGCTGCTTCACATGCTTTCTGCATGGCTTGTGCTCGCTTGGCAACAAGCTTTAATCCCTCCTCAAAGGAGAGGGCTCCTGCTGCAACTAAGGCTGAAAATTCTCCAAGGCTATGGCCGGCTACCATGTCAGGCTTAAATTCATCGCCCAATGACTTCGCCAATATTACACTATGTAGAAAAATGGCCGGCTGGGTCACCTTTGTTTGTTTCAAATCATCTTCCGTCCCGTTGAACATAAGATCTGTGATCCGGAATCCAAGTATCTCATTTGCTTTCTCAAACAGTGATTTTGCCTCTTCATTATTTTCGTAAAGATCTTTTCCCATCCCTACGAATTGGGCGCCTTGTCCCGGAAAAACGTATGCTTTCATTCTTTTCTGTTATTAGGTTCTTTTATTTCCGGCTGCAAAATTAATGAAAATCAAACAGAAATTTTATCATTAGCCATATAATTCGGAATTAGTGGTTCATACTTGAATCACTCTCAGTCAACTTTTGCCATTTTTGGGGAAAGTGGAGGAAAAAATTTACCCTAAACGTGTCAGCGGATATTCTTATCAATTATTTTTCAGGGCATCTGCGACTTTGTCGGCTAATTCTTTGGCAGCTTCGTAATCAGATGCTGAAGGTCCCTGTTTCATATCCATAGAAGCAACAGGAGTCATCTTTAATCTTGCCATACAATCATTCATCATCTTGCAGGCTGCAGAAGCCCAGGTGAAAGAACCAAAAGTAGCGATAACTTTATTCTTAATTTCCCTGACTTCCATTGAAGTCATGAACTCCCCTATTGCCGGGAAAATATGGCCGTTGTAGGTGGGACTTCCTACAATAAGACCCTTGTAGCGAAAAGCATCCGAAATAATATAGCTCATCTCGCTTTTTGATACATTATGAATCTTAATGTTTCTAATGCCTCTTTCACAAAGTCGGGAGGCAATGATGTCTGCTATCTCTCCGGTGTTACCATACATAGTGCCATAGACAATGGTGACCCCCTCTTCTCCCTCATATAGACTCATCCGATTGTAAAGGTCTTTCACTTCTTTTATCTTATCTTTCCATATCGGCCCGTGGGTGGAACATATGTAATCTATTTTTATATTTTCTAACTTTTTCAATGCCATTTGAACCGGCTTCCCGAATCTTCCTACAATGTTAGAGTAATATCTATACATTTCCGGGAAATACCAATCCACCTCCATTTCATTGTCGATGATTCCTCCGTTAAGCGCACCGAAGCATCCAAATGCATCACCAGAAAACAAAACTCTTTCTTCCTCCACATATGTCATCATGGTTTCAGGCCAATGCACCAAGGGAGTCATAAAAAATTTCAAGGAGACATCTCCTAAATCAATCACATCATTTTCTTTTATCTCTATGCAATGATCTTCTGAAATATCATAGAACCCTTTCAACATCCCCAAAGTAATTTTATTTCCAACAATTTTAATATCCGGGAAAAGTTCCAGTAACGTAGGTATGCACCCGGAATGGTCCGGTTCCATGTGATTTACTACGAGATAATCTATCTTACAATTATCAACTATCTCACCGACATTCGATAAAAGTAAACGAATGAAAGATTCCTCTACGGCATCTATGAGAGCTACTTTTTCAGTGCCCTTTACCAAATATGAATTATAACTTACTCCGTAAGGGAGAGGCCATAGATTCTCGAATTTTACAGTGGTTCTGTCGTTTATACCAACATAAAAAACTCTCTCCGTAATCTTTCTAATATTCATTTCTTGTATATTTAACAGTAGTTGCAAATATACGAAATTTAACGGAATAACAGATGTGGTTTCCTCTTCTTCTAAAACATCCGCTTTCCCCATCCAAAAAGATTCTATATCTCTCTCCTTTTTGAATCTAAAAAGAATCCTTTTTTTAAAATATTTAGAAAGGTTTTTAAGAGTTGTTTTATCTATCAACTTTTAATATCTTTGCAGCATGGGTCAGGAAATAGCGGAGGCAAGGAAGAAAGAGAAAATGTCACAGTCTGAGCTTGCCGCAAAAGTAGGTACAGACAAGACGTATATCTCTCGAATAGAACGCGGTTTGATTGAACCGGGGATTGGTCTATTCTGTCAGATTACTCATGCTTTGGGCCTGCAAGTAGAAATGGTTAAGACGGTTTAAAAAATAGTTGTCATATAATCCCCTTTTTTAATATAATTACTAAAAAATTCATACTTTTGTAATCCGAAACAAAGTTTTATGCCTATGACATAAACCAAAGAATTTAATACTCCACATAAGGAAAAGCATTTTTGCTTATATCTGGTCCTTGAAACTTCGACAATTTCAATTCAACCAAGAGTAAGGCAAGAGTGCTCACGTCTGATATAGGCGTGGGCTTTACTCATTTATTTGGTTGAAAGGTAGTCGAAGACCTCAAGGACTGATAAACAGAGTTTGTCCACGTTTTTTTGTGTCTATATCCTAAAAAACAGAAACTCTCACAAGCAAAAGTTTTTCCATCGATAAATGAACTTTCTGATTATTAACTCTAAAAACATTTATAAATGAAAAAACTTTTTACAACATTTTGCCTCGTAGTCATCGGGCTACTTGCAACAATCCCAATCCGTGCGGAAGTCGGTGATACCTTTTCAGTTGATAACTCTACCTATAAAATTATCAATGAAGACTTGAAGGAAGTCTCTTTAATTAGTTGCTCTGCATCTGGAGATGTAATAGTATCTGAGAATGTAGAATATAATGGAATATATTATACTATTACTCAAATAGGGCAATTTATTTCCGGGTCAGCCGTCACTAATGTTTTTACTAACTCATTAAATAGCATCACAATTCCAAATACAGTTACAGAAATTTGTTATCGTGCATTTGCATTTAATTATAGTTTAAAACAAGTTTTTTTTCCGGATTCTCTTTTAGTAATTGGAGGAGAGGCTTTTTATGAATGTCCAAACTTAACTTCTATTGATTTACCCGCTTCTTTAATGAGTATAGGTTTAAGTGCTTTCGGTTCTTGTTCTGCATTAAAAGATGCCTCAATTCCAGGCTCCCAAACTATATTAGAGGGCGCTATTTTTAATTCAAGTACAATAGAAAACCTTTTTATTAACTCTAAAGAAATAGGAAATTCATGGTTTTCAGGTATAAATACACTAACTAAAATAACACTTGGGACCAGTGTTCAATCAATCGGAAACTCCGCCTTCTCAAGTTGTTCTTCCCTGGCCTCCGTAGATTTTCCATCCTCTTTAACCTCAATAGGGAACTTAGCATTCAACGGATGTTCTTCATTAACCTCCGTAGAAATTCCTGACTCCGTTATTTCGATAGGAGAATATGCATTTGCTGGATGTTCACTATCTTCTATTGAAATTCCAAATGCGGTTAATTCAGTAGGAATGTATGCTTTCTACAATAATGGAATAACGAATTTATCTATTCCAAATTCTCTTAATTCTATTGGATGGATGGCTTTTGGCAGTAATCCTATAAAAAGTCTTACTATTGATAGTAAGGAAATAGGTGAAGGGTGGTTCTCTAATACAGAGACCCTGACATCCTTGATTCTTGGGAACAATGTTCAATCAATTGGAAACTCCGCCTTCTCAGGGTGCTCAATAGCTTCTTTGGAAATTCCTTCATCCGTGACCTCAATTGGTGATTATGCTTTCCAAGGAAACAATATTACTAATCTCTCATTGCCAAATTCTTTACAAATTTTAGGTTCAAATGTATTCTCAGGTAATCCAATTGAAAAACTTAATATCGATTGCAAGGAAATCGGAGAAAACTGGTTCTCTAATACGGAAACTTTGACTTCATTGACGCTTGGAAACAATGTGGCTACAATAGGAAACTCCGCTTTTTCGCGATGTTCTATTGCTTCTTTGGAGATTCCTTCATCCCTGACATCAATCGGAAACTCCGCTTTCACTAACAATAAACTGACATCAATAACTCTTCCAAAATCATTACAGATTATTGGTTCAGGAGCATTCTATGGTTGCCCGATTCAGACTCTGAATGTGAACACCGGAGCCGACATCAACGGAGTATTCTCATACAATGAATTGACACAGGCTGTTTTTAGCGATGGAGCCACAACCATTCCAAGTTTCAGCGGTGCATCAAAATTGGTGAATATCACTCTTCCTTCTCCAATGACATCTGTTCCGGAAAATGCTTTCACAGATTGTAGTTCTCTTCCTTCTATTATGCTACCTCCCGGGATAGAATCTATTGGTAATTATGCTTTCAGTAATTGTGTTAATCTTACAGAGATTGAATTACCGGATGCAGTTACAATTATTGGTTCCAATGCTTTCTCCGGTTGTGTTTCCTTATCTGAATTGGAAATTCCTGCAAATGTGACTTCGATTGGAAACGGTGCTTTCTCAGGGTGTTCCTCTCTTGAATTGATGAGACTTCCGGAAAACCTTACTTCCATATCTTCGAGCCTGTTTGCTAATTGTAATCGGATTGAAAAGGTATATTTCTCTGAAAACGTAAACTCTTTCGGAGCCAGCGCTTTCCAGAACTGTACAAGTCTCCGCTCATTGATAATTCCCGATGGAGTGGAGACTATTCCCGCTAATTTGATGAACGGTTGCACCTCCCTCACAGAGATTCTAATACCAAATTCAGTAGAAACAATCTCTGCAAACGCTTTCCAAGGTTGCTCATCTTTGAGAAACATTGACTTGGGTACAGGTGTCTATACCATCGGTGACTATGCGTTTGCTGATTGTCCCAATATCACGGACATCCACTCTATGGCACTTAATCCTCCCATCGCTGAAAGCTATACGTTCCCAACCAAGGCATATACAAACGCTACGGTGACTGTACGTGAGCAATCACTTGCCACTTACAACCGGGAGAATCCTTGGTATCGTTTCCAAAATTATCTGACCGTTTCAGGGGCCATCTCTCTTTCTCATTACAATGTGGATATGGCAGGTAACGAGGTGTTCCAGCTTGGCGTCTATGGTTCAGACAGCGAAATAGTATGGAGTAGTTCTAATCCGGCAGTGGCATACGCCAATGACTGCGGTCTTATCGTTGCTATGGGTATCACAGGTGCCACCGTTATAACCGCAACTGTTGATGGAGAAGAAATCAACTGTAACGTTACGGTTTCATCTCCCTATCGTGACCCGCAGGCTTATACAAGAACAAGAGCGGCTGTAGATGAAGAAGAACTCCAGCCTGTTGATGTGATAATGGAAGGTGTGAGCGGTAATCCTCCAATGGTTAATGTTAGATTGGTTCCCGTTGGATCCAAGACTATTATTGACTGGAAAAGTTCTGACCCTGCACTTGCATCTGTTAAAAACGGCATTGTAACGGTACATGCTGATGGAGACGTTGATTTCGGTGTGGAAACAGAAAACGGTCTTGAAGAAACCATTGAAGTTGATACCAAGGGAATCGACAATGCCGGGATTGAAGAAATCTTCCAAGACGCTGACATCATGACTCCTATGAACGTCTATGACCTTAACGGCCGTATTATCTATTTCAATGCTACTCTTGAGCAGATAAAGAGTCTTGACAAGGGACTTTACATCATCAAGGGCAAAAAGGTGATTATCAAATAAGTACGAAAAAATAAGAATTAAAGAAAACAAGAAACGTTTTCACATCCAAAATAAAAGACCACAGAGAGGGGGTAATTTTTCCCTTTCTGTGGTCTTAATAATTAATAACACATCCAACAGGTGTTTGCAATTAAAATGGGATAGTTTCTGTGTTTTACCGCATAAATATGCATTTTATATTTTGTAGTTTATGGCAAAATCTATATCTTTGTATATTTAATACAATATCTAATTTGGCCTCTCCCGCTATGGGCTCCGGGACTCAGACGAGGGGCTCCGGGACGCAAAATTTAGAGAGAAATTACAAAAGTGAAACCGCTTTATTGGTGAATGAAGAATCTATATGGCAAGAATAATATATTTAGTCTAATCCTATTGGCTCTTTTGCCGGTGATAAACGGTTGCTCTCAAGATAAAGAGGATATGCAACCTCCCTCGCAACGATTCGACACCATTATTGGTTATCTTTCCGTAGAATTAAGCGCAGTGGATTCACCGGGAACACGAGATGACGACGGGTTTGATTGGGGATACGAAAACGGAAGCGTTTCAGAAAATGCTGTCAAATCCATAAATCTTTACTTTTTCGACTCCCGAGGCAATGTGCTAAGTGCGAGAAACGGGGATAGTTTGTCGGAAGAATTCTCCTCTTGTTTAAGTTTCAATCCGGAGGATATTTCTACAGTTGACGATGTTGTGAATGTAGAGAAAAAATTCTCTTTGACATTTCTGCTCGAAACGGAAAACGGCTCAACTCCGGGGAGTGTGATAGCCATAGTAAATCCCGACTCTTACATATCCGGATTAACCATCACTAATATTTCAGATCTTAAGGAGACGGTAAGCGATTTCGCCACCAATCTCACTCGATCTAATTTTGTTATGAGCAATTCCGGTTATGTATCCGGCCAAGGCGAGTCAGTGCAAGAGGTTTGTGAATTAAAACTTTCAAGCTCTGATTTTTGTGCTTCTGCACAGGAGGCTATTAAAAAGCCGGTGGCTCTTCATGTAGAAAGGGTTGTGGCAAGGCTCGACTTTAGTTTCGACACTGAAAGCAACGATCTCAGTCCGGTGGAAATTTCGGGAAGACAGAACGTGTTCGACACCGGAGTCTCTTATAAGCCTCATAATGCTGCCGACCAAGAAGAAAAAGAGATTTATGTAGAGTTGTTAGGATGGGCAGTGACCTCAGCTACTGCAAATTCCCGCCTACTCAAAAGTGTGGATAAAACCTGGGGGCAGTCAGAGTTATTTAAAGGCAGCATGTCTTGGAATAATGCCGCTCATTACAGATCGTTCTGGGCCGTCAATCCTGCAGATCCCTCCTATAGTTGGTATAGTTTCAATGAGATTGCAGGTATAGATGATGGGACAGAACGACCGGATGGATGTTTTGAAATAGACTTGGAATCAAAGACAACTAGTTATCTTCAGGAAAACGCAAATCCCTATGCAACAGGTTCTGTGAGGGCTACAAATCCGGAATATCCCACAAAAGTTATTGTGGCTGCAAGGCTAATAGATTCTGACGGAGAACCGGTGACGGTTGTGGAGTATGATTCCAAATATTATGCTCTTGAAAGCCTATATGAAGAAGTGGCTGACAAGCTTGATTTATATACACCTTCAACCGAAACAAACGGATACCGGAAAATAAAGCCTTCTGATTTGGATCTTGAGACTTCTATGGAGCATAAGAATCAAACAGGCCCTGACTCCGAAGGAACTTACAATGTATATTTCGCCCTTTCTACAGATGCCGGACGTCTCAAATGGTTTATCCCCGGCATCATAGACGGTGAAGAGGGGTATTTGCCCGTGGAGGATCCTAACGGATATATCGACTCCAAGGTGTCGGAAGTCAAAGTTTGGATGGAGGGAGCCGCATATTATTTCTTCATTATCCCTCATTTCGGGGTCAATGAAACTGATCCCGGATTTTATGGAGTTGTGAGAAATCACATCTATGATGCCAAAGTGGTGCAGATCACAACCCTCGGCACCCCGGTGTATAATCCGGATGAAGTGATCTATCCGGAGAAACCGCCCACGAGCGGTAATTCTCTCATTGCAACCATTAGGATAGTGCAATGGCGTCTGGCAAAACAACACTTCCAGGTTTCTTGGTGATGGACTTGCGAAGATTAATTAGAGAAGCAGTCTTATTTGATGATTGATAAGATAATAAATAAAGAAATAAAGATATTGTGGACAATGGCATTTATGCTATTGCTCATAATCACTGCTTGTGCCGGAGTTAATCCTGATGCGGAGGAACCCGATGATCTTCATAGCGCCGACGCCAATTCTATTGTGGTGAAAATCGGAGCTATGGGTACACGCACCTCAGGAAATTCTATTTCTGAAAAAATCAAAACCCTTCGGATCATAATGCTGAGTGACGGTTTTATTGAAACCAACCAGCTTATTGACTATGAACGAGGAGAGGGATCTACAGCGGGGGTAAGCGACGCTGATATTTTCACCCAGAAATTTGAACATATAACAGTGGCCGGCAATAAGAAATTTTATCTTATCGCAAATGAGGAGTCGGTTGCTGAACTTAAGTTTGGTGAAGACACCGAGTTGCCCAATTGGTGGGAAGAAGGTATGTCACTTAAAGACCTTCTTGGTCATTATGCCAAAGAGAATCTACCCTCCAACGGCACCGTCGGCTATCCGGGCAACGGAAGCGCAGCAGAGCTCGAGAGACTCTTATCCGCAGCCTACTTTACCCCGGCCTATAACATTACTGACAATACCATCTATCTACCTTACACAGCTGTGTATGATAACATCACGGCCACAAACGACATGTCGGTGAAAATCACTAAAAACATGTATCTGGTGCCGGTTGCCACCAAGTTTACTTTCAATTTCTATAATTATCGTAAAGAGAAGGTGGAAGTGCAAAAAATAGAGCTCCATGAGCTCAATTCCGACAGTTTCGTGATGCCTCACCTTGACGACAGCGAGCTCACCAAAACTTATGAAGGGGAGCGATATTATTGGATAGACTGGCTCAAGATTGTGTCCGAGCGTACTCATGATTATGAAGACTTTTACCCCGACAGCGATGATGAGCTGCTGGAGTTTAACGACAAGGCCGGCTGGATAGACGATTATGAGGTGCCCGACGAAAAGAAGGAATCTGTGAAAACCATAGACAAACCGGCAGGCGCCGATTGGACCATAGAGCACCTCATAGACAAGGATGCTCCTTCCACTCTTACAGTGGTGAAATATTTCCCCGAGAGCATACACCTTGAAACCAAAAGTGTATACAACAGTGAAACCAAAAGATATGAGGATGTGGATCTGCAGACCTATTATGTATCTTTTGGAGTAAAAGACATACTCGACACTGATCTACCGGTGGAAATTTATGTCACCGATAAAATGGAATTTGATAAGGTGAGATCTCTTTTCCGGGCTACGCATGTGATTGTGGATATAGACATGTTTGAAAGTCTTGTGGAAATTTATTGCCAGGTGGCTCCGTGGAGTGTAAGAAGATTCCAGGGATATGTGCAGGAAGAAGAAGATTAAGAGATTGTATGGGAAAGAAAACTATTATAGCTGTTTTTTCAATTATATTCTCTCTTGGCGTCTTGATTTCAGGATGCACCAATGAAGATGGCCCGGAGAAAGGCGGACAAGGTTCCTCGGTGATTGACCACATTACTGTGGCCATGATAACGCGTGCCGGAGAGGAAGACCCGGGCACAAGCGGCTCCGGTGAGGATGACGAGACTGAAACACCAAAAGATGATTCTGAACTCACCGACGATGATATCAAGGAGCTTTTACAGATGCCTTACACCTTAAAGTTTGATAGAAACAGTGTGATATTCGTTTCCCAACAGACTGAAAGGGTGGCTCCTTTTCAAAATGAGGATGGAATTTATTCCTACAAGTTCATCGAAGATAATGAGGCAGACTGGGAAGACGGTTACAATTTCACTCCTCTGGATATGAACGATCCTCTCGAATGGTTTAAAATAGGCAACGGAGGTTCTTTCCGAGGAGGTTTTGCACTATACGCTTTATATTTCCCCGGCCGGGATGAAATCTCAAGAAAAGAGGAAAACAATAAGATTATCTATAGCGTGGAGCCGGATCAGACCACTTTGGAGAATCTCATAAAATCTGACATCCTCGGTGCTTATCATTCCAATCCCACATTGTTCACCCGATTAAGGTTTAATCTCTTCCACCTCATGACGTATCTGCGCATACGTCTATATGTGCCTGTGTATGATGCGGAAACAAAAACCGGTTATTACGACGATGCTCTGATTTCTGCAAACCTCGACAATACTTCCACCGACTTCACAATCGAATGGAGCACAATACGGAGTTCGGATACGGAGGGTCCGGCAATTTCACCTCTCGCCCGTGAAGGTACTATACTTATGTATCAGCATCCTTTGGGAGATGATAATAATCGTGAAACAATGCTGATACGTTATGAAGACTTCATACCCAAAGATTATTTCGAGCAACCGATTGAAGGCGATTACGACAATGTGAGGGTGTATGATTTCAGCGTGATTATGCCTATGCAGCTTGGCACGAAAGATGCCGACGGAAAAGATATGTCTTACACACAGACCAACTTCCTTAATTTCATACTGAGAAGCAATTCAGGAGCTGAAAACAAATATATTTTCAACCAGGCATTGACTGCCAACAGCACGGGCAGCAATCTGCAGCTAACCCAAGGTGTGTTTCAATATCTGGAACTTTATGTGCCCCGGGTAGGCAACAAGGTGATTTATGTGAATGGAAACATGAAACCTTGGCTAAACCATACCACCAATGTCCCTCTTCATAGCGAGGAAGAGGAAAGTGACGGCGAAACAGAGTAAACAATAATGGCTATTAAATATATCAGGAATATAATCTCTTCACGCAAGATTCTGCAAGGCCTCTTAAGGGCAGGCGTGGCAGTTTTGCTGTCTACAGTGTGCATCTCTTGCGTGCAAGACGAGTTTGCGTTACCGGGGGCCGGAGATGAGGATGATGACGATGTGATAAGGGTGAGAGCTACTTTAAAACCTACCGATAACACCCGCACTTATTATGGTGCTAAGGAAGAAGCTCTCGTCACAGAAGGAACCTTCTATATCACTTACCCTCGAAACACCGTGCCTGAAGAAACAATGTCGTATACGAAGTATGACAGAGGAACTGTGGTGTTCGGACATCCTGAGGATCCGGAGACCGGATATGCCTATTTTGAAAAAGACGGTGTATTGAAAGACCTCAAATGGAGAAATGTGAAGGGGGAAGGAAGCTCTTCAGTGTCTCTTTTTATTCATAATATCGACCCTTCTCTTTACACGATTTCCACATCTACAACCGATTATAATACCCAATACCGACAGAAATATCTCTTTAAGGCTGACACCAACCCCTATGTAGCCTCTCCTTTAGACACTATAGATGGCAAAAACGACCTTATAATCTGTGGAGGAAATTCAATTACAAGCAACGGTGGAATGTCTGCAAGATCCACCACCGACCTTACTTTCAACCTTTACCATCGCATGGCTCTCCTTAAAATTAATTTAGACGTATATGGCTCAAGCGATGACGGACTCGTGAACCTGGATAATGCAAAAGTATATATCACCAATCTCTATACCAACCTTAATTCTGTAAACTTATACTATTGCACAAATTCAAGCTTTAAAACCACTTCTTCTTCCTCTTCATCTTCAGCAATGCAGGAATGTGACGTGAGAAATCTCTCGGAGCTGATCCCTATAGTAATGCCCGAAGGTGAAAATAAGATCGAATGGAAAAATAGCTTTGATGGCACATATACCGATGAGGAAGAAAACAAAGTGCTGAATAAGAAACTTTATCAGGCTCAGCCTTTTATTTTCCCGCCTCAATCTTTTGCGAATGCCACTGCCAGGCCCCAGATTATTGTGGAGGTGCCTAAAAATGATGTCACAGGCTCCGACAGCGACCGCGACGAGGTGATGAGATTCACCGGCTATCTGCCAACAGTGATGTATCTTTCGGATGAATGGGGCAACGTTACCGACTATTCACCCAAGACAACGGAGCTTACTTCGGGATATGTGCTTAACGTGACCGCTACCATAAATTCTCCCAACACGGAATTGACTTTTGCTCCGGTGAAGGTGGAGAACTGGGTATCGAAAAGCACTTATTCGGTATCGACAAAAAAGGCCGGCATCTACAGCGCCAATGATTTCCAAAAGCTAATCGAAGCATACCAGAATGGTCGTATAGGCGAACTTGAAAGATACGGTTTCCAGAGCGGCGACAACACATTTGTATTCCAATTCTGGGCAAACGTGATTCTTGATGAGAATGAGATTAAGGATCAAATGAAGCCCGGCAAATATGTGCTCAGTGACGGCGACATCTCTTTCTCTTTCCTGTTCAACGGATATACCGTGAGTCTCTCTGAAGGCGATGAAGATGAAGATAACAACCGGCATCTCACTGATCTTGAGGGCCAGCAGGAGCTCTATAAAATTGTTACCGGGCAAGAGGATGAATTATTCTTCGGAATACGCGGCACTCAAGACATGCGACGGCTAATAAGCCTCTGCCATCCCTCTGAAAATTACGATGCTCCCGATAAAAGCGAATTGATGAAATACGGAAACCTCAACAGCTATGACAATTCCTGGGATTTCTATCTTAAAGGGGATGTGGAACTTGATTTCGATGAGGTGTTCCAGCAGATTGACATGTTTTTCTTCAACGGTGAATTTAATCTCCACAGAGAAGGACATTCCATAACTTTAAATATCGGCAGCAAGAAGCATATATGTGACTACACCTCCAATTTTGACGAATTCCTGCGTTTTGCAAAGACTTATACCACTTATGGCGTTACGTGCGCAGAAGACTTTTATCTGCTCACAAAATGCTATAATGATTATTATACCATCAAACCGGAATTGCTGAAACTTTATGCTCCTCAACCTGCAGCCTGGGATGACTCTGAAAACAAGAACGAACTTTCCTGGACCTTCTATTTCCGCGACAACATGACTCTTGACGGTAATAAGGTGAACGTGAAAATGGTACCTGATGAGGAGAACGGGAAACCTAAATACAGTTTCTACAGCTCTTCTCCCTACTACGATGTATCCTTCTCCGGACCGACACCTTTTACCGCTAATTCAAGAAACAGTTCTTATATTTATTATGTCACTGCAGGTTCGGGTTATGTGTCAAGCGCTTACGGACCTTCCCGTGTAGTCAGCGCATACCAAAGCAACAATTATCAGACTCTCTGGGCATGCGGTAAATATGAAAACGGGGCATGGATTTTCAGCTTCACGCAATACACGACAGGTTCTACCCAGAATAAAATTTCTTACGCCGACTTTTTCGGTTCAATGATACCCGATGAGGGCGACGGTAAATATGATTATAATTTCAATATAACCCAAGGATATATAAAAGTAGAAAATTGTCCTCAAGGCACTTCTTCACGTGAATTTGATAAAAAGGGATCAAAAAATTCTGTTTATCCCAGTGATGAAGAGGCTTTCAAAAGAATGGCCGACGGGAGTTATTGGGATTATTATGAATTAAATCCATAATTAGGATTTTAGAAAGATTTAAAAATGAATTTCACCGGAAATAAAAATATATTCTTTGCCACTCTGCTTGCCGCGATGCTGGGGGCTTGCTCCACGGAAGAGCCGCTCCGTCCCGGAGACCCCTCTTCATTTGCAGGGCCTGCAGTAGTAGAGGCCTCGATTGGCAAAATCAATACAGTGGAGACACGAGCCACTCACAACACTTACGACTTGTGGAGCATCGCCACTTTCTCAATCGAGGATAATGTAGGCCTTTACACGGTTAAGGGTATGCAGGATCCCGAAAATGAAGAAAGCTATGATTTCGAGGTCAAGAACGGCAAAATGTACTTCGAATCCGTGACAGGGTCACGTTACCGTTTCTCAAATTCTGAAATAATCCTCGATCCGGTGAAAGTGCATGACAATTATTCCATAATGTATTATCCCTATTATGAGAATATGCCGGATCCTGACGACACGAGTGCCGGGTTGACCGGTATCCCGATACGAGTGGTTGATGAAGAACTGATGGGAGATAAAATCGAGAGAT
The DNA here is from genome assembly GCA_022510385.1 of Muribaculaceae bacterium. GTDB lineage: Bacteria > Bacteroidota > Bacteroidia > Bacteroidales > Muribaculaceae > Lepagella. The sequence goes on along the minus strand of JAFLTQ010000004.1, from coordinate 47,971 downwards.
GCTTAGACTTCATGGAGACATCCATGTATAGCTATCTTTCGTCAGGCAGTTACTATTCTTCTACAGTCCATAAACTTCCGATTTCAAGCGGTGTGCTTCAGCCGAGCTTCTATCATTATATGTCGCAGATAGTTGTGCAACGTGGAGATGGATTCAGGAATGCACCGGATAAAAGAGTGTGGATTGTGATGAAGAATGCTTATACCGATATCAGGGTGCTCCATACCTCCCCTACCACAAATTACACTTATCAGCTTCAGAACACTCTTGACACCGGGCTTGAAAAGATAGCCCTTCCTAACGAAAGCGAACCAAAACTCAGGGTTAACAAACATCGTGTGTGGGAAGCCTGGAAGGGTAATGAGTATAACGGCATTGAAAGCTATTATGCCGTTATACCATGTGCGGATGTAGCTTATATTTTCATGCAGGATGACAAGGGTGACTGGCGAGGCATAACCAACTTCTATCTGGATTATGAAAACAGCAACAACTCAAATATTACTTCAAAGGCCGCAAAAATGAGCTGCCGATATGTAGTGACAGCTGAAATGGACGACATTCAGCCGGTGATACGCCCGGTGGTTATTGAAAATTGGACCGATGGCGGCATAATTACCGATATGCGTGACGCCGGAATAAATTCACTGCCGGAATATCGAAGCTGGGTGGCACTTTATAACACTTATGTATTAAATGAAAGGTCTGACGAATATGAAGAGCCGCTTAAGAAGTTCGGAGATGTCGTGAAAAATACCACAACCGGAGAGGCTTCATGGACTTTCTATATAAATACCAACCTTAATCTGCCTGAGGGTTTTTCCGACAAAATTATAAAGCTTGAAGATATACTTCTCGGCTCAAGTGTGTATGTGAAATATAAGTTTTCAAACATCCACTCGCCGCTTATAGGAGAAATAGGAAATGGTGGGGTGCTTAAATCTCTGGAGTTTCAAGACTTATATATTATAGATTTAGAAGACAACGGCAATTCTTTCTCCGGAGGCCTGATTGAAGATTTAGACGACGGGATGGTGGAAAGCTGCAATATAATAAACGGAATTATTGTGAGCAATAAAGGAGCGGGAATGTTGGCCGGAAAAGTGAAATCAGCCACTGTGAAAGACTGCATTATCTCCGGACAGGTGATAGGATCGGAAACATCCGAGGATTTCCCCGGACTCTTCGGAGTCTCAAAAGACGGTGAGGTGAATATCTATGATTCAAATCTGAAGGAACTTTATTTTGAAAGCTATAATTAAGGGGAATGCAACAATGAGATTTCTGAATTTTAAAATATTAAGGTTTCTATTTCTGCTTGTTTTTCCGGCATTATGCTTTGTGTCTTGCCGTGAAGATTTCATGGCTCCCGTGGATTATAGCAGCCGTCCGGAGAATCTGCCCGTGAATATAGAAGTGAGCATTAAGCCGGCAGAGGGCACACGAGGACTCCTGGATGAGTCTAAAACCAGTTTCGCTGTCAACGAGCTTATCCATATCAGGGCAGAGTACATTTGCGATGATCCTGAAAATCCCGGAAATACCGAGACTGAGATACAATATGGCGTGATGAAATATTCCGGCAACGGTAAATGGGCTTATGAAAGCGACGAATACAGCCTCAATTGGCCCAGAACTGCTATTTCTGCAAAATTCACGGCTTATTATCTCTACGGCACCACAGGTGTGCTTACGGCCAACACCATGGAGCCTATAATGCTTTCAGATTTTAATTACGGGGAAGATCCTCTAACGGGTGTTGCCGAATACGTGCAGTGGGGACATACCGTAAGTTTTGACATGGAGCATATTTTCACTCACCTTCTCCTCACTCAGATTTCAAGCGGAATCTCCGACAATATGTTTTTCCTGCCTCCTTTCAGTTCTGATCCGGAAAGCGACTATCAGCAACTTAACAATGCTTTCAGACTGGAATATGATGAAGAAACAAAAGAAATTTCAGGTGTTTTCCTAAGAATACCGAGTGAAGATTTTAAGGATCAGGCAGGCAACGGACTGGTATATGTAGCCGGGAAAACCGAAAATTACGACGATGTGGAGGAAGATGGAGAAGTAAGGGCCCGCGTAAGGTATTTTCTTGAGCCTAAGGCATATCATCAGTTTGAACTTATGTATCCTCGGTCGCGTACCGAAACCACTACCTACCTTAGCTACGGAGGCGACCTTACCAACAAAACCGGGGGAGCCGGAATGTTAAGAAATCATTACTATGAATTCAGTATCTTGAAATCCTCGGGTATATCGATGGAACAAGACCCTGATGACGGTTGGGACGATTCAATACCGGTAGAGATTCTTGATGTAGAAGAATTTATAAAGGCGGTAAACCGAGGCGAGTCTTATTCTCAAACAGATCCCAAGACAGGAGAAATAATAGATATTCTGGAGACTTCATCGGTAGGCACAATTCTTTTGAAGAACATAGATTTCCATCATTTCTTTTATGATATCATAGATGGTGACTTTCTACCGGACCTCAGCCTTACTTTCGACGGAAATTACCATTCCATCTATAATATGGCGTGCCCACTCTTCAATGAAAATCATGGTACAATAAAAAATCTGGGCATTAAAGATGCCGTGACTCAACTTGAACATCCCTTGCAATCAAATGAAAATTATGAGGGCATCCAAGGAGGCAAAGCCGATTTCAGTCGCAACGGTATTATTTGCCGCATCAATATTGGTAACATTCAGAATCTGCATCTTAACCATGTGGAGATGGAAGTGCAGGTGAAAACCACCGGCACCACATATGAAGATGCTTCGCGTGAGGCTCATAACGCAGCTCTTCTTGTTGGGTCAAACCGTGGCTCGATTTCAGGAATCAGGATGGGAGGTGTGATGACTTTGAGGGTGAAAAATGAAGCTTCAATCTCTACGCTACCCAATGTAATCATAGGCACCCTCACAGGTCAGAACCTCGCCACAATTGATGATGTGGCTCCTCTTGATGAGGATGAAGGTCCTGCTCCTGTTTATACCATTTATAACGAATGTAACGGAAGCTCCGGTGTATATATGGTAGGAGGCGTGGTAGGCAGCAATACCGGTACCCTTAGAAACATTATGATGTCTTCAATCACAGTTGATGCTACTAAGAGTATGGGCGTAGAATCGCTGATGGGAGGTGTGGCCGGTAATATGCCGCTCTCCAGTTCGGGTGCACCGGTGATTGATGCATGTATCATAAGAGGCAACGTAAAAGCCGGCCCTACTAACTCTATGATTAATATAAACTCCAATTCATATATCGGTGGTGTGGCAGGCCTCATGAACTGCCAGGGTATCGTGACTGACAGCAGCGTCTCCGTAGGTGTGATCGGCACGAGTTATTACGACCAGAGAGTGAATTACGGTGTGGGCGGAGCGTTCGGCAGGATAGAAAAAATAGCCGGAGTGGAGGAAGGAGAAATCCATACGCTTGCTTGCTTCGGCTCGATGCTCTCAGGAGTAAAAAACATTGGTAATTTTGTCGGTGTGGCTCCCGAAGGTTTCACAATGGAAGACCATTATTCCGGGAAAAACATCAACTATAAACGTTATGCCGAAAACCCTGACATAGCTTTTTTCCAGTAAGGGAGGTTTTAAAGGAAACATTATGATTTTAGAATTAAAAAAGATATATATAGCATCAATACTTCTGCTTTTCCTGATATTTTTGGGAGGGTGTGCTGTAAACGACGGCGTTGAAGATAATATTTTGGGCAATGATTCCGAGATGCTTTTCAGGGCTTATACGGGTGCTGAGGAAGGCGTGGACACCAGGGCTCTGACTCTCTATGATGTCAAGTCGTCTGTCTACAGCAAAGCAAATTTCAACGTCTTTGTGCAGGGAGAAGACATGGAGGAGAACCTGAAAGATGAATTAAGCACATATATAGTGCCTTCGGGTGCCGACGGTATTCTTCTTCCGGCAGAGAATTCCCGACCGGCCAACTGGTTCAGCAGGAAAGGCCTGCATAATGTGTGGGTGTGGACCATGCCCTGGGATAATAACCGCTACTATAATCCTCCCGGTGAAGAGGATTCAGAGCCCACTGCCAAGACTTCAATAGATGATGAAATAACTATAGAATTCAGAGACACTGATATAACCGAACTTACAAGTGGAAGTTCCAGTGCATTTCAGGAAGGTAGCTGGGCTAACGGCGAAGCTTTGAAACTGGGCATTTCAGATTTCAACGGCCCTGTAAGATATGCTGATAAAGGGCAGTTTGTTTCATTGCAGTTCCGACATATGTTTTCGGCAATCCTTTTGGGGGAATTCAATATTGTGGACAACTCCACAGCCACTTCGGTTAGCGGCCTTAAAGCCAATATATACCTTTATGGGATGCCGAAGACAGCCACTCTTTACACTCACCCTGTGGATGAAGAGGGGAATCCCGTAAGACCTTATGTGAAAATGGATCCTTCACATGATTACAAACAGGATGAATACGTAAAGTTTGCTATTCCAAGCAGTACTAAGGCATTTTACAACGACTATAATTCAAGTGTCTATAATACTCTAAAGTCTAATTATTATTTCTACGCTCACTGGTTTATTTGTCCGGAAGTGGATCTCAGCAAGCTCTCTTTCAAACTTGAGCTTTATGAATACGACACCACCCATGGCTGGAGGAAGAGTAATAAATATGGCGAGAACGGAGCTTTTTACGGGGATTTCAGCAATATACAGATAAGCAGAACCCCGGGCTCCAATTATGACCTTGGCGACGATGAAACCGTGTTACACGCCGGAGAGTACCTTATTCTTGGCTTCAATATAAGCACCAAAGGAAATCCTTCTATTATGGGCTCTATAGTTGACTGGGCCAAAGCTCAGGACAGAGGAGCCTCAAATTTCAAAGAAGACGGCATTTATTCGATGGCGGAGGCACAAGATTTCTGTTCTACAATGAATAGCGGCGACCGTGATCTTATAGACGAATATTTCGGAGTTTACGGCAGTGCTGAACGCACATCCGATAATCCCGACGATCCCTTCTATGATAAAGATCTCGGAATATTCAAACTTTATGAAGATTTAGGATACACCGGAACCGGCCAAGGAACCACTACCGGCAGTTCGGCTAAAATGGGTAATCTCTACGTGGCCGACGGCTATATTCTTGACGGAATGGGACATATGGTGAATATGAGCACTTCGGCCCCAAAAATCGGTCCTTGCAGAGATATCTATCTCAGATCTTATACCGCTTCCTACAGAACCGATACAGGTGAATATTTCTATTATGAAAATATAATTTACATAGACAGTGCCGGAGAAGTGTGGAAGGTGGATCCAGTGACATATGAAAAGACTGACACAGGCAACAATATAAAGAATGCCAAGTCTAATCCCTTTACACTCAGCCTAAGTACCGGCAACATAAGCTGACCCTGATAGAGTCCGACCCCATACCAACAAAGAAGGTGTGTCAAATAAATCGACACACCTTCTATTAATTATGATAAACCTATTTTTAAATATTTTGTCCTTTCCAGACTTTATTTTCCGTACACAAAGCCTTTACTCGTTGGTTGCCCAAGACGAATTCAAATTCCCCTTTTTCCATACGCCATTTATTATCCTGTCCAACAAAAGCAAGATCGCTTGCCGGAATGGTGAAGGATACTTGAGTGCTTTCACCGGGCTTAAGGTTAATCTTGTCAAAGCCTCTGACACGTTTGTTGTCCGGGGTTACAGAAGCCACGAGGTCTCTGGAATATAAAATCACTACCTCTTTCCCCTCCACAGAACCCGTGTTGGTGACGGTTACTGAAACTGTTAACTCGTCTTTAGGTGTAAACTCATTCTTGTTTATTGAAATATCTGAATATTCAAAAGTGGTGTAACTCATTCCGAATCCGAACGGCCATTGAACATCTACTTCGGAAGAATAGTTATATGCACCTTCCATAGTTTCTGTCTTCTCACTTGGTTTGTGATCATAAGTGGTGAGAGCATTTATCCATTTCGGATAGGTGTAAGGAAGTTTCCCGCTAAAGTTTCTTTCGCCGCTAATAAGCTTTGCAAGAGCGTCGCCACCGTAATTTGCCGGGAGCAAGATGTCGATTACAGCAGATGCCAAAGGCTCAATCTCACGGATAATTCTGGGACGACCCTCATTAAGAACAAGAATAATAGGTTTTCCTGTCTTTGCCAATTCTTTGACAAGGTTGGTCTGATTTGAAGAAAGATGAAGGTCATTGGTATTGCCCGGAGTCTCTGTGTATGAATTTTCACCGATACAAGCCACGATTACATCCACACTCCTGGCGGCAGCAACTGCTTTTTCAATTCTAACATTCTTCTCTCCTTCATGATCGCCATATTTATCGACATATTCCAGACCTTCTTCGAGGACTACCTTGTCTGAACCGAATTCGTTTGCCAATGCTTCATAAATAGTATTGTATTGTTCATGGAAAACCGGGTTTTCGGTGCCTTGCCAAGTATAAGACCATCCACCGTTGAGACTCCTCATTGAATTGGCATTAGGTCCTGTCACAAGAATACGCTTACCCTTCTGAAGAGGCAGTATATTATTTTCATTCTTTAGAAGGATCTCACTTTCAACTGCCATTTCAAAAGAGGCTGCTTCATGTTGTTCACATCCAAAAAGAGGATAATCCTTATAATTTGTATCCGGAGCATCGAAAAGGCCTAAACGCAGTTTAAGGCGAATAATACGTGAAACCGCATCATCGATCCTTGACATTTTCACTTTCCCTTCATCCACCAATTCCTTGAGCAACGTGCAGAATTCCACATCATAAGGAGTCATACTCATATCTATACCGGCATTGATCGACACTTCTATAGCCTCTTTATAATCATGAGCCACTTTATCTCTTTTCCAAAGATTCTGAATGTCGGCCCAGTCGGTAACAATCATTCCATCCCAATTCAGACCCTCTTTGAGCCATACGGTGAGAAGTTCGTAATTTGCATGCAAAGGCACTCCGTTCACCTGGGCAGAATTGACCATTACGGAAAGAGCTCCGGCACGGATGGCCTCTTTATAGGGATGAAAGAATTTTTCACGCAGATCAATAGGATTTACATTGGCCGGAGTTCGGTCTTTTCCTGAGGTGGGCACTCCATAAGCCATATAATGTTTCAAACATGCGGCAACATTTTGAGGACCTACATTATTTGGATCATCACCCTGATACCCTTTCACCATTTCCACTGCCATGGCACCATTGACAAAAGGATCTTCACCAAAACTTTCCCAGATTCGTGGCCATATGGGATTACGGCCAAGGTCCATTACCGGATTGTAGACCCACGGAATGTCGCAAGCACGTGATTCGTAAGCTGTAATTCTGGCTCCTTCTCTCACCAATTCACGATTGAAGGAAGCAGCCATATTGATTTCTTGAGGAAAGAGAGTTCCGCCGGCTGTATAGGATGCTCCATGATTCTGGTCAACCCCATAAATGTCAGGAATTCCTAATTCTTTCATTGAAGCCTCTTGAATACCGGAAATAATCCTGTACCAGGCCTCCGGAGTCTGAGCAAAACTCATTGGAACGTTAAGCACTGATCCCACCCGGTATTTACTGATAATGGAATCGAGTTTAACAGGATCAAGCTCTACTTGGCCATTTACAAGCGTGTCACATTGAACCATGTCTATTGCTACTTCACACATCTGGCCTATTTTATCTTCCAGACTCATTTTAGAAACAATTTCTTTGACACGCAATTCCAAATTGGCATTAACCGGGATTGCCGGAGTTTCATCATTACCGGTCTCCGATTTTCCACATCCCACTATCAACAAGCTTAATAATGGATAAATGAATTTTTTCATAATAAAATTTTTCAAGGTTAAGTGCCCCAAAGATAAATATTTTATCACAAAAATTTGTAATTTCGAGAATCAATATTTTATTCCATGAAAAAACTTTATTTCTTCCTTATCGGTATCCTCTTGACTCTATTGACCCAATCATTTACCATAAACCCTGACAAGACCTTATGGTATACAATGCCTGCTCAAATCTGGGAAGAGACGTTACCTTTGGGCGATGGCAGATTGGGAATGATGCCCGATGGAGGAGTGGTGAATGAAAAGATCGTTCTTAATGAAATTTCGATGTGGAGCGGCTCTGAATTCGATTATTCGAATCCTGAAGCATCAAAATCATTGCCCGAAATACGCAGGTTGTTGAAGGAAGGGAAAAATAAGGAGGCGCAAAAATTAATGTATGAGCATTTTGTACCCAAATTACCGGAATTCGGAGGCACCTATGGAAACTATCAAATGCTGGGTGATTTAGAAATTTCTTATAATTATCACACGTCTTCTCCCATCCCGGTAGAATATTCCCGAGGTTTAGATTTAGATAAAGCTATTGCGTGGACACAATTTACCCTTTCTGACGGTGTTAGCTACAGAAGGGAATATTCCGTAGCAAGAGGTGAAGAGGGAATGTTGGTTAGACTTACTGCTTCAAAACCGGGAAAAATAAACTTTTCATTTATACTATCGCGACCTGAAAGGGGGAAAACATCTTCACCCGAGTTCGGAGAATTGTTGCTAAAAGGGGAATTAAACAGTGGTCAGAAAGAGATTGAGGGGGTGAGATATGCTGCCGAAGCCGGTGTGAAAGTTAAGGGCAAACACGCAAAGATAGCAATGGAAGGCGACTCAATAGTAATAGTAAAAGGTGCTGATGAAGCCTGGATTGGAATAACAGCTGCTACAACTTATTTTTATCCGGAAAATTATCTGCGGAAAGTCGCACAAGACCTTAAAGAGATTCTTGAAAATCCGGAGGAATCATTTAAAGCAGGGGTATCTGCTCATGAATCTTTAATGGCAAGAACAGACTTATCCTTCCCGACTAATGAAAATTCATTTCTCCCGACAAATGAAAGACTCAAGGCGTTTGCTGAGAATGATACGGATACCTCTCTGGCTGCCCTTTATTATAACTATGGCAGGTATCTTTTGATTTCTTCTACGCAGCCGGGGCTATTACCTCCGAATCTTCAAGGTTTGTGGGCAAACGGTATCGGCACCCCGTGGAACGGGGATTACCACACCAATATTAATGTTCAGATGAATCATTGGCCTGCTGAAACAGGGAATCTATCTGAATTGCATTTACCACTTGCTGAACTAACCTTGCGTAGTGTGCCTTCAGGAGAAAGAAGCGCCAAGGCTTTCTATGGTCCGGATGCCCAAGGGTGGGTAATGCACATGATGACAAATGCCTGGAATTATACAGAACCCGGAGAGGATCCTTCATGGGGAGCAACCAACACCGGAGGTGCTTGGCTATGTGAACATTTATGGGAACATTATGATTACACAGGTGATAAAGATTTTTTAGCAAAATATTATCCGGTAATGAAAGGAGCCGCTATGTTCTTTTATTCCACAATGATTGAAGAACCGAAAAACGGTTGGCTTGTCACAGCTCCCAGCTCCTCTCCGGAAAATGAATTCTATTTGCCGGGTGACAATACTCCATTGAGCGTTTGCATGGGGCCCACAATGGATACTCAGATCATAGGTGAATTGTGGAGTAAGGTCATAAAAGCGGCTAATATATTGGAAGTGGTCGACGAAGATATCCCAAAGCTTAAACAAGCTATCGAAAAACTCCCACCGATGCAGGTGGATTCTCAAGGGAGACTGATGGAATGGCTTGAGGAATATGACGAGGTTGACCCTCACCATAGGCATGTGAGCCATTTATACGGATTATATCCCGGTTACAGTATTTCTGTTGAAAAGACCCCTGAGTTGATTGATGCCGCACGCAAGACCCTCGATGTGAGAGGAGACGAAGGCACAGGATGGTCAAGAGCATGGAAAATTAATTTTCATGCAAGATTGTTAGACGGGAATCGAGCCTGGAAAGTGTTAAAAGGACTGCTTCAACCTGCAGTGGATGAAGAAACCGGGAGACACCGTGCCGGAACCTTTGCTAACCTTTTCTGTTCTCATCCGCCATTTCAGATCGACGGAAATTTCGGAGGGACTGCAGGTATAAGTGAAATGTTGATTCAGAGTCATGATGGCTATATAAATCTTCTACCCGCACTTCCGGATGCTCTCCCGGAAGGAGTTCTTAAAGGTTTTCGCACTCGAGGTGGCAACGAGATTGATCTCGTATGGAGAAATCGACTTCCTGAAAAGGCAAAAATTAAAGGAGGACATAAAGAAGAAATAAAGATAAAGATTCCCGGTGAAGTTAAAAATGTGAAATCGGATGAAGACGTTGATTTGAAAATGACTCCGGATAACAATATTATTTCCTTAAACCTCCCCGAAGGAAAGATCATAGAATTAGAGTTTGAATATTGAGAAATGGGTTCTGTTATAAAAAAACAGAGCAATACACGCTGCTAAACAATTTTATCCAAGTTTTTCGATTATTTTCCATAATTGTTTAAAAACGGGATTTAAAACCCTTTTTTTGGATTTTAAAAAATTGTTATATACTTTTGCTACTTAATTAGTCTCGGAAGAAAAAACCGAGGCTAAAAGCCATGAAAAACTATCTAATTAACTAAATTTATTAATCTAATGGAAAAACTCTTGACGGGAGGGTGCAACTTGTTGCATCTGCTTCGTGGCTGGTTGTTTGTCCTACTTTTATTGATAGGATTTACTACAGCCTCTGCGCAATCCCTGAATGTCACAGGAACGGTGACTTCAGCGGAAGATGGAGAACCACTAATCGGTGTTACCATTGTTATAAAAGGTACATCAAAAGCAACCTTAACAGACATCGATGGCAATTACTCAATCAAAGCCGAGAAAGGACAGACTTTGGTGTTCTCCTATATTGGTTACACCAGCCGTGAAATTAAAGTGGAGAGCAGCTCTTTAAATGTTGCTCTGCTTGAAAACGACACTGTGCTTGATGAAGTTGTGGTTGTTGGTTATGGAGTACAAAAGAAGAAACTTGTCACCGGTGCAACGTCACAAGTGAAAGGTGATGAGATTGCACGCTTGAACACCACCTCTCCCCTTCAGGCACTTCAGGGACAGATGGCAGGTGTCTCCATCACAAGTACCTCCGGACAGCCCGGATCAGATATGAAGGTTCAGATCCGTGGTCTCGGTACAATCGGCAACGCTTCACCTCTTTATCTTATTGACGGTATAGGAGGAGATATCAGCACTCTTAATCCTAATGACATCGAAAGTATAGACGTTTTAAAGGATGCAGCTTCAGCCGCTATCTATGGTGCGCAGGCTGCCAACGGCGTTGTGCTTATCACAACAAAACAAGGTCATGAAGGTCGTGCCAAAGTTTCTTACGACGGTTATTTCGGTTGGCAGACAGTGCCTCGTTACACCAAGATGCTGAATGCTCAGGAATACATGATGATCCAGGATGAACAGCAGATCAATTCAGGTCTTGCCAAATATGACTGGTCTGCAATGTCGAGTATCTACAAACATAATGCCGAAGGTTCCCCGATAGGAATTTATGACACTGATTGGGTAAAGGCCATGTTTAAAACACCGGCCCTTATGCAAAGCCATACTATCGGACTCACCGGTGGAAACCAGACTTCCACCTACGCCATGAGTATCGGTTACCTCAATCAGGAAGGTATCGCCGGAGGAAAGAGGGTTTCTGATTATTCCCGTTACAACTTCCGTATCAATTCAGACCATAAATTTTTCAATGGTATCCTAACAGCAGGCGAACAGGTTTCATTCGTATATGTAAAGAGCACCGGTATAGGTGTAGGAAACCAGTATAACAACACTCTGCGTGGAGCATTCGGAACATCACCTTTGGCCCCCATATATAATGAACAAGGTGAGTTCAACAGCACAACAGGTTCCGACTGGTATCAGTATGACGGTAACCCCTATGGTGTCATGATGGTCAACACCAACAATAGATCGAAAAACGCTACTTTCAACGGTAATGTTTATGCCCAGTTGGAACCCATCAAAAATTTGAGACTCCGCACTGTGTTTGGTATCGTTTACAGCACCTCGGAATACCGTAGCTTCAGCCCGGTCTATGAATTTTCACCATATTCATATAATGACTATACACAGGTGAACCAAAATATGAATCATGGATTGGGAATGACCTGGACCAATACTCTTTCTTATGACTGGAGTATTAAGGAACACGATTTCAATGTGCTAATCGGTATGGAAGCATATCGCTACAGCGGCACATATCTTGGTGGCGGCCAGGGTAAGCTAAAAGAAGGATTCAACACATGGCCTTACGCTTATCTCAGCAACGGCACAGGCGCCACATTAGGTGAAGACAATGTATATATCAGCGGTAGTCCTAACGACGAATCCCGCTCTATTTCCTACTTTGCTCGTTTAGGCTGGAACTGGAAAGAGAAATATATGATCAATTTCACCATACGTGATGACGGTTCTTCACGCTTTGCAAAAGGACATCGTTTCGGTGTATTCCCATCTGTGTCTGCCGGTTGGAACATCTCAAGCGAAAATTTCATGGAATCATCGCATTCTTGGCTTGATTTCCTGAAACTTCGTGTTTCATGGGGCCGTGTGGGTAACCAGAATATCGCCAACTATCAATTCCTTGCTCCTATCAAAGTCACCAATACCCACTATTTCTTTGGTCCTTACTGGGATGCAAACGGAAATATCAATGCAAACTATTCAACAGATTTGGCCAACAACTGGGGTGCATATCCCAACCGTTTGAGCAACCTCGGACTTACCTGGGAAACCTCTGAACAGACCAACATCGGTCTTGACGCCCGGTTGTTCAGCAATCGTTTGGCAATTACTTTGGAATATTACTGGAAGAATACCAAAGACTGGCTCGTTCAGGCTCCTATACCTGCCACTGCAGGTGCCGAAGCTCCTTTCATCAATGGAGGTTCTGTTAAAAACACAGGTTTTGAGTTCAATCTCCAATGGAACGATGTTATCGGTAAAGACTTCTCCTACAGCATAGGAGTGAACGGTGGCTATAACAAGAACAGGGTTGGAGCTATCCCGACCGAAGACGGTATGATCCATGGTGCCACCAACCAGCTTTATGATAACTCGGAAGAATTCTATCGTGCCAAGGAAGGACATCCTATAGGATATTTCTGGGGTTATAAAACAGCGGGTATATTCCAAAATCAAAAGGAAATAAATGAATGGATCGCAGCCGGCAACGGTATCCTTCAATCAAGCGTTCAACCAGGTGATGTGAAATTTGTTGACATTAACCACGACGGTGTAATCGACGAAAACGATAAAGTTGACCTCGGTAACGGTATTCCAAAATTCTCTTATGGTATCAACATTAATTTCTACTGGAAAAACTTCGACCTGGGAATAGTTGGAACCGGTGCAACTGGCATGAAGATCGTTCAGAGCTACAGAAACTGGACCAACCAACAAGCCAACTATACTACCGAAATCCTCGGCAGATGGACCGGTGAGGGCACTTCCAATAAAATACCTCGCGTCACCAACCAGAATATCAACTGGCTTTTCAGTGACCTTTATCTGCACGACGGTGACTATTTCAGAATCTCTGACCTGACTCTCGGGTATAACTTTGCTCCGCTGATCAATCGTCCGTGGTGTAGCAACCTCCGTCTCTATTTCCAGATCCAGAACCTTTACACATTCACCAAGTATAATGGTATGGATCCCGAGATTGGTTACGGAACTTCCAACTGGGTTAGCGGCGTTGACCTCGGTTTCTATCCTCGTTCTCGTAACTTCCTATTTGGAGTTAACCTTTCTTTCTAATCTAATCAATAAGACTAACTATGAAACTTTTAAATATATTTACAATCGGTGCGGTGTCAGCTGCCCTTGCACTTACATCTTGCGACGGCAGTTTCCTCGACGTGGAATCTAAAACCGAATCGAATGTAGACAATTTTTATTCCTCACAGAATGATGCCCTTCGCGCTCTGATAGGTTGCTACGACGGATGGAGGCAGGTTTCTTCCAATCCAGGCATAGGCTTCTATGTTTCTTCCACCGTGATGAGCGACGAAACATTCGGAGCAACAGGAAACGGTGACGGTTATGGTTATCAGGCTATCGATTCTTTCGACTTGTCGAGGTCACCTGCCGACGCAAACCTATATGAGACAGACTGGAGCGATTATTATGCCGGTATCTACCGCTGTAATATGCTTATCCAGAACAGTGAAAAAATAAAATGGAATTCAGAAGCCGACAAAGGTCGTATTATGGGCGAATGTCGTGCTCTTCGCGCAATCCTTTATTTCGACCTGGTAAGATGGTTCGGTAATATTCCACTATTGCGTGAGCCTTCGACCGACCTTCTTGAACAGGCAGATCCGGCTGAAGTATATGCTCTTATATTCGACGATCTACAGTATGCTGTAAAGAATATTCCCGCAGAAGCATATCATGGGGTAAACCCCGATTCTGCAATAATAAGCGGAACATGGGGACGTATCACCAAACAGACTGCTGAAGGCTTGCTCGCACGTGCTTACTTATTCTACACAGGCTATTATGGCCAGCAGCCCGGTTACACCGATGCCGATGGAAACACTTTCGGAAATATATCCAAGGCTGAAGTGCTCGAGGGTCTTGAAGATGTAGTCTCTTCGGGATATTATAGTCTTGTTAATGATTATACTTCTCTATGGGTGGCAGCTTCTGTTTATCCTATAGAAGACGAACCCGGCTGGAACACAGAAACTTCTTTCTACGTTGGAGATGAAAACAGTGAGGTTATGTTGTCGCAGAATTTCACTCCCACTCAAGATTATAACGGTAACAACGATTCAAATCGCTGGCTTGTTATGATGGGTATGAGAAATTACAACGCCAACAATTTCGGACTCCCCTACGGAAGAGGCTGGGGCGCCTGCACGGTGTGTCCTTCTTTCTACAATAATTACCTTGCCAACGATCCAAGAGGGAAAGCAGCTGTTATTAATCTGCCCGGAGAAGGTATAGCCATGGGTGCTGAATGGGAAGCTGCAGTCAACGACTGGCGTGAATACACAGGACTCACTGTAAAGAAATATACTCCGATGGTTTACGGTAACGGTAACCCTGCAACCAATCCTGACGGCACAGCCGGATTCCAGGAATGTAACCCCACCCCGTGGGTAATACTTCGCTATGCCGACGTGCTTCTGATGGCAGCAGAACTTGGTTCTCCGAATGCGCAGACTTATCTTGATATGGTTCGCGCTCGTGTTGGCCTCGGTTCTGTTGCTCCTACCTTCGAAAACATCATGAACGAGCGTAGAGTTGAATTTGCTATGGAAGGTCTCCGCTATTGGGATCTTCTCCGTCAGGGAGTTGATGTGCTTGCCGACGCTATCATGGCATCCAACAACCAGGCTGTGCTCAACGGAGGAGCTGACGCAGTAGTAACTTATGACAGGTCTAAGATTATAGAAACTCAGGGATTGTCGCAGATTCCACAGAATCAGATAACCCTTTCCAACGGTAAATTGAAACAAAATAAAGGTTGGAATTAATGATTAATTGCAAAGAAATGTTAAAAAAGGATTTTTAACCAACAGTAACACAATTTAGGATATTGTGAGGCGTTGACAAGTTTAGAATCCTGATCATTTTATCCTAATCTTTGCATCAGTTTATTTAGATTAAAAAACTAATCAATGAAAATTAAACTTTTTTGTGGAATCGGTGTGTCTCTGTTGATTTTGAGCGCCTGTACAGAGGAAAAATTCTCTTACGAAGCTCCGGATGTCAACTCCGCCGATCTTATCGAGGGAAAAGCTTATTCCGTGACAATAGATCCGGAAACCAACCTCGTGACTCTAAAAAACCTTTTAGGTGATAATTATGTTGCAAGCTGGGTAACGCCTAACGGTATTACCAAGGGCTCCGAAGTAAGTTTCTCTTTGCCTTTCTCCGGCGATTATGAAGTGCAATTCGGAGTTATGACTCGTGGTGGAATGGTGTATGGCAATCCTTACACTTTCTCCCTCCCTTATAATAATTTCTCGCTCCTCAGCGATGAAATCTGGACAAACCTTGCAGGTGGCGTAGAAGTAGAAGATGATGGAACTGTTATCAGCAATCCGGTTACTTGGGTGCCCATGAATCAGAAATTCGGAAAACACAACGGTTCGGCTCCGGTGACCTATCTTAGTCCGGACGATGTGCATAATAACGGGACCGGTGATAGCGACCTTAAATTTGGCACCGACAACTGGACAGAAAACTGGGATCCGGGATTCCAAAGCTGGCTTATTGATTCCGACAATCCTTACATGGATAGTGAGATGACCATGTATCTTGATGCTCAAAAAGGATGTGTGGCTGAAATCAAAAGAGTCACTTCTGCCGGTGAGACCAACTACACTACAACCTTTAATCTTAATATCAGTGACCCTGACCGTCCCACTGTAACTTTCAATCAGGGGGACATGCTCTATGCTGAATGGGGTAACGGTATGTGTGCCAATTATTCAACTGATATCAAGCTTATCGAATGTACTCCTTATGTGCTTCAGTTTGCAACTATGCGTACAAATTCTGAAGGACCATGGTGGATCGTCTGGAACTTCATCAGAAAAGAACTTAAAGAGGATCCTTCTTTATTCCCGACAGATGGTCCGGAACTTCAGGAAGTTTCCAACCCGAAATTACCGAGCTACGAAAACCTTGAACAACTTTTGTTCACTATAGTCGGAGACGATGCAACTTATCTTTCTACACAGACCACCTTGGTGATGGATGAAGATAAGCCCTATGACATTTACTATTGGAACAATGCCGGTCAAGGAAATTGGGAATGGATGAATGCTTATGGTTCTTCATGGGCTCCCGCTTATGGAGGTGCGGATGACTTTACTTTGACTCTTTCGAAGAAATGGGAAGATCTCGACAATGATGGTGTGAAGGAATCTCCTTATTTTGAAGCCGTTCTTGATAACCCTGAAAACACAAAGACTACCAGGTTTACAATCGGTGAAAACAGCATCACATTCAATGAACCTTTAATCTTTATGAGCGCAGGTAATTATCTGATGAGAGCACGTGAATTCACGGTCTTGAGATGTGCGCCTGAAGATGAAGAGATAATCCTTGGTATTCCCGATGGTTTTGACGCAAACAACAATTGCAACCGTTATCTTGCCGTAGGTCTTAAGATCAAAGGAGTTTCCGGCGGTCCGGAGGGCCCGACAATTGTGGAAGGTGACAATGCCAAGTTGGGAGTATATATCGAGGCATCTGACCACTTGAGACTTGAATTGTATAATCCTTGGGGTTCCAACAACTGGTTTAATGATATTTCCAAGTTGAAGATAAAGAAAAACCAGACTGCTACAATCAACTTCAAGGTAGAGGGCATAGACTGGAAAGATGGAGCTCAGCCCAGAGTATTGTTTGCAAATAATGTGGATGCTCTTGGTTTCTCATGGCCATCGAAAGGAGAAGGCTTTGATCAGGATCACACTATCCTGAACACGGCTACCGGAGAAGGAACCGCCACTTTGACAAATACAACGGGTGGAACTATAACATTCGAAGGAGCAGGATGTGTGACTATCTGTATTGAAATTACTGGTTTGACTAATACACCTATATTTGATGAAGACAACGGTCTGGATGAAGGTGTAAAAGGTGAAATTATATCCTTTAGCATTCAATAATTTTTCTAAATAGAATATTGATGAAAACAAAATATATATTTGGTATCGCACTTGCTGCAGGATTAACTTTCACTGCATGTAATGATGACGATTTAACCATTAATACCACACCGGTGATGGATGCTTCATCCGTTGTGACCGGTTCAGCTAATCCGACATTGACTTCTGCGGCCCTATTCGGTACCATTAACGGTCTGGCCGATAGAAATCCAACTTCCTATAGAGCAGGTTTCTACTACACCACTTCTAAGGAAGAGATTGAGAATATCGAAGATAATAAACTCAACATGACTGTCACCGGCTCTATGTCTGACAATCAGCTTTCAGCTATGCTTGAAGACCTTGAGCCATCTACATTCGTTTATTATCAAGCTTATATCACTCTTAGCTCCACCCTTACGTTCAGAGGAGAGATCAAGAGCACTTACACAACCGATGCACTTGTGAAAACTCCGGCAGAAAGCTCGTCATTACAACCTTTTGGCGTGAGCTTGGAATGTGATTTCGACAATGCTCCCGAAGATGCGATTGTGGGTGTGGTGATTTCACCATCCGATGATCAGGAAGTGCTTAGAGGCTCAGGTCGTCAGATTGATGCTTCAGAAGGGGTAAGAGCCACTCGTGGAACCCAGAGTGTAGACATCACCGGATTGGTGCCCGGCACTAAATACTATTATGCTGCATTTATGGATCTTGGTCCGACTTGTGTGTACGGTGATATCAACTCTTTCACAACTCCGGCTTACGAATTCGATGTAGAAAACGATCTTGTAGACCTTGGCTTGCCCAGTGGTTTGAAATGGGCAAAATACAATGTCGGAGCCTCTGTAGAAACCGAGCTTGGTGGTCTTTATGCTTTCGGAGATGTTTCCGGTGCTATCACTTCGGTTGACCCGGCTGACTATGCGAATGCAGACACCTATAAGACTTTGAACGACGTAGCTGCCGTGGCTTATCAGAATAAGGCCACTCTGCCTACTGCAGCCGATTGGGAAGAACTCTTTGCCAACTGTAATGTGAAATGGACAACAAAAGAGGGTGTTGCCGGTTACGAAGTGACCGGGACCAATGGAAACTCTATCTTCCTTCCTGCTGCCGGAAGTCGCACCATAAATGCAGTTTCTGAAGTAGGAACTAAGGGTTTCTATCTCACCGGTTCAGCATCTTCCGCAAATTATTATCTTGCTTACCAGTTCACCAATTCACAGAATGCCCGCACTACCCTTCCGTCCTACCAAGCTGTGGCTGCCCGCGCGGTTTCAACTTCACGCAATGTGAAATTTAATCCCGAGCATCTATATCAGACTTGGTATCTTGAGAACAATCAGGATGGTATGCTTCATATTTGGGAAGGTCCGTTCACTCAATATGGTGTGACAGATGACTGGGGTACTGTGACAAACGGTGAAAATAATCCTTACCAGGACATTTATTGGCCTGTGGGCCTCACAAACGAATGGCTTGGCTATACTGCCGGATTCGATCATGGCTACATGACCCTCAATGAAGACGGCACCGTAGAAGTCGGACGTAATAAAGTGGCCGAATCAGGTGAAGTTTACACAGATGTTCAGAAGGGTACATTCACCATAGATGCTGACAACAAGACTATCACAATTGATATTCCTGTGCTTTGTGCAGACACCTGGGTTGGAGGCACAAGTGGAACCCTGAAGATATTGTCACTTGATGGTGATGCACTTCAGATCGCACTTCCTGCTGATGACACCTATGCCTATGCAGCCAACTATTATAGTGATGCCAAGAAAGTGGCCGACGAAAAGATAAAGGTTGTGCTACTTTGTGTTGGCGGTGACTGGGGAGGCACCTGGGGTGATGTTATCGATGCAATCTCGCCTGATGAACTCGACGGCAAGCACACTGCAACCTATGAAGGCGCAGTAAACGGTGCAATGGTATTTACACTTGATTTCGAAGCCCTCAGAGAAAAATATCCTAATTCAATGGTTGCCTTGATCGATATCAAGTGTGACGGTAAATCAATTCCGTTTGATGCAACCAAGTTCTTCTATGGTGATATTGAAGATAACGGTAATTTCCGTATCGAACTATTCAACATCTGGGGTAAAGGATCAAATGATGGTAAGGTTGACTCTCCCTTCAGTTCTGTCGGACCCACAGATACCGATTGGAATTTCTCATGCGCAGAAAGTCTTGAGTTCACTTATGTGATCAATACTGAAGGTTCATTCGGTATAGGCATGGTAAATATAAATTCCGGCTGGGGTGGTAGCTGGTACACTTACGGCGGCAACGTCGATGTTCAGCTTGTAGACAACAAATATGTTGCTTCTCCTATGACGTTCGACGCAGTTTATAACTGTGAAGAGGGAGGCGGTTTTGCCAACGGATCAATGCTTGCTTATATCGACATAGCCAATCTATATGCCTTCTTCCCGGGCACAAAGACCACACTCAACAGCATCAAGCTTGACGGTGTGGAGCTCACAGGATGGGATCCATCAAAGATCTATAATTTATCGGCAGACGGTGCAGGTGTAAATCATCGTACAGAATTCTGGAATTGCTGGGGTCCATCTTCTTCAGAAGGATGTGCCTTCGGCGAAAAAGACGGAGACATTATGCCGGCTCTCGGCTTCAACAGTTCTTTCGCAGTTAATGTAACAGTTGATCCAAAACCGGCTGAGGTTAACTTCTAAAATGATATATAAATGAAAAAACAAATTATATTTCCAATACTCGCTCTTGGACTGGCTCTAACAGCCTGCAATGACGACAACGTGGAGAATGTGTATTATGTTGATGGCACTATGTCAGGGTTAACCTCTCAATACGCCCTTAATTTCGACAGATACGGAGCTCCTACAACAGATGACCCGGAATATGGGGACGATTTCCTTACTTTTACCGTTAAAAGTAATGTTGCCCCCACGGTTGTGGCCGATCAAAGCTGGGTAAACATTTCTCGAGTAAAAACCGAAAAACAATTACATACTTTCAATGTATCAGTTGATGCCAACCCTATAAAAGAGGAAAGAACATCTATCATCACAGTGATGGCAGGCGATGAAAAGGGCACTCTGACTGTTACACAGGCTCCCGGACGTGGTCCTGTGGTGAACGCAGAAAGCAACGGTATGACCGCTCTTGATATCGCAAAAGAGTTTAAGGCCGGTTTCAATATCGGGAATACTCTTGAAGCTCCCGACGGTGAAACCTCATGGGGTCAGCCATTGATCAATCAGGCATATATCAACGGTATTAAAGCCGCCGGATTTAATTTCGTAAGAATTCCTGTTGCCTGGAATTCTCATGCAAAAGACGGATTTATCGATCCTGTATGGTTAGATAGAGTTGATGAAGTGGTGCAATGGGTAATAGATGCCGGAATGTATGCAGTAGTCAATTCTCACTGGGATAAAGGCTGGCTTGAAGAAAACATTAATTGGAGCAGTGAAGAGGCTGTAAACGCACTCCAGGGTGCTTATTGGACTCAAATTGCAGAGAAACTTAATGCTTACGACGAGCATCTTCTTTTCGCAGCCACCAACGAGCCGAATGTTGTTTCTGACAAGGATAACCCTTATGATATTGCTGATAAGATCAATATTCTCAAGAGGTATCAAAAGACAATGATCGATGCCGTTAGAAGCACAGGCGGTGTTAATGCTGTTCGTACCCTTGTGGTTCAAGGTCCCAGTACCAACATCGACCAAACTATGGCTTATTACACATTACCTGAAGATGCAGCCGAAGGACGCCTTATGGCTGAGGTACATTACTATGATCCTTATCAATTCACTCTAATGGAAAAGGATGAATCTTGGGGTAAAGTTTGCTGGTTCTGGGGCGAAGGAAATCTTGTGAAAGGAAGTAATAGAAATTCTTCTTCCGGTGAAGCTGACATGCAGTCCCAGTTCGCTAAGATGAAAACTCAATTTGTAGACAACGGCATACCTGTGGTTCTGGGAGAATATGGAGCTTATCCTAACGAGCATTTGGCCGGAGATCAAACAGATGAAGATAAGGCCGGCATCCTTAAATCAAGGATATCCTATTATAACTGCGTTAACAAATTCGGCATCGCGGTAGGTATTCTCCCATTTGCATGGGATACAGGTGAACTCATCGACCGTAATTCAGGTTCTATCCTTGTTCCGGAAATTGTAAATGCAATTATAGAGGGATCATCTGCAGCAGTTTCTCCTTATTCATTCTTAAAATAACTTCGAATAAAAAAACCTGTCTAAATGAACCCCAAAAGGTTGGACAGTTAAAAAAAGAAGTTAACTCTCATGGAACTGAGCTCGGTATTCTACCGGGCTCTTTCCATTTAATCTTAAATTGATTCTATCCTTATTTAGATTTATATTTGGTGGAAGAGGCGCTGATTGTAAATGTGAATGTATGAGGTTGATTGGCGTCTATAGTATACTTATCAAGAGTCCATGCTCCAAATGAATTGATACCACCCACGCCATGAATCTCACCGTCGATATTGAGATTGATAAAGTCTCCCGATCGCATCTCAAATTTATGTCTCACATTTAAATCTTCCTCACCATAATCCCAGGCACGAATATTTAACGGCTGTTCTCCTTCAATTTTAAGCATTGTATTGGGAGAAGAAATTTCAAACCAACGTATGTCTGTACGGTTACCGTTATCCTGCGGTTTAACATAGTCTGTCTGATAATCTGAGATATTCGTTTTATAAACACCTATACGTTGATTGAATTTTCTATCGGGATAATTTTCAAGAGGTCCCCGACCATAGTATCGGATACTGCTGAAATTATCGGGCAGACGCATTCTCATTCCGAATTTCGGGATATTCGGTAAAGTGTCTGTCAGCGGCACATACCGGGCAGTTACCGTTATCTTACTATCCTCTTTAAAGAGATATTCTATAGATAAATTGGCTCCGATCGGCAGATGATATGTGTACCTCAAACCTTTAGCATTATCTTGATTGATGTTTTCAACCTTTTTTAGTTCTCGGTTTCGAACGGTGGTTTCCCATATCCCCAATTTCCGGGTGTAGCCGCTCATCCAATTTTGATTGTCGTTTTCAGGTTTCCAGAAATAAGGTTCAAGAGGAGCTTCTATTAGTTCGGTGCCATTGAAATTCCAAGACTGAATTTCACCTAAAGAATTTATTTTGTATACACTTTTCCCCGATGTTATGAGGTAATCTTTCTTTTCTTTATTAATAGTGATATGGTGAGACGGTTTTTCAATATTTTCCTTCGGTTTTTCCTCCTGTAGAATAAATTGATCATATGCAATTATGAACCCTTTTTCAGCCCAGGGATAATCCTCCTTCAAGCATGCTTCTACATTAAGCAATATTTCACCATCCGACTCCGGAAATTCAGGAATAATGAGCATATCATCCTCAGGATATAATTTTCCTGAAGAAACAATTTCACCATTATCGAGGATTGAGTAAGTATAGTCATATTCATTTAATTCGGTAAAATAGTTTCTATTTATCATTCTTATACCATTATCCTCTTTCAGGAAATTCACAGGTTGATACACATGTTTCACTTCATAATAATGGGGATGTGGGGTCCGGTCGGGAGCCAGAAGTCCGTTAATCATGAAATTTGCATCATTAGGACGATCACCGAAATCGCCTCCGTATGCCCAGAATTCGTCGTCTTGCAACTCTAAAGATGAAGAATATCGAAGTGGACCTCCGTCTATGGGTTTTGCCAATCCTTGGTCAACCCAGTCCCAGACAGCGGCTCCGGCAATACTGGGATCAGCGTAAATGATGTCCCAATACTCTTGAAGTCCTCCTACAGAATTACCCATCGCATGGGCATATTCCCTCATCATGAAAGGTTTGTCGGAAATTCTCTGTGCATATACCCTCAAGCTGTCAGGCGGCATATAGGCTTCATCATAGATTGCTGAATATTGCTTGTCGCTATCACAATAAGGCAGACGAGTGGGGTCTAAAGCTACTATAGTATCGTGCATGGCTTTAAAATTGGAACCTGCTCCCCCCTCATTGCCAAGCGACCAGAAAATGACACTTGGATGGTTCATGTCTCTTTTCACTAAAGAAACCGCCCTGTCTATATGGGCTGCCCTCCACAAGGGATTATCTCCTATTATAGCGTTTTCAATATCGTAGCCATGAGATTCCTGATTGGCTTCATCCATTACATAGATACCATAACTATCGCATAGTTCATAGAGATAAGGCATGTCGGGATAATGGGAAGTACGCAAGAAGTTGATATTTGCCTGTTTCATCAGTCTGACATCTTTCTCTAATGTGGCATTATCCACATATCTTCCGGTGCGTGGATGATGGTCATGACGGTTGACTCCTCTTAATTTTACAGGCCGGCCGTTTATATATAGTATTTCACCTTTTGTTTCCACCTTCTTGATGCCAAGATTGAAATGGAATCTTTCAATTTCATTATCCCCGTTGTCTTTTAGAGAAATGGATCCTTGATAGAGATAAGGTTTTTCTGCCGACCATAAAATCGGATTATCAATCACACCCGAAATAGTGTAATCATTTACTCCGGCTTCAAGCGGTTTGTTAAAATACAGGTTTATGGAATCTCCTTTAGTATTTAATCCCTCTATTTTTAATTCTATATAATTTTGATTGGAGTTTAGAGGAGCCTGTCTTGTAGAGATTCTGGCACCCACTTCAGCGGTGAGAAAATCATTTTCCGGTTGACTAATAATGGCGTAATCTTCAATTCGGGTTTTAGGTCTTATCCATAATTCCACAGGACGGAAAATACCACTTAATCTCCACATATCCTGATCCTCCAGATAGCTGCCATCCGACCATCTGTAGACCTCAACGGCCAATTTATTTCTGCCTTCCTTAACAAATTCCGTGATATCGAATTCAGCCGGAGACATAGAGTTCTGACTATACCCGACCTTTTCTCCGTTTACCCAGACATACATTGCTGATTCAACTCCTCCAAAATGAAGAATGATATCCTTACCGGTCATTTCGGGAGTAATATCGAAATAAGTGATGTAGGAACCAACCGGATTTCGATTTTCATATGCAAACCAATCCATAGGGGGTTCAGATGTCACCTTAGGTTGATCTCTTTGAAAAGGATATGGAATATTGGAATAAATAGGTTTCCCGAAATTTTGTGTCTGCCAGTTGCCGGGCACATTAATGGAATCCCATGCCTCTGTGTTATAATCCAATTTTTCAAATCCGACAGGTCGGCTGTCGGGATCTTTACTCCATTTGAAAGCCCATCTGCCGTCTAAGGATTTCATTTCGGGATTGTGAAGAGATGGAAGTTCCAAAGTGGCATGATAATCAAGTTTGGAGATTCCGATAACTTCAGGATTTTCCCAGTCAGGTACATCTGCTATATCATCCCATAATATCTCAAGATCCTCATAGGCCACTCGGTTGCCGATCATTCTGTCAGCCTCCAATCGGATTATCTTTGCAGTGGTGGGGTTAAAATTGACTTTCTGCCAGATTGGATTGTTTACGACATTAGAAAACTCTCCCGAAGCCACTTTCTCCCAATTAGCCCAATCAGTTGAGATCCAGATAGAATAATTTGTAATGGTGCCTTCGGAGTTTTTCCTGGGAGGAAGATATTTGAGGCCGTTGATTCTTTTCTCTTTGTCAAGGTCTATAAAAATTTGATTTTCACCTCCGAAGAAGATATGAAGGTCTGACGATAATTTTTCACCGTTTTCTTCTTTATCTTTTTCTATTTCAGGAGCCAGATAGACTCCGATTTTTGAAATTAATGGCACGGATTTACTGTCATTGACAGTGAAACGTAGCTTTGAAGCTTCAATTTCAGGGAAACAGATGATGCGTCGATGGCCGATCGTGGTTAGTCCGTCCCCGTTCTCTGCAAGTTCGTCCTTAAGGTTAATCCATTTATCGCCAATCAATGCTTGTAAAGAAAATTTCTTCACTCTTTGACCCAACGGAATGAATTCCTCGACAAGAAACCGGTTCATTCTGACAGGAGTGGAGAAATCCAGTTCAAGCATCGGTTCGGCAAACTCATCATCCGAGGTCCAATATGTAGTGTCATTATTGTCAATGACATTTTCCGGTCTGTATTTGCCATCTTTACAACGTGTATTATTAGCTGAGACTTTTGCTTTAGTTGCCAGATTCTCTTCAAATGTTTTATTAACCATCTCAGCGAATAATTTTCCACGCAGACTGTCGGTGGGATGTATTCTGCCCGAAGGCATGATAGGGAAATTGAGTAGCAAGACAGAGTTTCTTCCCACGGATTTATAATATGTATCCATCAATTTGGAAAGACTTTTTACATTTCCATCCTCGGATGTATGGTAGAACCATCCCGGACGAATACTTGTATTGGTTTCACCGGGCACCCATGTGTCGCCATCTTCCAACCCATAATGGAGCATATTCCACGGCACATCTCCCTCTTTGTTAAGCAGACTCCAATTAGTTTCACCTACATTTCCGGCTTCAGTTCCCACCCATCTTAAATCTCCTCTGAGGCCTTTGTCATTCCATATCACCGTATTTGGTTGAAGTTCACGTATCATCCTGTAGATTTCATCCCATTGATAATAATCAGAAGAAATCTTTCGTATTTCGTTGGCTCCTCCATACCATCCGTTTCCACCATTGGCACCATCAAACCAGACTTCAAAAACGTCCCCGTAGTTTGTCAGCAATTCTTCCAATTGATTACGGAAATATTCCACATATCCGGGATTACCATAATCCTTATGGTTTCTATCCCAAGGCGACAGATAGACAGCGAATTTCAAACCTTGTTTCCTACACTCTTCAGCCAATTCTTTCACTATATCTCCTTTCCCCTCTTTCCATGGAGATGCAGCAACGGAATAATCAGTATAGGCAGATGGCCATAGGCAGAATCCACAATGGTGTTTGGCAGTAAGAATGATGCCTTTCATTCCTGAACTTTTGCACACCTCCACCCATTGTGCCACATCAAGGTCGGAAGGGTTGAAAAGTTCCGGATCTTCATTTCCGAAGCCCCATTCTTGATCAGTGTAAGTGTTTAGTGAGTAATGAAGGAAGGCATACATTTCCATATCCTGCCATTCCAACTGTTGAGGGGATGGCAAAGGATTAACCGGATCGGGAACGGATGTTGTGGCTAAAATATTCTGATGGGTAATAAAGAAAAGAAATAAAATTACAATTTTATTCAAAGACAGGGTTAGAGTATTTTTCATGGATTCAGGTTGTCTTTTAATTTTGGAAGGAATCTTTTTAGAAACCTTTCCAAACATTTAAGGCAAATTTAAAATAAATTTTTTGTTAAATGCCTTTTTATAGTTTACTTTGTGAATTATAGATATAGAATAACCTTAATCTAATATTAAACTAAACTTAAAACATAATGAACAAATCTCTTTACATGGCGATGGCAGGATTGGTTCTGCTTAGTAGTTGTGCATCCGGACCGGTCAAAAAAACTAAAGACGGAGTGACTGTAAAGCTGCAGCAGGAGATGCCAACCGACACACGTCTTGTTCGTCTATCTGTTCTTAATGAAAAAATAATACGTGTTTCAGCCACACCTGATGAAAAGTTTGCCGATAAGGAGTCTCTGGTAGTTGTTCCCCAAGCCTACCAAAAAGATGTTAAGTTTGAAGTGATTGAAACTGACAGCACGGTTTCTGTTGCCACTTCCTGTATGAGTGCTTCAATAAATCTCACTACAGGTCAAGTGATTTTCAGAGACAGCGTGGGAAAAATTCTGGCGGCTGAACAACCCAACGGCAGAACTTTCAATCCAATTGAGGTGGAAGGTAGGAAGGGTTATTCTGTAGGCCAGATATTCATGTCGGTCAATGATGAAGAAGGCCTTTATGGTTTGGGCCAACACCAGGCCGACGAATTTAATTATAAAGGTAAGAATGAAGAATTGTTTCAATACAATACTAAAGTGTCCGTACCTTTCATAATTTCTACCGACGGATATGGAATTTTATGGGACAGCTATTCACTGGTGAGATGGGGCAATCCTGAAGATTATCAACAACTTGGAAAGGTCTTCAAACTTTTTAATAAAGATGGGCAAGAAGGGTCGCTAACGGGTACTTATGTGCCGGCCAACGGAGATGAACCCCTTGTCAGGAATGAAGATTCAATATATTTCGAACATCTTGACAGGAGCGATAAACTACGTTCTGTGGTAAATCTTCCAAAAAATTTCAATTTCCAGGGTGCCCACGTCTCCTACGAAGGAGAAATAGAACCGCTTGAGACAGGTGAATATAAATTTATTCAATATTATGCCGGTTATCAGACTATAACAATTGGAGATGAAGTTATTTCTCCTGAACGATGGCGCACGGCATGGAATCCCAATGCCTATAAATTCTCCATGTATATGGAAGCCGGCAAGAAATATCCAATTAAGATTGACTGGATACCGGATGGCGGCACTTCCTATGCCGGATTACGCGTGTATGCTCCTAATGACCCCAAAGATCAGTTGAAGATGAAATGGTGGAGCGAAATGCAGGAGCAGGAGGATTATTATTTTGTTTACGGTGACTCCATGGATGACGTTATTTCCGGTTACCGCACTTTGACCGGGAAAGCTTCAATTCTTCCTAAATGGGCATGGGGATATTGGCAAAGTCGAGAAAAATATAATACACAGGATGAATTGCTTGGTGTTGTCGCCAAATATCGTGAATTAGGTATCCCGTTAGACAATATCGTTCAAGACTGGTTGTATTGGGAACAAGATTCATGGGGGAGCCATGAATTTGACAAAGCACGTTTCCCGGATGCTAAAGGCATGATAGATTCTGTCCACAATATGAATGCCCGCTTTATGATTTCGGTATGGCCGAAGTTCTATGCATCAACAGAGCACTTCAAGGAATTTGATGACAAGGGATGGATGTATAGGTTGGCCGTCGAAGACAGTATCAGGGATTGGGTCGGCCCCGGTTATGTTGGTTCTTTCTACGACGCCTATGATCCGGATGCACGAAAGCTTTTCTGGGCACAGATGGAAGACCACCTATACCCTCTGGGAGTGGATGCATGGTGGATGGATGCTTCAGAACCGAATATTCGCGACTGCACCGACATTCAATATCGTAAAGATCTCATCACTCCGACAGCTTTGGGTCCTTCAGCCGAATATTTCAATGCGTATGGGTTGATGAATGCAGATGCCATATATGAAGGACAGAGGGGTGTAGATCCGGATAAACGGGTATTTCTTCTGACTCGTTCAGGCTTTGCCGGACAACAACGTTATTCCACAGTGACCTGGAGTGGCGACATCGGCACCACCTGGGGCGACATGAAATCTCAAATTTCTGCCGGCCTTAACTTTGCGGCTGCCGGTATTCCTTTCTGGACTATGGATATAGGGGGTTTCTGCGTACAGAATAAGTTCATGAAGGGTCAAGGTGTATTCGACCGCACAGGAGTAGAAAATGAGGATTTAAAGGAATGGCGTGAACTTAATACAAGATGGTTCCAATTCGGAGCGTTTGCTCCTCTCTACAGAGCCCACGGTCAATGGCCATTGAGAGAAATTTATAATATAGCTCCGGAGAATCATCCGGCATATAAGAGCATTGTATATTATACCAAGCTTCGCTATGACCTGATGCCATATATCTACACATTAGGAGGTATGGCACATTTCAATGATTACACCATCATGCGTCCCTTGGCTATGGATTTCACTAACGATAAGAAAACCTATGATATCGGCGACCAATATATGTTTGGTCCTGCTCTCATGGTTGCTCCCGTATATGAATATGGTGCCCGCAATCGTAAGGTTTATCTGCCCGAAGGATATGTATGGTATGACCTGTATTCCGGCGCCAATGCCGGCTCGGGAGAAATAGTGGCGGATGCTCCTTATGAAAGGATGCCATTATTTGTGAAAGGGGGCTCGATCCTGCCGCTCGGTCCTGAGATTCAATGGACCGGTGAAAATCCCGGAGGCGACATTACATTATTTGTCTATGAAGGTGCAAACGGAGAATTCAACCTTTATGAAGATGAGGGTCTGAACTACAATTATGAGAAAGGTGAATTTACTAATATTCCGATAACTTACGACGACACAACCTCTACATTGAGGATTGGAGAGCGTCAGGGACAATTTAACGGCATGCCGGTTGAAAGAAAATTCAATATTATAAAAGTTGGGAAAGATAATAAAGCCGGTTTCAACCGTGAGGCGAAAGGTCAACAAATAAGCTATGACGGCAAAGCCGTAGAAGTGAAAATCTGAACAATCTGTTTAAATTGGCAATTAATATGCTAACTATTAGAAAAATAATGGTTGTGGGAGCGATGTTATTCACTTCCACAGCTTCTTTGATGTATGCAGCCGACTCAAGGGCTATTTCGTTTAACTCCGACTGGGATTTCAAGTTAGGGAATGACACTGTCTCCGGAAAATGGAGAACGCTTAACCTTCCTCATGACTGGGCTATTGAAGGAGATTTTTCTGAAAATAATCCATCGGGCCCCGGGGGTGGAGCCCTTCCGGGAGGTATAGGATGGTATAAAAAATTATTTAAGGTTTCGAAGGCGGATAAAGATAAAGAAATCTATATCGATTTCGACGGTGCTTATATGAATACGACTGTTTGGATTAACGGCCATAAACTTGGCACACGTCCTTATGGTTATTCATCTTTTTCTTATAACCTTACTCCCTTTATCGAATTTGGTAAAGAAAACACCATTCTGGTTAAAGTTGATAATGATGAGCAACCCAACTCCCGCTGGTATTCGGGATGTGGAATCTATCGGAATGTCTGGTTAAGGGTTTTGAATCCGACACATGTAAAACTATGGGGCACATATATCACTACCCCGGAGGTGTCGCAAGATAGGGCTACGGTAAAAGTAGTAACCACGCTTGAGATCGGGAAAAGAAATATTAATCCCGATATAAAGACCATAATCTTGAATTCCCGTGGGAGTATGGTGTCTGAGACATCCAGAACACCGGTAAATCTTTCTGACTCCACCTTGACACAAAACTTGGTAATTTATAATCCTTGTCTGTGGAGTATCGGAAATCCTTGCATGTATAAGGCTGTCACTGAAGTATATGAAGGCAATGTAAAGGTTGACACCTATGAGACTCCCTTTGGCGTGAGATATTTCAACTTTGATGCAGAAAAAGGTTTCTCCCTTAATGGAGAACCTATTAAGATTCATGGAGTCTGTCTCCATCATGATGCCGGTGCATTGGGTGCAGTCGTAAATAAAAGAGCTATTGAGCGACAACTTGAAATTCTACGGGGAATGGGAGTCAACGCAATCCGATCAAGTCATAATCCGCCTGCTCCCGAACTCCTGGCTCTGACCGACAGCATGGGATTTATAGTCATGGATGAAGCATTTGATATGTGGAGAAAAAGAAAAACGCCCCACGACTATGCAAGATATTTTGATGAATGGCATGAAAAGGACCTAACCGATTTGATAGTTAGGGATAGAAACCATCCGTCGGTTATGATGTGGAGCATTGGAAATGAGGTGCTCGAACAATGGAGCGATGCTTCTGCCGACACTCTTTCTCTTGAAGAAGCTAATATGATACTCAATTTTGGGCATAGTGCCGATATGTTGGCGTCTGAGGGAGAAATGTCTGTCAATTCATTGCTCACAAAGAAACTCGCAGACATGGTGAGGGAAATTGACCCGACGCGGCCTGTGACTGCCGGGAACAATGAACCTTCTCCCGGTAACCACCTTTTCAAATCGGGAGCCTTGGATTTAATAGGATATAATTATCACCAGGATTGGTTTAAAGATGTGCCAACCAATTTTCCCGGAAAACCTTTCATAATCACTGAAAGTGTATCAGCTTTACAGACACGCGGTTATTATACTAATCCCTCTGATTCAATAATATTGGCTCCGGACAGTTGGGATAAACCTTACTATCATCCTTCCTTTGCAGCCTCTGCCTACGACAACATGCGGGCTCCATGGGGAGATCATCATGAGAGCGCACTTCAACATGTGCTCGACAATGATTTCATTTCCGGACAATTTATCTGGACCGGATTTGATTATATCGGGGAACCTACCCCCTATGGCTGGCCTGCCAGAAGTTCCTATTTCGGCATTGTGGATTTGGCCGGCTTCCCTAAAGATGTCTACTATATGTATAAAGCGGAATTAATACCGGAAGAAACGTTGCTATATATTTTCCCGCATTGGAATTGGCAGGAAGGGGATATAGTGGATGTATGGGCTTATTTTAACAATGCAGACGAGGTGGAATTATTCCTAAACGGAAAATCCTTGGGTAAGAGAAGTAAAGATCCCGAAAGAAATCCCTATCATGTGATGTGGAGAGTGCCGTTTGAAACCGGAACTATTGAAGCTGTCAGTTACGATAAGAATGGAAAAATTGTTGCCAAACAATCTCGAACCACCTCTCAGGAACCTAAAAATATTATACTCACACCTGATCGAAGCTTGATTAAAGCCGGAGAAAACGACCTCTCATATATCACGGTGGAGGTTACCGATGAAAACGGGAATTTGAACCCTATAGCCGATAACGATATCAAATTCAATGTAACAGGCGGCGGTTTTATTGCAGGAGTAGATAACGGGTCACCAACCTCTATGGAAAGATTTAAAGATGACCATAGAAAGCTGTTCAATGGAAAAGCCCTTGTGATAATTCAGACTGATGGAAGTGGAGATCCGATTCAAGTGGAGGCTGTTTCTGATGGCCTTATTCCGGCTTCAGTCACTATTTATAAAGAAAAATAAGTTTAAATATGAAAAAATACACATTTGTAGTTGTTGCGTCATTAATGAGTGTGACAGCCATCGCCCATACCTATACCAACCCGGTAATACCCGGTTTTTATCCCGATCCGAGCATTTGTAGGGTAGACAGTGATTACTACCTTGTAAACAGCACGTTCCAATATTTCCCGGGAATTCCTGTATGGCATAGTCGGGATCTTGTGAACTGGGAACAGATCGGGAATGTCATCGACCGGCCCGAACAGATGGACTTATCCGGCACTTTCAGTTGGGGAGGTCTTTATGCTCCTACCATACGCTATAACGATGGTGTGTTCTACATGATAAATACGAATACAACTCATGGTGGAAATTTCTTTGTTACTGCCACCGATCCTGCAGGCTCATGGAGCGATCCAATTTGGCTTAAGCAAGGAGGGATAGATCCATCTTTCTATTTTGAAGATGGAAAATGTTACTTCACAAGTAACCCCGACGATGCCATATATCTGTGTGAAATTGATCCGGTCACCGGCAAGCAATTATCGCCTTCCCGAAAAATATGGGGTGGAACGGGAGGTCGTTATCCCGAAGGTCCGCATATCTATAAGAAAGATGGTTGGTATTATCTTTTGGCTGCAGAGGGAGGAACGGAATTCGCTCATATGATAACTATTGCACGTTCAAAAGATATTTATGGTCCTTATGAATCTAATCCCGATAATCCTATACTGACCCATTGCAATCAGGCGGGTCAGCATAATCCGATTCAAGGAACGGGCCATGCCGATATAGTAGAGGCTCCCGATGGAAGCTGGTGGCTCGTCTGTCTTGCTTTCAGACCTCAAGTAGGAATGAATCACCTCACCGGCAGAGAGACTTACCTTGTCCCTATGGTATGGGATGACAATGGCTGGCCTGTAGTAAATGGTAACAAACCTATTCAAACCAAGATGGAAGCCAATCTCCCAATACAAGGAGAGCTACACCCTCAAACCGACTGGAGTCAGAATCTTGATTTTACTCAAATAGATAAGTTGGGATATGACTGGGTATATTTAAGAAAACCGGTAGATGGGAATTATTCATTCACAGAAAAAGGTCTGGTATTGAAAGGTAATGAATGGGATCTGAACTCTATAGAATATCCTACATTTGTAGGTCATCGACAACAGCATATTAATTTTGAAGCCATAACTTCACTGAGTCTGGATGCATCTCAACCGGGGTCGCAAGCCGGATTGACTGCCTTTATGGATTCAAATTCACATTATGATATTTATCTTGCCAAGGGAGAAAAAGGGTATACTATAAATGTGGATTATTGGCTCGGCTCCATTTATCATCATGAAGCCTCATTGGAAATTGAAGGGAATTCAGCTATTCTGAAGATAATGGGCGACACAAATAATTATAGTTTCTTGTATTCTACAGACGGGGGACAAAATTTCTATAATCTTGGATATGCTGATACAAAATATCTAAGTTCAGAAACTGCCGGCGGTTTCACGGGGATTATTTTAGGCCTTTACTGTGTAGGGAAAGATAATCCGGAAGCTACTTTCAAATATTTTAAATACCAACCTCTTTAAGAGAAAAAAAGAAATGCAAAAAGTTATAATATCATGCTTGTTGGCGTTAAATTTCTTTGCGCTCGATGCCAAAGGATTAGAGATATTTCAAGACACCACAAGAAGTGATGATGAACGAATTGAAAATCTTTTGAGTCTATTAACTCTTGAAGAAAAGATAGATCTTTTCAGTACAAATCTTGGAGTGCCACGCCTTGGGATTCCTGACTGCGGCCACTTTGAAGGGTTGCATGGTTTGCAGATTGGAGGGCCTGCCAATACCTACAGTCAGCCCACCACCATTCATCCACAGGCATACGGTTTGGGTGAGACCTGGGACATTGACCTGGTGGAAAGGATAGGGAAGCTTACAGCTGATGAAATGAGATGGTATTTCAGTCAGGACACTCTGCCTCATAATCTGGTAATGAGAGCCCCCAATGCAGATTTGGCAAGAGATCCCCGGTGGGGGCGAACAGAGGAATCTTTCGGTGAAGATCCGTTTTTGACGGCTGCAATGACTGTGGCAAAGGTTAAAGGTATGCAGGGTGACAATCCCCGTTACTGGAAGGTTGCCTCTCTTATGAAACATTTTCTTGCCAACAGCAACGAATTCGGACGCGATTCCACTTCTTCCAATTTCTCTGAAAGATTATTTCACGAATATTATTCTTATCCCTTCATGAAGGGTATCACAGAGGGGGGAAGCCGTGCCTTCATGGCTGCTTACAACGGATGGAACGGAATTCCTATGGCTGTTCATCCGGTTCTTGATGAGGTGGTGAGACCTCAATGGGATATGGATGGAATAATTTGTACTGATGGAGGAGCAATGACAATGCTCTTTACGAGTCACCATTATGTGGATTCTTTGCCGGAAGCGGCGGCGCAGGTTGTAAAAGCCGGGCTGGGACAATTCTTAGACAGATATAAAGAACCTTTGACCACAGCGGTTAATTCAGGATTGGTAACAGAGAAAGACCTTGATAAAGCTTTGAGAGGGAACTTGAAGGTGGCATTAAGATTAGGTTTGCTTGATCCGGACATCACCAAGACTCCCTATTATGTTTCAAAAAATTCTCCGGCACCATGGAGACAAGATTATGCCAAGTCCCTGGCGCGGGAAGCTACCGCAAAAAGTGTTGTATTATTAAAAAATGCGCCAATCAACGGTAATACCCTTCTGCCCCTTAAAACAGAGGGAATAAAGAAAATAGCCCTTGTGGGTGAACATATAAATGAAGTGATACAAGATTGGTATGGTGGGAATCCTGATTATTCTGTAACTATTTTAGAAGCATTCAAACAAACTTTTAATCCTCTTGGGATTGAAGTTTTGAGTGTGCCTGATAATCGTATGAGCGAGGCTGAAAGGATAGCCAAAGAAGCGGATATTGTATTTGTAGTGGCCGGCAATCATCCTTATGGCACCAAGCCTGACTGGAATTTCTGTCCGGTCCCTTCCGACGGTAGAGAGGCTGTCGACAGAAGGTCGCTTAATCTTCCTAACGAGGATATGATCAAGCAGATTTATAAGGCAAATCCTAATACCGTGCTTGTACTCCAGTCTTCATTCCCATACACTATTAATTGGAGCAATGAGAATCTGCCTGCAATTCTCCATTTCACCCATTCGTCACAAGAAACGGGGAATGGACTTGTAGACGTGATAACAGGCAAGGTAAACCCCTCCGGGAGACTCACCCAGACATGGGTGAAAGATATCACTGACCTTCCTGATATGATGGATTATGATATAACTAACGGAAGAACTTATATGTATTTTGAAGGAGAGCCTTTGTATCCCTTCGGTTATGGATTAAGTTATACTGACTTCGTCTATAATTCAGCTGATATCGATAAAAATAATTTAAATTCAAACAACCTTGACGAAATCCTTACAATCAATGTAAATTTATCCAATCAAGGAGAAATGGAGGGTGAAGAAGTGATTCAGGTGTATACCACATATCCTGAATCCAAGGATTCTTTACGTCCTAAGAAACAATTGAGAGCTTTTCGGAAAGTTAATGTGCCTGCTAATGTAAAAATTTCTGTTCCTATAGAGGTAAAATTGAAGGATCTTACCAAATGGGATGAAAATAGTCATCAATGGGTGTTGGAACCGGGACAAGTAAAATTCCTGATTGGCTCTTCCAGTTCCGATCTCCCTTTAACAGTCTCTACCAATATTCATTGACACTATTCTCGGTATCATCTTTTTAAACATTTGAAACCTTCAAAGTGAGCAATCCATTCTTTAGCCATGCGATAATGCATTGCGGTGGTGGGATGGATGCCATCCCATATCCAATATTCAGTATTCGGATTTTCTTGTTTAAGTATTTCCTTAAGTTGATTAAAGTCAACCAGACTGACATTTTGATTTGAGTGCTTGGCAACTACCCGGCGAGTGATTGAGGCTATACTGTCTACGGCTGCTTCTCTTAATTTATAATCGGCCTTGTTGCCGGCCCAACCGGCTTTGCCAACAAACGGGGTACATAATAAAATCGTACATTCAGGGAGAGCCTCTTTAGTTGAAATTACAAGGGAGTCCAGTGAATTTAGATATGATTCAAAATTAAATTCCTCTATTGAAGATGGGTTCCCTTCAAGCCAATAATGAATATCGTTGGTGCCGCACAACAGAGATATTACATCGGGATTATGAGAAATGGCATCTTTTTGCCATCTTGCTGCAATCTGACCTAAAGTTTCGCCGCTGATTCCTCTGTTGATAAAATAAAAACCGCTATCAGGATATTCCCCCATGAAATATCCTGCAGACATTTCTGCATATCCATGCCCTAAAATATGGTTGCGGTCATAGATGTTTCTTTCTTCACTGCTACAAGGATATTTGTTGGGAGATCCCCAGTTACCGTCGGTTATGGAGTCGCCAATGAAAAGAACAGTCTTTCCATCAATTAAAGCAAAACATGAAATTAAAACGATAAAGAGGATTGATAGCTTTCTCATCTTTTTATATATTTCTCCCCTAAAATTACAAAAAAATAACAGAAACATAGAGCTCTAAGATGCTCATTTATTAGTTATCCTTAAGATAAGAGAAGATCTCCGTAAATAAACGGTTGTATCAATATTAATCATTTTTTTGTAAATTTGTTTCCGGGTCGAGTTTATAAATTATTTTACCATGAAAAAACTTATTTTATCCTTAATCATAAGTTCGTGCTCTATTCCTTTTTTACACGGAGAAATAACAACAGTCAACAACCATCCCTACCTACTTTCTCTGCCTAAAGACGTGAGTGCGGATTTCAACGATCTATCAAACACATATTTTATAGCAGACTCACTCTCTTCTTTTAACGAGTCTACAGGAGAGGGGAAGATAAAGTGGAAACGTCGGCAGCTAATGCCGCGTCAGGCTTTCAATACAAATACATTTTTGCTTCAGCCGCTGCAATCGCTGGATTTCCCTGATACAGCCTATCCACAAGATCCCGAACTGGACTTTTCCATCACTCCCATAAATGCTAATACAATAAGGGTAAAAGTGCATACTGCCCCATTTTATGAAAATTCAGATTCATCCCTGATGCTTGTAAAGACACCTCTTGAAAATAAAGATGGCTGGAAGGTAATAAAGTCAGACAATGGGGATATAACGTATGCATCCAAAGAGGGAAGCGTCACCATTAAATCTCATCCTTGGAGAATCATTATAAAAGATAAGGATGGTAAAGAACTCACAAAAACCAGAGCATGGGTTGATAATGACAGTACTCAGGTAAAGATTAATCCATTCAGTTTTATAAAGAGAGGATCAGATAACTCCCGTTCCATAAACCCTGTGTTATCTTTAGGTCCCAATGAAAAAATATTTGGTCTCGGCGAATCGCCTGCAGGGTTAAATAAAATGGGTCAAAAGATAAATCTTTTCGTTACAGATCCTCAAGGTCCGGAAACTCCGGATATGTATAAACCAATTCCATTCTTTTTCAGTAATAAAGGATATGGAATTTTTATGCATACATCAGAACCCGTCACTCTGGATGTGGGACAGAGCTACATCGGAGCCAATAAAATATATATGAATGATGAGGATATGGATTTTTTCATATTTTTTGGCTCTCCTAAGCAAATTCTATCGGAATACACGTCTCTGACAGGTCAGCCTGAAATGCCTCCTTTATGGAGCTTCGGGACGTGGATGAGCAGAATAAGCTATTTCACCGAAGAAGAAGGTCGGGAAGTTGCTTCAAAACTTCGTGAATATAAAATACCAAGCGATGTGATTCATTTCGATACCGGTTGGTTTGAAACAGACTGGGAATGTGATTATGAATTTTCTAAAGAACGTTTCCGGAATCCAAAAAAAATGATTGACGACCTGAAAAACCAGGGTTTTCACATTAGTCTTTGGCAACTTCCTTATTTTGTGCCGGGAAATAAATATTTCCCCGAACTTATCGAGAAAGATTTATATGTACATAACGGTAAGGGCACTCTTCCCTATGAGGATGTGGTATTGGATTTCACTAATCCCGCCACAGTTGAGTGGTATCAGGATAAAATAGGGAATCTGATAGATATGGGAGTCGGAGCTATAAAGGTAGACTTTGGAGAAGGAGCTCCGATCAATGCAGTGTATCATAATGGCAAGACCGGTTGGCAAGAGCATAATCTGTATCCTCTAAGATATAACAAAGCTGTGTCGGATGTCACTAAAGCCACGAGCGGAGAAAATATTATCTGGGCTCGCTCAGCATGGGCAGGCTCACAAAGGTATCCTGTGCATTGGGGTGGCGATGCAGCCACGACTTCAGCCGGGATGCTTGGGACAATTCATGCAGGTCTTTCTCTGGGATTATCGGGCTTCCCGTTCTGGAGCCATGATATCGGTGGTTTTGTCACAGATACTCCTGAGGAACTTTACCGACGCTGGCTCCCTATGGGTTTCCTCACTTCTCATTCCAGAGCTCACGGTGCTCCTCCCACAGAACCATGGTTGTTTGAAAATAAAGAATTTATAGACTATTTCAGAAAAGCAGCCGAATTGAAATATTCTTTGATGCCTTATATTATTGAAGAGGCTGAAGAATCATCCGCCAATGGATGGCCAATGTTCAGGGCAATATTTCTGGAATATCCCGATGATCCCGGAGCATGGAAAATAGATGATCAATATTTGTTGGGGTCAAAAATAATGGTGGCTCCTATATTGGAATCCGGGGCGTCCGGCAGAGACGTCTATCTTCCCGGAAATATAGAATGGGTTGACTATCAAACCGGAAAAGTTTATGCACCGGGTTGGCAGAATATATCAGCTCCTCAAGATGCATTACAAGCTGTGATATTGGTGCCGAAAGGCAGTTCACTAAAGCATGTTCCGGTGGCACAATCCACATCCGAAATTGACTGGAATTCAGTTTATGAAAAACAATATTGATTCGCTTATCATAAACCTAAGTAGTGGCAACATAAGTTGACCCCTCTCCTTCTTAAAAAATCACCGGGGGCATTTAAATCAAGCATTAACTTTAATATACTCTAATACGATGCCAGGAAATATTAGCATACCTTTTATAAAAAAATGGAATAGCGAACCCCCTCGGGAAGCTTTGAAAGTAGAGATAAATTGCCATAATTGGAGCAAAGATTATCCGTCTGATTCGGAGGCTTTTTGTCATATGTGGCATTCCGGCGATCTGCTTTATCTTGATTTTTCGGTGAAAGAAGAATTTGTGAGGGCTGAAATAGGGGAAGATAACGGGAAAGTGAGTAAGGATTCCTGTGTAGAATTCTTCATTTCCTTTGACAAGGAGGGTTACTATAATATAGAGGCAAATTCTATCGGAAAAGTTTTAATGAGCCATAGAAAAAGCAGGAAGGAAAATGTCATATATGCTCCCGGAGCAGTGCTCGATTCAATAAAAAGAGTCGCCTCTTTAGGTTCTGAACCTTTTGAATGCAGGAAATCAGACGGCATATGGCGTCTTTCCCTTCAGATACCTCTGAAAGCTTTTTTTGTCCATGATTTTGAATCATTCAAAGGATTAAAGGCTCGGGCCAATTTTTATAAGTGCGGTGACCTTCTCCCCCATCCGCATTTCTTGTCATGGCAACCTATTGATACTGAAACTCCCGATTTTCACAGACCGGAATATTTCGGAGATATAGAGTTCCAATCATCTCCGATATGGAATGATCAGAGTTCCGCTGTTTTCTTATAGGGAATATCCTGAGATATGTGAGACATCGCCATATCCATTCGAGTGGTCCGAAGCGAAAATATTCGAGCCACGCGCTGCTGAAGGCTATCTCAAAGACAAATACTGTAAGAGCAATAATTTCCCCATATATCAAACCTGTAAGGCTCCTAATCCTAATCCGACTCCATAAAAAATTCATAGTTGGTAATTTCATCAGGACGGAAGATAATCGAAGATGAAACGTAATCGGAGGCCATGAAATAACCGAGACAAAAGTCTCCTTCAAACATGGCCGGTCCGTTGCTGTTGTTTTCAATGGCTACTAAGTAATCATACATTTCTCTTGAAATTGTGTTTATTGCCACGGTCACCTCGTCTCCATCCCTTAAAATATCTTTTTCATCTTCCTCGCTTAAATCCATGCGTGTGGTCATAATTGCTTCTGTGATCACTCCGTTTGCGGCACTGCGGTCGTCAGACATTATCCATTTATAGGGCGCGCCATTCCGAAGTATCTTAATCCAGTAGTAATCTTCGTAGCTTTCTAAGTCAGCAAATGTGATCTGCAAAACGGCAACATGGTCATAAGGCATCTTGATCCATTGAAACATAAGGTTCAGTATCTTTGTAGCAGGACGCATCCGGCATGTGGAGGTGTATTCATTCCCGTTACGTAAAACTCTCAGCTGATATTCATTACCTATGACCGGAATACAGTTATTCTTGAAAATGCCGTTAATATCAGGGTGCAATTCATATTCTTGCGCCTCTGTAAGATCAGCCAGATAAACTTCAGCATCCGTCAAATAATCCTCCTCTATTTTTTCATCCATTGGGGTGGTAGTTGTTAAAGACACCTTTATTCCCTCTGTGGAAAGAACTCCTTCAATCACAAGCTGTGGCTCCACATAGTGATACTTGAAATCAAGTTCTTTTTCACAAGAGATGAGAAAGAAAAATAAGATGGGAATTATAGCGAGAAGTCTTTTCATCAGAATTTAATAGTGTAAGAAACGGAAGGGAGGATGCTGAATAAAGATCGTTGCACAGCCCGGGTGCCTGAGGGTTTTGTGTCGTCATCTTCAAAGTAGATTACAAAGGGACTCTGATGGGCATATAAATTATAAATGCCGAAAGAAACTATTGAAGTAACCCTTTTCCCCTCTTTAATATACCTTGCCGAAACATCAAGCCGATGTGAAGGCGGGGTGATATAGGAATTCCTTTCTGAATAATAATAGCAAGTGACTCCGGCTATAGTATACTTGGCATCCGGTGCTGTCAAAGGTCGGCCGGAAGCATATGTCCATGAGGCGGAAACATTCCATTTTTCATTAAAATCATAAAGGGCTACAACCGCGATATCATTTCTGCGGTCGTTGGATGCCTTATACCATCTGTTATCATTGATTCCGGGTATCTTAGTCTCTGTTTTTGAAAGAGTGTAAGAAACCCAGCCTGTCAATTTTCCAAAATTCTTGCGTAGCATCAATTCAAGGCCGAAACTTTTACCCTTCCCATTCAATATAAGGCTCTCCAAGTTGATTCTGGAAAACATTGTGACTCCATCTTTGTAATCATAGACATTTTGCATAGTTTTATAATAAATCTCCGCACTCCAGTCTAACAGACCGTTAGAAGTCATTCCTGCATATCCCAAGGAATATTGGGTAGCCACTTCCGGTTTTACAAATGCAGATGTCAGTGCATATCGGTCGAAAGGGAAGGTGGTGAAGGTAGATCTTATGCCATGAAGGTTTTGAGTGGCCACTGAAACCCCTGCTTTCAGATTGTGATTTTCATTTATTTGATATTTAAGGCTCGCTCTTGGCTGCGGATTAAAATAGGTTTTTGAATTAAATTCCGGAGAGGGTTCGTATAAGGATGTGAAATAATGGAATCTTGATTGGGATATGGCTGAAAATAACGAGCCTCTTATTCCCAATTCAAGTTGTAGTTTTGAAAAGAAATTACCTTCATATTTAATCCATAAGGAATTCTCCCAACCCGAACGCATTTCTCTTTGTCTTGTTTCACGAATCATCATGTCGCCCGATTTCACCTGGAACAATTCTGAACGCAGACCGAATTCCAGGTTATGATTATCCGAAAATTCGTAGTAAATCCTTTCGTTAAGATTATATGCCCGGATGTATTCTGTCAACGTCTGATTGGCATCCATGATATTCATGCCCATATCTGTGGTATAATTAGTGACAGATGCCGTAGTGGTGAATGACCAGTCATCTTTTCTTGCAAGCCAGTTGACACTTCCTGCCAGGTTGCCCCAATGTAGATCCATCAATTTGGAGACCGCAAGATTGTCCCGTGAGGCAAAAAATGATAAATCTATAATATTAGAGGAGTTGGCTAAATATCTTACTTTTGCATTGATATCGTAAAAATTCATCACCGTCCCTTTATACTGAGGGATAATTTTCAAAAATAAATCTACGTAAGAGCGACGAGCCGAGACCTGAAAAGTCAGTTTATCTTTTACAATGGGTCCTGAAGCAGAAATTTTGGCATTAAGAATTCCTATCGTTCCTGAGAAATTAAACTTTTCGTGATTCCCCACATTCATATGTGTTTCCAGGACAGAAGAGGATGCTCCTCCGAAAGTTACAGGGATAGGACCTTTATGAAGCGTTGCATGGCTCATGGCATCTTCATTAAATGTAGAAAACACTCCCATCATGTGCGAAGGATTATAAAGCGACATACCGTCCATTGTAACAAGATTTTGATAGGCGTTGCCCCCTCTCACTTCAAATCCTCCGGCACCATCAGCCTCATTCCTCACTCCCGGTAATAAAGCTAGCGATTTTATTATATCGGCTTCTCCAAACAATTGAGGAGTGAGGGAAAGTTTGATAAGTTCCAAAGTCTCACTCCCCGGATGCGAATTCATAATCCGGTTGCGGGCAGATAAATCCGTAACCACTATTTCTTTCAATTCATTCACATGAATTGTATCTGTATCAACATTTTGGCTCTCCATTTTTAAGATGGAAAGCATCAAGAAAGTTATGACAGAAAATAGAGGCCTCATCTAAACTTCAAAATTAAGTATAAATTTCCATACTCTAATTTTGTAAATGCACGTAGTTGTGCCGGGTACAGAGATAACCCAGATTGAGGAATTCGAGAGAAATCTCTTAATTAGAGAAGGCTCGTGATAAGAGAAGCTCTTAATTAGAGAAGTCTCTTAATTTTGGAGAATGATTCAGTAAAAAAGGTTAGGATCTAATAGGTTACCTAATCCTACCACTCGTAAAAACTAAATCTTTATGATCTTACCTTCAGAATGCCTCCACCTAAGTCAATTTATTCCAATCTTTGAAAGATTGGAATAGTTTAGACTGCTTATAAGCAAAAACAAGTTTACAATATGTTTTGTGAAGTTGCCTTCAGATTGCCTTCAATTTTGAGGAGTTGAAGACAAAAATTAACCCAAGTAGCTGCTAATCAATTACTTGAGTTTTATTTTCTATGATATCTCCAGGAATCAAAGCGGGGCACAAGGATTTGCAGTCCTTTGCTCTACCAACTGAGCTATGACACCTTCACAGCTATTTATTGATTCTCATCTCCTAATTCTATACCTCTGAGATAGCTTTATTCATCCATTCAAATCGTCCTTCTAACCAATCGTTGATAGCTTTACATTCCTGAAAATGGTTCTTGAGAATCACCTCTTTATCAAAAGGATTGGAATAAAAATGCCATTTCATATCATTTTCTAATACAG
This sequence comes from Muribaculaceae bacterium, assembly GCA_022510385.1. Classification (GTDB taxonomy): domain Bacteria; phylum Bacteroidota; class Bacteroidia; order Bacteroidales; family Muribaculaceae; genus Lepagella. The sequence goes on along the minus strand of JAFLTQ010000004.1, from coordinate 4,092 downwards.
ATTCGCTAATCAAATTCCGTTCTTTTTCAAGATATTCATAAATTTTATTCCTATTGGAATAATAATATCCAAACCGTTCTTTCACTCTATTAACAAACACAGGATCTTGAAACAACCTTATATACCAATTGACATTCTGTTTAATCCAAAAACCTTCATAATCATTTACATAGGAAGAATTTTCAGACCAAGAAGGAGGGTAATTTCCCATCGCTATATCATAATCCCATATAGGTCCCATTTTTATTTTCCCACCCCTCTCAAGATTCATATAGCAACTGGAAAAAAAGATAGCGTCATTGTTTTTTGTGATTTCATTAATCAAATACCAATCTATGAAAGAATCAATATCTATATATTTCCTATATCCATTTTCTCCATCTTTGAAATTCGCCGCAAATAATGCTGCATCTGCCTTTTCTAAAATACTCTTCACATAATTATAACTTTCATCTCCTTTTGCGACGTCAGGATCTTTTATAACTATAGGTTCTGTAATATGTGGTATTTTAAAATAAATGTCTTCTGGATCTTGTCCGGCTCTGGCATCTATTTCTAATAAAAACCCATCATCTCCTACATCTACTCTTTCTTTATCTATTTTCAGTTGTTCGGTAAGCTGATATAACCCCTGATATTCACCATTCATTATCACTCTGATGTAATCAGTTCTGGGTGTATATACTAATCCGGGATCGGTTATCTCCGAACTCATTCTACTCATAAAGAAGGCTAATTCGTTACGTAAATTAGACTTGTCATAATAGTTTGCCAGCAATACCCATCTCTTATGTTTTGGAAAGCCAAGAACATTTGATTTTTTATCTAATTTAATTGCATAAGGTTTCTTAGGAGCTCCCCAAGTTGTGTTTCCTCTTCCTTTTAATTGAACCATTTCATAGACCTCATTATATTCTCCCGCATTCAATATCGATATCGTGCAATCTTCTGTCCAATAGTCTTTACTCGTTATGGCAGTTGGGGTGTTTATAATTGCTATTGGTATATTCCCCTGCAAAATCAGCGGCAGTTGGCTATCAAACTCTATAGCAAAGACATTGGATGTAATATAAACTTCATCTCCATTCGGGTCAGTATATTGCAGCGTCAAATATACACCCTCACGATAAGAGTAAATATTGTCGCCTGTATCCTTAAGGGTGACAGTATACTGACCGTCAATCAATTTCCCGGTTTCATCTTTTGCAGCAATGATATTGGAAATCTCAACAGGATAACTTCCATTATTATAGGCTTCATTTTTGTTAATATATTCCAGTTTAATTTTGCAGTCAGCGCTCGTTACATTATAGTTAAATATTATATTGGAAGGATTCACCCGAAAGTCGAAACTTATTTCTTGTGCCGGTGTATTGAATTTAATGTCATCGATGCTTAGTATAATCAATGCAGTAGGCACTACCTGCTGAAGTCTGAATTCATAATATTCACCGTTAGACATAGTAAATGTCACCTTCCCTGAATAATCTTCCCTCACTATGGATGAGATTGTTGCAGAGGGGTCAGAACTATAAGGGGTTGAAATGTTTTCTATTACTTCGTCAGGAGCTGAGGGATGGTAAAGCTCAAATGTATAATATCCCATATTGTCGACCACGACTCTGACACAAACACCATCTTCCCCATCCTTTCCGTCTTTTCCGTCAACTCCGTCTTTTCCGTCAACTCCTTCTTTCCCGTCAAGGCCATCCTTTCCGTCAACTCCGTAAACACAAACTTTATTCCCATCACTGTCTAACATATATTCATAATTATTGCCGTCATAAGAAACGATCCAGAATCCTTCACTGTCAACCCGAAGGTAAGGCGTCAGCCCATCTTTTCCGTCTTTTCCCTCAACTCCTTCTTTACCATCTGAGCCATCACGCCCATTATATATCTCAAGTTGGCTACCGTCTGTAAAACTCAATAGCCATCCGTCAATTTTCCCCTCTTCGGGATCACTTTTGGTAATATATTGAATATTAGAGATTATTTTATTGCTCATCCATGCATCCTGCAAAGCCTTAATATTTTGATCTAATAAAGAGAGTTGAGATTCTACATTTTCTATTCTGTCATAAAGGGGATCAAGATCTGTAGAGCAACCGGCATTTATAAACAATAAATAAACTACAATGAATTTATAGATGGTTTTATTCATTTTTATATTTGTGTTTATTTAATTATGGAATTTATTAAAATATAAGGACCCTTCAAAGTTAATCATTTTTTTTGTCTAATATGTTGCTTGAGTTTTTAAATATGTTTCCGTAAATTTTCATTACTTTTATTTTTCTTTAAATCTATTCCTAAAAGAGGATCATATATGTCAGGCAGAGGTAAATCGAAATGAAACATATATTGGTTTCAACTAAATTTAAATCCATCTCATACATCCAATCCGGACTCATATCAAAAATTTAAAGACGACAATTTGTTTGAAAATATGTTGTCACACATCAGAGTGGGAATATGTTAATGATGGACTTAAAAGATGAGGAAAGAGTTCACACAAATCATCCATCTTGAGGAAATACCTCATATTACCCGATTTTAAAAAATCTCTATAAATGATGAATATGAAAAAATAAGAATTGATAAATATCTCTTTCCCCATATTATATCATAAAGCTTAAATTCCGGAAGTTTCTATTTTAACCCATCGAAGGTTAGACAAATCCAATTTCCCTCCTTTCGTGAGATGAGTTGCTGTTCCTTCGTTTCACTCCGTAATACCAACATCATATAACACAGTTCAAGATTGATTCACATCAAAATCTTTTCTTTATGTATCACCTATTATTCTATTTATAAATATGTGGATATATCCCTATGTCCTTATTATTCGCTCACTTGGTGTCAAACTTGTAATCTTAAGATAACAAGCCGTAGAGGATTTTAATTTAAGTGATTTTTGGGGAGGATTAAGAGAAAAGAACCTACAGAAAATCAGGTGTAGATTGACGTTATTATTGAAAATTTTATTAAATTTGCTCATGTAACCTCCAAAAGGAAAGTCTATGACTCAAATGACGATAACATTGGATTTGGAAGATTATGTGAAACCTTCTGAAATTAAAAAGTTATTAAAAAATATAAAGGGGGTGATTAAAGTATCTAATCGAAATCACTCTCCCTCATCCCGTAAACAAAACGCTGAAGACAAAGAATGGCTTTCAATGGTTGATAGATTGCAAAACAGTGTTAGTCCTTCGGATATTGACTGGGGTGATGAAAGAACACGATATATTATGGGGGAAAGGTGATGAAGAAAGTTTTTGTAGATACAAACTTTATTATCGACCTTGTTGCTCGTCCTGAGTTTTCGCCTGTAGTGAAAGAAGTATTAACAAAGGGAAGAGAGCAAAAAATTAAATTTTCTCTCTGTTTCCTTTCTTTGGCTAATTATTGCTATATTGACAGGAAACAGGCGAGAGATAAATTATATGAGAATTTGCAAATGTTTTGTAGTGTTTTTGAAGTCATTCCTAACACGAAACAAAATATAATCAATTCAATTTCTCTTAATCCTAAGGATTTTGAAGATGCAATTCAATATACAGCGGCCTTAGATGGAAAGTGTGATTGCATAATAACTCGAAACAAAAAAGATTTTATGGAATTTTCACAGATTCCGGTTTTTACTCCTCTTGAATTTTTGCAAGAAATTCAAGGTTGAAAGAAGATATTTTCAACAATACATATAAAATTTGCACGTATAACCCCAAAAGGGATTTGCCTATGAAATAAGACCCGGAAAGGAAACTAAAAATATAAAATAAGGAAAAGCATTTTTGCTATATCTGGTTCTTGAAACTTCCACATTTTTCAAAATCAACCACGAGTAAAGCAAGGATGCTCACGTCAGCTATAGGGCGTGGGCTTTACTCATTTATTTTGGTTGATAGGTTGTGGAAGACCTCAAGAACAGATAAACAGAGTTTGTCCACGTTTTTTTGTGTATATATCCTTACAAAAAGGAAACTCTCAAAAGCAAGAGTTCTTCCATCAATAAATGAACTTTCTGATTATTGACTCTAAAAACATTTATAAATGAAAAAACTTTTTACAACATTTTGCCTCGTAGTC
>JAFLTQ010000039.1 GCA_022510385.1 Muribaculaceae bacterium | reverse complement strand
TGCTGGAATCTATTCCCGACAGAAGCATCTGCAAAATCAAGAAAATCTGATAACAGACAGCCCAGCAATACAATCCTTCGTTACCTTGATAGGGAAGCATCATGCTGTTGATAACAAAAAGGCTCACACCTGAAAGCAGCGTATTAAGGCTTGTGGAAAAACCGAGCTTACAATTTTTTATAAACCTCAGGAAATACTTTCCAACATTCCATGACCATTTTACAGTATTATCTGAAGAAAAGAAATGCATCAGGCATATCAAGACAACCAATAGGTAATTGATAAGGGTGGCCCATGCAGCTCCTCCAATTCCCATGTTTAGAAATCTTATAAACACGATATCAAGCCCCACATTAACCACTATCCCTATAGCCACCGCTATAGTCACGAGCCTGGTGTTGCCATCTGCCCTAACTATATTACTTAATACTCCGGCAACTATAAGAGCCGGCACAGCATAGCAAAATATTTTAAGGTATTCCAGGGCGTATCTGAAAATTGCTCCGTCTTGCTTCACCAACTCTTTCACTATGTCTGAGCTAAATTTATATGTAACAACAGCTACCGCCGCTCCTAACACCACTGCTCCTGTCAAAGAGGAGGAAAATGAAAGGTTAACCTTCTCCGACGCCCGAAGACCCAAGGCTTTGGAAACAGACACTGAAGCTCCGATAGATATCATGATCATCAGGGCAGAAAAAACAGAAAGAATCGGTATCACAATATTCACTGCCGTAAAGGCCTTCGAACCAATCAGCCAGCTCACCACTACCGCATCGGAAGTGGTGACAAGATGACCTGAAATCGCGATAAGTACCGAGCCTTTCAGATAACTGTTGAGCGCTTTGGTGACAAGATATGGATTGCGGGCAGCCATTTTATCCTATCGGGGTAAAACAGAATTCTTGATTCTTATCCGGAGACTCAAAATTAATTATTTTTGGCTGCTTTCTTACCATTTACCATTTATTATGCCAAAAGCTTGGAAACCCCTATTAATACCATTTTTTTTGCTTTTGCCGCTATGCAGCTTGTTATATATTCCCTTAGTTTTAATTTTTATTCTCCTGTTATAGTGGCGATGATGTGACGGGATGATTTATATTCCCGGAATTCTAAAAGATAGATACCCTGCCAGGTTCCGAGATTGAGACGCCCTTTTGTAATAGGTATGGTCAATGAAGGCCCGATAATTGAGGCTTTAGAGTGAGAAGAAGCATCATCCGGTCCTTCATCAGTATGGATATAATTGGGATCTATATCCGGCACCAATTTATCGAGAATATATTCCATATCAACTCTCACATCGGGGTCTGCATCTTCATTGATACTCAAAGCAGCTGATGTGTGCTTGATAAACAAATTCAGCAATCCGACATCAGGTAATGGTGGTAACTCTTGAAGGATTTCATTAGTCACCAGATGGATTCCTCTCTCCCTTGCTCTCAACACTATCTCTTTCTGAATCCACATAATTAATTGATATTTCTTTTCCTTGTTAGCTCTATCGCTTCTTTGCCGGTGATAGAATCGACTTCCAGCTTCAAGATCAATACACGATTTAATCCTTTTTCTATTTCAGGTTCACAATCAATGCCCGGAGAATATTTTGTGGAAAGCAATTTTAACGCCTCTATCATTTCATCCCTCTCTTCAATAATTTTGATAATGCCTTCAACTATCACACTTCTATAATAAGTCGTGAATTCTTCCGGATGAATTTCATCTTGATCTATGAGAGTGAAAGAAGCGAAAGGATTATGTTTGATACAATCTATTTTTCTCCCTGTCAATGCACAATGAAAGTAGATTGACCGATCGCCGTCATAGATGAAACTCATCGGGACGCCGTATGGTCTCTCGTCATAATCCACTAAGCAAAGAACCCCGTTTGTTGCCTTCTTTAGAATATCCTTGGCTTCTGCCATGGGAATCTGCTGTTTGAATCTTCTCATTTCCATTTTTCAGATCACCTTCAAACCGATAATTGATAAAATCAAAGTTATATAGATTAAAAAAACAAGTAAAATTTGGGTAAAGAAGATATAATAAATTTCCTGTAGAACTCCATGTAAAATTAATAAATATAACACCATCATACAAACACACCAATTGAAGAGTGGTATAGCCTAAGGAATCTCTTGAGAAATCTTATCAAAAAATATCCCACTACTGGTAGTTTATACCACCATAATAGAGGTATATTCAAGATTCAACGCATGGAATCGGGCTAAGAGGTGGAATTGCCTCGTTGATTCTAATAGATCAAACCCACGACTGCATAATGTCATCTATCTGACGTTGAGCACCTTTAGCCAAGTCTATCATTTTGCTGACGTCAGCAAAATGATCAGAGGTATTTTCACCGGCATTAATAGCAGATTCTTTTGCCTTTTCTATTATGGAACTAAAATTACGCCATTGAGCATAACCCATTACCGGAGCTAATTCTCTTGCACTCCAACATTCCACACCATCATATTCAATGGCTATACTTTCAAAGCTATTGAAAAGATCCTGAATCTCGTTTGCCTTCATCCTATTTTATCTTAAATTGCAAAGATAACCATTTTTAATCAAATAAATCTCCCCAGCAGTTTTGATGAAAGAAGATGAACTAGTAAATACTTAAAGGTTAATTATATATGGTTAATTATCATCATTTCATCAAGGAAATTGTCCCCATGGCAGATACCCCCTAATCCGACAAAAGCTAAACTTTGGCAACAATGTCACCTCCTCGAAGACGAACAAATCTCACTCCTAAAGCTTATTGCCAAGCTTTAAATATAGAAAGCGCAAAGGAATTATCAGCAATAAATCACAAAATAATTTTAAGAATTGGGTTTTATTGTAGGAAATTTCTTACTAATTTTGCTGTGCATATCGCTCGTCGGAGCCCGATAGGGGTCAGCGGGAGCGTAGGCAGACATATTAATATAGAAAGCGTTTACTTCGCTTATTCTGGGTCAACTGGAATCTCGCAAGTTCAAAGTTTATGTCCGGAATTAGCAACGGTAGATGCCTTCGTGGTATGATTTTGTTCGCAATAAATATCTGAGAAGATATCAGAACTTATCATACAGACGTGAGGCTTCGGCGTTGCTCTTCCACATAAACGGGCAATGCGAGAGCCTCAGTTGGCGTGAAGAGCAATAGTACAGACTCTCACGTCTTTCTTTTTTATAACTAAGTAGTTTTGGTAGGGAGTCCTAAAAAAGATTAATAATATGGACAGTATTATTTTAGTTAAAGAAACATTTGGCCATTACGGCGAAAAATGTAAAATCGAAGTTACTACTGATTCAATCTATGAGGGTGTATACATAGGTTTTGCAGAATCAACGAAGGAAAATCCCTTAGTTTTACGTCTTCAAATTTCAGAAAAGGAGGCAAATCGTATTGGTGCATATGGAATGCGAATTATTGGAATAGATTATAAGGTTATTAAGAATATTGAGTTTATAAATTGATTTACATATGAGCCTAATTATTAGAAAGATTTATTTTTGTATAGCACTGGTAATGATTTCTTTTATTGGTAGAGCATCTGATTTTACATATGATAATCTACCTTATACCATAATTTCTTTTATAGACTATACTTGTTCGCTTGATAGAAGTGAAAAACCTTATGAGGGTAATTTTGTGGTGCCGGAATCAGTAATGTTCAATGGTATAAATTTTAAAGTAACCCAGATTAGTGGAGGTTGTTTTTCAAATTCTCCAGATCTCATCTCGGTAGATTTAAGTAATGGCGCTATATTCAAGTCTTCATCAATGTTTAAAAATTGTGTAAATTTACGGAATGTTGTTTTAAATGAAAATCAAACTACTTTACCGGAGTATACCTTTTATGGTTGCTCTTCATTAACCAGTTTTGATACTGGTCCTTCAATTAAAAAAATTGAAGAGGGAGCATTCGCAAATTGTAATAATCTAGAAAAATTTACTATTGGTGTTGGTATTGATACCATTGATACAGATTGGTTTGAAAGTAGCTGCCCAAATTTAAAAGAAATATATATAAAAGGTTGTTCTAGCACTTTAGTTATTGCAGCAGGGTTAAAGGATCAGATGGCAGAAAGTAAATACAATGGTGAAACTCAAGCAGTGTACTATACCCCATTATTTTATAATTTACCTATTGAAAAAGTATATATAGGACGAAATCTTACCTATACAAAGGTTTTAAATTATAATAATGGAATTCAATATTATTATCCTATTCCTTTCTCTTTTAATAAAAACATAAAGGAAATAGAAATTGGAGGTTTAACTCAATATATAAAATCTTCTAGAGCTGGTATAAATAAGCAGATAACTGAATTTGGATCATTTATTGGATGTTCTAGTCTTATAAATGTAAATATTTCCAGCAAAATATTCACAAAAATTGAAGAGGGAATGTTTAGGGATTGTACACAACTTTCATCTTTAATCTTGCCAAACTGTATTAATGAAATTGATGATTATGCATTTTATAATTGTGCCTCCTTAACATCCTTTGAAATTCCTGAAGATTGCAAATCAATAAATATGCATGCTTTCAGTGGTTGTTCAGGACTAAATGAAATACAACTAAATGATAATCTAACTTCAATTGGACTATGGGCATTTCAAAATTGTGATAAGATAAAAAAGCTTACTTTACCATCATCCTTGCAGGATATCAACGAATACGCAATTGATGGTATGAATTCATTGGAGGAAATTACTTTTAATAGTTCTATTACGTGGAAGTGTAACTTAAGTAATAAACCTTTAAATAAGATTATTTCTAATTGTCTAATCCCTCCCACATTAGGTTTTCAAACAAATTTTACAAACTCACAATATATTAATATAGAGGTTTTAATTCCCTATAATACATTGTCCATTTATAAAGAATCCAAAATATGGCAGAATTTTATGAATATTCACGAAATGAATCCCATATTGTGTGAGCAAATTATTTTGAATATTGAAGAAGCAGAACTAAACGTTACAGAAACGCTTCAATTGGAAGCATCAATTTTACCCGCCAATACATCTGACAAGACTTTAGCATGGACTTCATCGAATGAAGAGGTAGCTTCCGTTTCGGAAGACGGTCTTATAGTCGCTATTACAGAAGGAGAAGCAATAATTACTGCATCTTGTGGTGATGTAACGGCAACATGTAAAATTACAGTTGTTAATCCAGTTGTTGAAGCACAAGAGATTCTTTTAAACTTTGTAGAATCTGAAATGAATGTTGGTAAGACTCTTCAACTTGAAGCAACCGTTTTACCGGAAGATGTGACCGATCCTGTACTTATATGGACTTCTTCTAATGAGAATATTGCCGCAGTTTCAGAAAGGGGTCTTGTTACAGCAATTTCCGCGGGAGAGGCAATTATAACTGCCACTTGTGGAGAAGTTTCTGCTGAATGTGTTATTACTGTCCTCGAAGATGCCGGTGTAGAAATCCTTTTATCTAATCCAGATTCAAAGATTTCTGTTTATTCCATAGACGGTGTTTTGATAAAGAAGGATTGCAAAGTCGAAGATTTGAAATCTATTACAAAAGGAATCTATATCATAGTTTCGGGAAAAGACAGATACAAAATCTCAATTTAAAAATTATTAGAGAGTCTGGCTGAAAAGTCAGGCTCTCTTAATAAAATCAAGCCCGATGGTCTGAAGCTAGAGGTCACTTGTAAAATTGAAAAACTCTCCTCGAATTCAAATAAAGATACTTCGCCATAACTCATTTACATAAATTGTTTAAAGAGTATTGATAGCAGAGGCTGTGCGCAGTTAAAAAATTATAGTAATGGTTATTATTGATAATCATCAACGAACTCAACATGAACTCTTCTTTGAAACTCGGGATGATATTGGGCATTTACTAACCAATATGATGCAAAAATAGGTTTTACTCCAAATTCCTCTCCTAAAGAATTAGCGCTCATCCATATCCCATTTCTTTTCCTTTCAAAGACTGCCTTTCTCAAATTATCCCCATTGAAAAGAATATTATTGGCAAATTTATTTGCTTCTTTCTCTATCTTATTCTTATTACTGTTAAAATCATTTATATTTCCCTCATAGATATCTTGGTCTTTATGAAGAAGGACATGTCCTATTTCATGAAATAAAGTAAACCAACAGGATATAAGATCATTTTTTCTGTCAGAAATTTCAATTAAAGGTTTTCCATCAATCCACCTTACAGCACCATAAACGGTTTTAGGAAGGAATGGGACTAAAGTTAGACCAACCCCAAAATTGCTAAAAATTTGTGGAAGTTTTTTAAAATACCTAGGATTTTCGATTTGGGACAACCATTCTTTATTATTTACCCAATTACGTAAAGCTTCTTCATTATAATTTCCCAAATGAAGATCTCTAAAATCTATTTCACCCCGTCTCAACCACGCAAATAGGTTAATTGGGTCTGTTTCAACACCATTTTGAGTTCTATATAAAGCAGCTTGTTTTTCCGATTTTTCATATATTTCTTGAGCATCTTCTGCATCAAAAAAATTCAATATATCTTCAAGTCTATCAAAACCTTCAGTATATTGTCCTTTAAGTAAGAATGAAATTTTCTTTAATTTTTTATAGTCCTTTGTTGCTTCAATAAAGCTTTTCTTACTCTTATCTCTATTAATTTTATATTGTTTGGTGAAGTTTTCAAAAAAAGGAATCAATGCATCTCCAATTTCAAGAAGTTTACCAGCTTTTCTTAATAAGGGTTTTGATAATACAGTTTTCTTTTCGATAAATTTTTCTCCCAGTAATTTTTCGGCTTCCTTAATTCCTCGTGATTCAAATATATATAACAATTCCTGCCCTGGTGTATTATGCAGGGTCATAGGATTTAGAACATCGGGTTTATTTTGTATAGCCATAATTTAAACTGCGTTATAATCGTGGTTATTAATTGCGATAATGTAAATATGGGCAATGTCAGTATAATTACCTTCCCATTCTTTTGTGAGCATCAAGTTTCCTTCTTCGTCCTTTATATTATTCATAAATTTACGATAAGATCCAGTAATTCTCACCTTGAAAATTTTAGGATCATTGTTTTTGGTCCCTTTTTTTGTTTCAATTTTATTATCCTCACTACCGTAAATTTGATTATAATGGGATGCGGTTGAAGAATTCTCGAGTCTTTCATGAAGCTTTAAAGCAGGTTCCATCAGAGGTTTGCCAAATTTTTGACAGAATTTTGAAACTGCTTTCCTATTAGTTGGATCAAGCACAAAAGCTTTATAAATTTTCACATCTTGGTCGTTAGAATACTCTATATTCATTTGACAGGCATTCCTTTAATCTTGCAAAGTTAATCAAAACTCCCATATATTTTTTGATTATTAGATATTTTAACTTTACATAGTTTAAATTCATACAGTCTTAATTACCTCATCGTTTTTGATAGCTCAACCAGCGATAGCAGAATTTCATCCTGCTCCAGCTGACATTCGAGCAACCAACTCAGCGATTGAAAAAAGGGTAAATTGCAAAAGATTTCTTGATAGTTCGCACCTTCGACCGCCGACCTGCGTCCGGCTCCCGAAGACGTCCGAACAAAATATTTTGCGATTCGCTTCGCGAATTTTGAGGTGCAACGGTGGTGCAAAACGAGAAAATAAAATCGCAAAGCTTTGATTTACATTGCTTTGCGATTTTGGGAGGTGACCCCGGTGGGGCTCGAACCCACGACCCAATGATTAAGAGTCATTTGCTC
>JAFLTQ010000038.1 GCA_022510385.1 Muribaculaceae bacterium | reverse complement strand
ACTATTGCAGGCCCCTCATCAACTTATCATACCACAACTTCGGTATATTTCCGACATAAAATTCAATTGACAAATATCAGTTAGAAAAATAAAAACTGATTAAAGATAGAGATTGTCGGAAAGAGCTTGCCAAACTTCCCGACAATTTTTTTTGGTGTCCAAACCGGTAATAAACTTCTCCACCGCGATTAGCTGAGGACACAAATTTTCCTCTCCTCATTTTCAATAACTGTGCCATGGCACAAAAACCAAAAAATATGAATTTCAAGTTTGAAAAGGAGAATGTGTTTTTTACATCAGATACGCACTTCAACCACGCTAACATAATAAAGTTTTGTCAACGTCCATTCAAAGACGTAAATGAGATGAATGAAACACTGATAAAGAACTGGAACAAGGTGGTAGGACAGGATGATACTGTTTTTCACCTCGGAGACTTTTGTCTTGGAGGATCAGCAGAATGGACAAAACTCCTTGACCGACTTAACGGAAAAATATATCTTGTTTTAGGAAACCATGATTTGAAGAATATGCGTCAAGGTTTTATAAACCGGTTTGAACATGTTGCCATGGCCATGTGCATACAGATAGGTAAGAATAGAATTCATCTTAGCCACTATCCATACCTTTGTTTTGAAGGTGGGTATCATAATGATATATGGCAATTGTTCGGGCACGTACATACCAGAGCAGCAAATACCGGTTTTGATGCAGCACGCCTACAATTTCTATACCCGACACAACTGGATGTTGGAGTAGACAATTCAAATTATACTCCATTGTCATTTGATCAGGTAGAAAGAAAAATAATAATTCAAATAGAAAACCAAAAAACAAATAAGTTATGAAGATACAATATGCGTCAGATTTACATCTGGAATTTCGTGACAACAGCAGATGGCTCAAAGAGAATCCGTTGATTCCTTTAGGAGAGATCCTCGTTTTAGCCGGAGATATCGGTTATCTGGGTGATGAGAATTATAGTGTACATCCATTTTGGGATTTCTGTGCAGAGAATTTCCACCAAACAATTGTTGTGCCCGGTAATCATGAACTTTATAAGGATTTTGACATCAATGACCTTCATGAAGATTGGCAACAGGAGATAAAACCAAATGTCAAAGTTTATTATAACTCTGTGATTCCATTGTCTGAAGATATCCACCTAATAGCTTCGACTTTGTGGTCAAAGATACCTCCTTATGAAGAATATCCGACCGAAAGGGGAGTGACGGATTTCCATCGGATAAGGAATGGAAAATTCAAGCTTTCAGCTCAACGTTTCAATCAGGAACACGAGAAATGCCGTGAATTCATTGAAAGAAGTGTGGCGAATAGTAAGGCAAAACATGTAATCGCTGCAACTCATCATGTACCCTCATTTGAACTGATGGCCGATGAATTCAAGGGAAGTCCTATAAATGGAGCCTTCACCGTTGAATTAGGTAATTATATTGCCAATAGTCCAATTGAATATTGGATCTATGGACACTCCCATCGGAATATCAATAAGAAGATAGGAAAGACACGGTGTATCAGCAATCAATTAGGCTATACCTTCCACGATGAACACAAGGATTTTAACCTCTCAGCCATCATCGAAATCTAACCTTGTTTAATAACCGCTGTGAGCGTCATGGCGGTTATATTATTCAAGATAGTTCTATCTGTGCAACTTAGTTCCCATAGTATTCTTTTCTATAATTTCAACCTATCATATAATATGCAAAGATAATCTAAATTATTTATTTTATGATAGGTAGAGGCATCTAATTAATAGCTTATCAGAACTAATTTTTTATTATCTGACTGAAGTTTAGACTGATCATTCGTATAGGCGCCCCTCCTTTTGTCATCCCCTATGGAATCTGCTAAATTTTTTGCATATTGAGCCTTCTCAGTCATGACTGAAGACGTTCCCGGACTTACTAAATTAAGCTCAGCCATGTTTTGTTGCAAAACTCTTAGCTGATGCCTGATCGAAACTCCTGATTTTTTGATAGCCTCAAGACTCCTTTTGGCTTTATCTATATTGGAAGACATCTCATCCTTGGCAGACAGAATTATCGAAATTTTGGTTTCGCCATGTTTCAACTTTTAAAATGATAAAAGCGTTTTTATAATAAATTGTGATGATATGGAATCTATATTGGTATGGATATTATCTCAGTGGTGGTTCGGTCTCGGGGCTGTAGTTTTGTTATGTCTCGGGTTCTTTGCCTTGGATCATGATTGGAATCCTCCCTATTTATGGAGAAAGATTACTAACAATAAAACTAAACGCCATTGAGCAAATCATTCTCCAGAAGGTATCTTGCCATAACCTGAAGACGTGTTTCCTCCTTGTCTCTTATCTCTTCGTGCAATGGAGATGATAAAACTTCCTCGTCCTCCTTATCCCACCTTAATGCAAACAAATTCTTGACCTCCTTTATCTTCTTCCCCCGCCATCTGGATGGCATACAGATAAGCATCTTTCAGGTCTACGTTCATCATTTGCTCCGATAATGATCGCCCCTTTGCGGCAATACCTTCGTCGAAAAGGAGTTGGTTTTCAATTTCAGTAACGGAAGAACCTTCAATTGCCGTAGAATGGGTTACAATAGAGTAGAGGTAGAACCTTTGATAGTTCACCTGTTCCTCAACTCCGGAAGCCAGATATGCTTTCAACGCTTCCTCTATCTGTATGTCCAGATCTTTATCCATAAATAAAGAAGATATTAAATTAGTGGGCTGAATGCAATTATGTGTTATAGGTTAGTTTTAGGCTAATCTCGACTTCTTCAAATTATACAAATTATATTTTCATTTATTACCCGCATATCTATAAATCAGTAAATTTAAGATATTATTCTAAATTAATACATAAAAAGATAAAAGTATCTACAGTTTCATAAAAAATGATTTATTTTGTAATAAAATCTCCAATTCATTAGATTAAGGATGTCAATACAAAGCGAAGCAGCGTTAGAACAGGGTCTTATAGAGACTCTTAAAAATATGAGTTATGATTTCGTAAAGATTGATGAAGAATCAAATTTGCGTGAAAATTTTAAACGCCAACTTGAAAAACATAATCAAAAAGAACTTGCCAAATATGGCAAGAAGGAATTTACGGATAAAGAATTTGAAAAAATACTGATTCATCTTGAAGGCGGTACCCGTTTTGAGAAAGCAAAAAAATTAAGAGACCTTTATCCCTTAGAAACAGAAACCGGTGAACGTATTTGGATAGAGTTTTTAAATAAAAACCAATGGTGCCAGAATGAGTTTCAGGTTTCAAATCAAATTACAGTCGAGGGAAGAAAGAAATGTAGGTATGACGTAACTATTTTGATAAATGGGTTACCCTTGGTTCAAGTAGAATTGAAACGTCGGGGAGTGGAATTAAAGGAAGCCTACAATCAGGTTCAACGCTATCATAAGACCTCCTTCCATGGCTTGTTTGATTACATCCAATTGTTTGTTATCTCAAATGGGGTCAATACAAGATATTTTGCTAATAATCCCAATTCCGGCTTCAAATTCACATTCAATTGGACAGATACCGATAATAATCCCTTCAATGATTTGAGTCTTTTTGCAGCTGCATTTTTCGATAAATGTGTGTTAGGGAAAATGATAAGCAAATACATAGTGTTACATGAAGGTGATAAAAGTCTAATGGTTTTAAGGCCTTACCAATATTATGCTGTCGAAAGAATTCTGGATAGAGTTCAAAATTCCAATAAAAATGGATATATATGGCATACAACAGGAGCCGGAAAAACATTAACATCATTTAAAACGGCTCAGCTTGTTTCGGATATCGACGGTGTTGATAAAGTTATGTTTGTGGTAGACCGTCATGACCTTGACACGCAAACTCAATCCGAATATGAAGCATTTGAACCCGGGGCGGTAGATAATACGGATAACACCTATGAGCTTATCAAACGGTTAACAGGTAATAGTAAAATTATAATCACTACCATTCAAAAATTAAATGCTGCTGTAACAAAAGATTTCTACAACAAGAAATTGCAAGACATTAAGGATCAACGGGTCGTGATGATTTTTGACGAAGCTCACAGAAGTCATTTCGGCACGAGTCATAGAAATATTGTTAAGTTCTTTAGAAACAACCAGATATTCGGGTTTACCGGCACTCCAATCTTTGAAGAAAATGCCAATCAAGACATCACAACAACTGAAGTTTTTGGAGATTGCCTCCATAAATATCTGATAAAAGATGCAATTGCTGACGACAATGTTTTAGGGTTTCTCGTGGAGTATTATACAGGGAATTTATCTACAGACGTTAATTCGGAACCCCGAATGCGAGAAATCGCACAGTTCATTTTAAACAATTTTCCAAAATCTACATTTGACGGTGAATTCGATGCCTTGTTCGCGGTGCAGTCGGTTCCGATGCTACTAAAATACTATAAGATTTTCAAAGAATTAAATCCAAATATAAGGATAGGGGCTATCTTTACTTATGCTGCTAACTCGAGTCAGGATGATTCTCTCACGGGTATGAACCAAGGTTATGAGAATGACAATGTAACAAGCGACGAATTGCAGAAAATAATGGATGATTACAACCGAATGTACGGCACATCCTTTACCACTGAAAATTTCAGTGCATATTATGATGATATAAATCTTAGAATGAAGAAAAAGAGACCCGATATGAAACCTCTTGATCTTCTTCTCGTAGTGGGTATGTTCCTAACAGGTTTTGATTCAAAAAAACTCAATACGCTCTATGTTGATAAAAATTTGGAATATCACGGATTGTTACAAGCATTTAGCCGAACAAACAGAGTTCTGAACGAAAAGAAACGTTTCGGGAAAGTTATATGTTTCCGAGACATGAAAGATAATGTTGATGCAGCAATAAAACTGTTTTCATGTTCAGATAATATTGATAGAATCACCCGTCCTCCTTTCAAAGAAATTAAGAAAGAGTATCTTGAAATGACCGAGGATTTCCTAAAGAAATATCCGGATCCGGCCATTATAGATACATTACAAAGTGAAAATGATAAGAGAGATTTTGTGTTGGCATTCAGAGAGATAATCAAAAAACATGCAGAAATGCAGATTTATGAAGATTATTCCCCTGATGATGTTTCATTTGTACTATCCGAACAGGAATTTATGGACTTCCGTTCCAAGTATCTTGATATTGCACAAAATTTTGGAGCACAACCCCAGCCATCTTCTCAAGCTGCTGAACCGGAAACTGCTTATGGAGAACAGCAATCTTTAGAAGATATAGATTTTTGTCTTGAATTATTACACAGTGACATTATCAATGTAGCATATATTCTTGGACTCATACATGATCTTAACCCTGAGAGTGAAGATTATGAACAAAAACGCAAGGAGATTCTTGACACCATGATTCGAGATTCGGAGATGCGTAATAAATCTAAACTAATAGATGGCTTTATTCGTCAAAATGTTGATGATGATAAAGAAAACTTCATACGTACTAAAGCGGATGGAAGTCTTGATCTTGAAACAAGATTATCTGAATATATCAAGACAGAGAGAGAAAACGCTATTACATCATTGGCTGAACAAGAAGAATTACCTGTCAATGTGTTGGATTCATATTTAAAAGAATATGATTATTTACAAAAGTCAAAGCCTGAAATAATCCAGGAGGCCTTAAAGGAGAAACATCTTGGATTGTTAAAAATGCGAAAAGCGTTAAAACGTATCACCGACGCCTTGGCAAATATTATTCAAACTTATAACTGGGATTAACCAATAAATAAAATGAGCGAAGAACTTCAACAACAGTTACGTTCCCAATTATGGAATGTTGCCAATACATTAAGAGGAAATATGTCGGCCGGAGAATTCATGTATTTCTCCCTTGGTTTCATTTTTTATAAATATCTATCAGAAAAAATTGAAAAATTTGTTGACAATGCCCTCGTTGATGATGAAATAACGTTTAAAGAATTATGGCAACTGAATGATTCAGATGCAAATGAACTAAAAGAAGAAGTTAAAAATCAGTGCCTTGAAAACATAGGGTATTTTGTAGAACCTGAATTTCTTTTTTCTTCAGTGATTTCATCTATTAACCGGAAAGAGAATATCCTTCCGTTATTGGAACGCTCATTGAAACAGATTGAAGATAGCACATTAGGACAAGAGAGCGAAGAAGATTTTGGAGGACTGTTTTCTGATATTGATTTGGCATCTCCAAAGTTGGGTAAAACTTCTGATGATAAGAACACCTTGATTTCAAACGTCCTTCTTGCTCTTGATGAAATAGAATTCGGGACGGAAGCCACGGAAGAAATTGACATACTCGGAGATGCCTATGAATATATGATTTCTCAATTTGCAGCCGGGGCCGGAAAAAAGGCCGGAGAGTTTTATACTCCACAAGAGGTGAGTCAGATCCTTGCCGACATTGTAACAACAGGGAAAACACGTCTAAGAAGTGTTTATGATCCTACTTGTGGTTCCGGTTCACTATTGATCAGGGCAGCACGAAACGGACGAGCTGAAGATATTTATGGACAGGAGAAAAATCCTACCACATATAACTTGTGCCGTATGAATATGCTATTGCATGGTATTAAATTCAAGAATTTCAAAATAGAGAATAACGATACTCTTGAAAAAGATGAATTCCTGGATAGAACCGGAGCAGACGGTTTTGATGCCGTAGTGGCTAATCCACCCTTCTCGGCTACCTGGACAGCAGCACAGAAATTCCTTTCCGATGATAGGTTCAGTAGGGCCGGAGTATTGGCACCAAAATCCAAGGCTGACTATGCTTTTATTCTTCACATGATCCATCATCTCAATGAAGGAGGCACAATGGCTTGTGTCGCCCCTCATGGAGTCCTTTTCCGTGGTGCTTCAGAAGGTGCGATTCGTAGATATCTTATTGAGAATAAAAATTATATTGACGCAATTATAGGATTACCGGCTAATATTTTTTATGGAACTTCTATACCAACCTGTATTCTTGTTCTTAAAAAATGCAGAAAAGAGGATGACAATGTATTGTTTATTGATGCAAGTAAGGAATTTGAGAAAGTTAAGACCCAGAACAAGCTTCGTCCGGAGCATATTGAGAAAATAGTTAATACCTATAGGGAAAGAAAAGAGATTGAAAAATATAGTCATTTGGCAACTTTGGATGAAATCAAGGAGAATGATTTCAATCTCAATATCCCTCGTTATGTAGATACTTTTGAGGAAGAAGAACCCATAGATATTCAAGCAGTGATGGCTGAAATAAAAGAATTGGAGGCCAAAAGAGCAGAACTCGACAAAGAAATAGAGGTTTATTTAAAGGAACTGGGCATCGTTGATTAATCCTTAATCCTTTACGCTAAAGAATTAAAATCATTATGGAAGACAAGAAGCAAGGTAAAAAACTCAATGTGCCAAATTTAAGGTTCCCGGAATACACCAGGGAATGGGAAAGATATTCTTTATCAGACTTGGTAAATAGAGTGGTTAGGAAAAATAAAAACAACAAGACCCAATTACCTTTAACGATTTCTGCACAATATGGCCTTGTGGATCAGGTTTCATTCTTTAATAAGAAGGTTGCAAGCCAAGATATGTCCAATTATTATCTGATTAAAAAAGGAGAATTTGCCTATAATAAAAGCTATTCGGGAAATTATCCTTGGGGAGCGGTAAAACGATTAGAATTTTATGATGAAGGGGCCTTATCTTCTTTATACATTTGTTTTTCAGTCAAAAACTTAGTGGATTCGGATTTCCTAAAACAATATTTTGAATCCTCAAAATGGCATAGAGGTATTTCAGAAATTGCTGGAGAAGGAGCACGGAATCATGGACTTCTTAATATTTCAGTTGAAGATTATTTTAATACTGGACATTATATACCTCCTACAAAGGATGAACAACAAAAAATAGGTAAATTAATTTCTTTAATAGATGAACGTATAACTACCCAAAGCAAGATAATTGAGAAATTGCAATCCCTAATGAGCGGAATAAATGATTATTTAC
>JAFLTQ010000037.1 GCA_022510385.1 Muribaculaceae bacterium | reverse complement strand
GCCAAGCCGGATCTCGATGCCGAAGGCAAAATGATTGACTCAAATACTAAAAAAATTTATCAAATAAATGTAGGGACGTACGACTTGTGCGTCCCTTATTTTTTAGAGTGTAGCTCAACCAGTTACACTCTATTTTTATTTTCTTTTTATCGATTCCCTTGCTTGTTTACAGGATTTTTACGACAAATAAAATGGCATATTTAATATCAAAAGTTAAATTTAACTGTTCATTTACAAGGCTGGGAAATTTTTATAGTTAGAAACAGAGATTTCTCCTTTTAATTCGGCGTCGCCGTTATATATTATTTTTGATTCATTGATTTTATCATTTAATAATTTTTTCAGGTAATCAAGATTTTTTCTAAAATCTGAATTATAAGTCATGGCCGCTTTAACCTCGATAGCGGAAAAACCATTTGAGTGTTCCCAAATAAGGTCTACTTCATGACCACTTTTATCCCTATAGAAATATAAATTTTCTGATAAGCCTTTATTATATCCATATTTTATAACATTATTAATTACGAGGTTTTCAAAAAGAGAACCTCTCAAAGGGTGTCCTATTAACTGTTCCTCGGTATTAATACCCAATAAAGTGGTAGCGATTCCGGTGTCATAGAAATATAGTTTAGGAGTTTTAACTAGCCTTTTGGCAATATTTCCATGCCACGGCTTTAACAAATAAATGATGTAGGTGGCTTCCAATACACTTATCCATCTCTCTATTGTGGGTACCGACACCCCGGTTTCAATAGCTATGGAAGATTTATTTAGTTCATAACCGATTCTTGAAGCACACAGACGTATAAATATAGCGAATTTTCTGAAATCTTCGATGTTTAATATATTCCTAACATCTCTTTCTACATAAGCGTTGATATAATTTTCTAAAATAATACGGGAATTCTCTTCTAATTTTGCCCAAATAGCCGGATAGCCACCCTTAATGATTTCTTTATTGGCAGAAAAGTCTGTATAACCCCCATTTATGATTTCATGTGTCGACAGAGGCAGAAGAGTCAAAAATGCTGTACGGCCGGCAAGTGATTGTCTCACTTGGGGAAGCAATGTAAAATTACTGCTTCCTGTAAGCAGAAATTTTCGATTATCAAGGCCTTGGAATCTATCTTCATCTATAATCACTTGAATCTGGCTCAATAAATCAGGGACCAGTTGCACCTCATCAATAATAACTCCTTGTGGAAATTGTGAAAGAAAACCTTTGGGATCCTCAATAGCAAATTGTCTGTTGGATAGATCTTCTAAATTAACATAAGGCAATTCCGGAAATTCTTTACGGCATAGCGTTGTTTTACCACTTTGTCTCGGGCCACAAATAGTGGCACTCGGGAATATTTTAAGGATATCACGCAATGTAGGTTGCATTGCTCGTGGTATAAAGACAGACATATATAGGCAGATTTAATATTCCATATTAAATATGTCCAAAAGTAGAGAAAATAGCTGTTAATTACAATTTTTCTCAAGAACATTTTACTGTTAGAGCCAAAATATTTTCTATTGCAGATGCACGTATGGGTGAAAAACCGGTTATAACTTAAGGAGGATGTGAAAGGTCTGATTCCGATTTCCGTTGGGATGGCCGTAGAACCGACGAAGAAGAGGGAATTTATAAAAGACGTTGCCTTATAGCAGTTATCAAATATGTAAAAACTCCAATTAAGAAATCCTACCAAAGATAATCTCCTGAAAAATTATAACACACAAGACATAAGATTTCTTATAAAATGCTTATCTTTGCGATGCATATCGCCCGTCGAAGCCCGATATGGGTTAGCGGGAGGGTAGGCAGACATAATATAGAAAGCGTTTACTTCGCTTATTCTTGACCTTTTGGAATCTCGCAAGTTCTAACGTACCGTCAAGAATCAGCAACGTAGATGTCTTCGTGGTATGAATTATAAAGAGAGACCGGGAGGTTTCAAATAATTTCATACAGACGTGGGCTTCGGCGTTGCTCTTCTACGGTACAGGCAATGCGAGAGCCTCAAAAGGTGTGAAGAGCAACAGTACAGACTCTCACGTCTTTCTTTTTTATAACCTAATAGCCAATGAGGAGAGTCCATAGGTTTTAATACTATGGCAAAAAAAATTATTACAAAAGAATTAAGAGAAGCTCTTAGTTTTATTCCTCAAATACCTATTCCTGATGAACTTAAAGCTAATGTTAATAAGTTGAATATCAAATATATTTATGAGGTAAAAGATTATAATTTATCTAAATTTAGCATTTCTGGGAATTATGTAATTGAACTTCCTAACTCAGAATTCATTGACATTGTAGTAATTCCTGATAATATAGAATCTATAATAAAGCTATTAACCTAAATGGCATGAGCAAAGTAAATCTTTATAATCGTAGAAAATTCTTAAAAAAATCCGGACAGACAATACTTCCTATATTGGGGAGTATGTTATTTGGTTTTCCATTTCTCTCATGCGAAAAAGACGAACCTAATTCTACTGGCAATTCATCTTGTGGAGGATCTTGTAAAGGTAATTGTTATGGTTCATGTTCAGGGAGTTGTGCCGGAAGTTCTAATAGCAGTGGGTGTAACAATTGTGCTAGTATGTGTTCTGGTGGTTGTTCTGGAGGTTGCTCTGGAGGTTGCTCTGGATCGTGTTCTTCTGGTTGTTCAGGAAGTTGTATCTCAAATTGTTCTAGATATTGCACATCTTGTTCGGGAGGATGTAAGAATGCTATGGCAGGCCCAGTACCTGGAGAATAAATTATAATTAAACTAAACACTATGAAAAAAGATAAATTCTATAATCGAAGATCCTTTTTAAAAAAGGCTACCCAACAAATATTACCTTTGATTGCCATTCCACTTTTAGGAGGAATTTGGACTTCATGTGAGAAAGAAGAGCCCAACAATCCTGGTGATTCATCTTCATGTAATGGATCTTGTAAAGGCAATTGTTATGGTTCATGTTCAGGAAGTTGTACCGGAGGATCAAATATGAATAGTGGCTGTGGAAGCTATAATTGTAGTAGCACATGTCAAGGATCATGCTCAAGTGGGTGTATGGGCGGATGTTCAAGCGGTTGTTATGGTAAATGTGAGGGTTCATGTACTAATAGTTGTTCGGGTAGTTGTACAGGATATTGTGAAGAAGCTTGTACAGGCGGATGTAAAGGAACATGTAGAACAAATGCTAATAATAAATAAATTGAATGTCTAAAATTTTTGAACCATCATCTTCATGGAAGTCCGGTTTAGCTAAAACAGTCACTTTCATTGTTACAAAGGATTGTCAGCTAGCCTGTAAATATTGCTATCTGGTTGGAAAGAATGAAAAAGAAAGGATGACATGGGAAGTGGCGAAGAAAGCTATAGATTATATTCTTGATAATGAAAAACAATTTAAAGAAGAATCAGTAATCTGGGATTTTATTGGCGGTGAACCTTTTTTAGAGATTGATCTTATTGACAAGATTTGTGATTATCTCAAAATCGAAATGTATCGAAGAGACCATCACTGGTTTGATTCTTATCGTTTCAATTTCTCAACTAACGGTATTAACTATGATTCCGATAAAGTTCAAAAATTTATTGCCAAGAACAGGGAGCATCTTTCAATCGGGATAACAATAGACGGAACCAAAAAGAAACATGACCTTAACAGGATTTGGAAAGGTGAAAAGCCGGAAAAAGGAAGTTATGAAGATGTAGTTAGAAATATCCCGCTATGGCTTAAGCAATTCCCGGGAGGAGGAACAAAAGTTACTATTAGTTCGGCTGATATTTCTTATATAAAAGAGAGTGTTCTTCATTTATATTCTTTGGGAATTCATGAAGTAAATATCAACGTTGTGTTTGAAGATGTCTGGAAAGAAGGAGATGATTTGCTATTTGAAGAGCAATTAATAGAATTAGCCGATGAAATAATTGACAAGGATTTATATAAGGAGAATACCTGTTCCTTTTTTGCTGAATTTATCGGCAAACCACTGGATCCCGAAAAAGACAATCAAAATTGGTGTGGCGCTGGAAAGATGTTGGCAGTTGACTCTGCAGGTAATTTTTATCCTTGTACACGATTTGCAGGTTATTCCCTTAGAGAAAAAAGGCCTCTAATAATTGGCAACATAACGGATGGTATCGACCACAATAAACTGAGACCTTTTTTGACTCTTGACAGATTAACGCAGTCTCCGCAAAAATGTATTGATTGCGAAGTGGCAAGCGGTTGTGCCTGGTGTCAGGGCGAAAATTATGATGCAGCCCAAACCTCAACAATCTATCAACGTTCCATAGCCATTTGTAAAATGCATAAGGCGAGGGTGAGAGCCAATAATTATTATTGGAATAAACTCTACAGAAAACTTGACAAGGAGGAAGAAAGAGAAGAGTTTGAAAAGAATGAAGTTGAATCAAATAATCCAATATGCTGAGTATGCTTAAATATCTTATAGTTCAACTTGATGATACCTCAACTTCCTTCTGTCATTATGTAAATGATAGAAAGACGCCTAAACTCATTCCTTTGGAAATACTCAGGAGAGCCATTATATGGTCAATGAAGGAAAATTTAATGGTGCAATTTATTTATCCTGATTACGAATTACCGGAAGAATACAAGAAAGCGATAGATGAAATTGACCATGTGGATATAATTTCATCTAACAACAAAGATATTTCTCTTACAAAAGTAGCCGATATTATTATTTTCAATTCTATCAATGATACTGGTGGTTATAAGTTAAACGAGAATAAAGTTTATGTTATCAGAGGGACTTTCAATGAAATAATTTCCAATAAAGATATCATACCTGACATTCTTCCTAAAGCAACTCGTCTAAATTTGTCAATAACCGATATTCCGGCTTTAACACCACAGATAGAAACTGAATATGCCGAATTCCTTGATAGTCTTGGTGAAAAAGTTAAGGAAGAATATGGTAAAAATCATCCGGTGCAAATTAACGCATTGACCGACCGCATAATGCTTGACGAGATGAACAACTGCAATGCCGGATTTGAACATATAACATTATCTCCAGATGGGAATTTCTATATATGCCCGGCTTTCTATCTTAATGATATTCAAGAAGGTATTTGCGGCAACCTTAATGAAGGAGTGAAAATAAAGAATGAAAATCTCTTTAAACTCACTTATGCCCCTATCTGCCGAGAGTGTGATGCATATCAATGTAACCGCTGTATTTGGTTAAATCAATTGCAGACATTAGAAGTCAATACTCCAGGAATGCAACAATGCGTAACCTCGCATCTTGAAAGGAATGCCTCAATGAAATTATTGGCAAAAATCCGGGAATTGGGAGAATTTATGCCGGGGAAAGAAATTCCCGAAATAGATTCTCTCGATCCATTCGTAAAAGTAATCAAAAATAAATATTGATATATGAAGAAAGAAGTTGGATTTGTAACACCCGAAGAGCGGGATCAAATACAAAAACTATTTGAACGTCGAAACGGCCTAAATGAATTGGCCAAGATCCTTACCGCCAATGATGATGAACTTTATCAAAAACTGGTGAAGGATATGGGAGAAACAGCAACGAAATTCCAGAATTGGTGGAATGAGATGGGGGCAAAATATAATTGGGAAGCAGCCGACAATGGTAATTGGGAAATTGATTTCAATGACTGTAAAATTTATCTTGTAACTCCTTAATTTTGATATTTATGATTCTCAATGCAATAGGTGGAATGGAAATCATGGTAATCGGTGCTGTGGTTCTACTCATATTCGGTGGCAAGAAATTACCTGAACTAATGAAGGGTATGGGTAAGGGTGTCAAAAGTTTCAAACAGGGGTTGGCAGAACCATCTGAAGAAGAAATGAACAGGCTTGTTGATGAAGAAGTCAAAAGACGAGCGGATGAAAAGATAAAAGCAGAGGAATCTGTCACAGAAATAGAATCTGCCGAAATTGCAGAATAATAATCCAAAGGAAGAATTACTTACATTCGGAGGGCATTTAGAGGTTTTACGATTAATGCTCTTCCGAATTCTTATTGTGGTAGTTCTATTTTCAGTTGTTATATTTTGCTTCAAGAGAGAAACTTTTGAAATATTATTGGCTCCATCGGAATACACATTTTCAACGTTTTCTGCTATTGAGAAGGTTTTAAATTATGTAGGCTGGCAATTTCATTTCGAACCTTATCATATAGATTTGATAAGTACAGAGCTTTCTGCTCAGTTTATGACACATATTTCCACCTCTTTTATTTTAGGATTATTATTGGCCTCTCCCTATATGTTGTATGAGTTATTTAAATTCATAAGCCCTGCACTATATGAGAATGAAAGAAAATATTCCACAAAAGTCGTTGGAATAATTTTTCTTTTGTTCATCTCTGGGGTATTAATGACCTATTTCCTTTTATTCCCGATTTCTTTCCAATTTTTAGCCAATTATCAGGTCAATGAAAGAGTGGTCAATACTATTACTTTAGAATCTTATATTTCCACCTTTACCACATTAACTTTCTTAATGGGAATTGTATTTCAACTTCCCGTTATAACCTATTTTTTAGGTAGGATTGGATTAATGGATGCAAATTTATTAAAACAATATAGACCTTATGCCTTTGTATTGATAATGGTAATAGCAGCCATTATAACTCCTCCGGATATAATGACCTTAATTTTAGTCACAATCCCTTTATATGGTCTTTACGAACTTAGTATTTTAGTTTTGAATAAATTTTGTAAAATTGAGGAAGAAGGAGATGGTTTAGCATTATCAGAAGATTGATAAGTATAAAATCCTCGCATTCCAATCTGATTGACATAAAATTAGTAACTTTGCGGAATCAATTTATTTGAAGCATGCTTAAGTGGTTCCGCATAATAATGGCTTTATTGATAGCGATATTCTCTATATTAGGGGGGATATTTGTCTGCATAGACCATTATTGGAACATTTGGCTTTGTATTACAATTGGCTTAGGTATCTTTATCTTGATATATGGATTCTTTTGGCTATGTATGTTTTCAGCAGACAAGATTGTAAATCATTTCTCAAAAGTTTATAATGAAAAGGTTGTCCCACGCATTCAACAAAAAGCAGTAGACAAATACAAAGAGGAAAATTCTCAGGTTACAATTAGATAAATCTGCCCTGGAATGGAAAGAACTTTAATATAATTGCTTTAGAGATAATTTAAATTTATATTACCAATATTATATAAAATTGTTGTCTAATTGAACAACAATGTGTAATTTTGCGTTGTGGAAAGAAAGATCAGGACATACGGTGGATATTTTGAAAGCTTCATGCAGGAATTGTCTGCGAAAGTACAAGAGAAAATAAACTATGGATTACTTCTCTTGAAAATAATGGACAGACTACCGGTGAAGTTCGTAAAACATCTAAAAGATGGAATCTTTGAGTTGCGAACAGAATATGAAGGAAATATTTACCGAGTGTTTTTTATCTTTGATGAAGGTAATATAGTGGTTCTGTTCAATGGTTTTCAAAAGAAAACTCAAAAAACACCACAAAATGAATTGGAAAAAGCTATAAAGATTAAGGAGGCTTACTATGCAGACAAACAATCATCAAATAGTTGACTACGACGCTGTATTAAACGCAAAGTTCGGTGAACCCGGAACTCCGGAACGTATTGAAGCCGAAGAAAAGGCTTATGCCTTTTATACGGGCCAGATTATCGAAGACGCCCGCAAGAAGGCTAAAATTACCCAGGCTGAATTGGCACGCAGAATCGGAAGTAATCGATCATACATTTCACATGTTGAGAAAGGAATAACTGAGCCTCGCATCTCTACCTTTTATAGGATTATGAATGCCCTTGGTGTAAGAATCGAATATTCCATGGTTTTGGGTCAATAAACAAGAACATAACAGAAAACCAACAATATATAATTAGTCAAATTATTTATTTTTGTTTGTGGATGTTTATGGTTTTCTTATCTTATAAATGTACTAAATTTGTACCATACTTTTGTAACTAATTGATTTACAAGTGATGTTAGATTAGAAGAAGAGAAGTAAAATAAGCGTAGCGAATTCGAGGAGATCATTTAGAGAATGTCGGCGGCTTTTGCAAAGCGAAGCGACGTGAAAAGCCAAGCCGGATCTCGATGCCGAAGG
>JAFLTQ010000036.1 GCA_022510385.1 Muribaculaceae bacterium | reverse complement strand
CCTCGCAGCACTCGCACCTGAAACGAGCGCGTCTACCATTCCGCCACCTGGGCTTCCTCGGCTTTCTGCCGTTTGCTCAGCAAAGTTATATATTTTTTCCGTTTTAACAAAATCAAATACCTGTGTCCACATAAATCTATTAAGTTTCAAAATACCTGTATCACCATAAATCTATTAAGTATCCAAATACCTTTGTCCCCGTAAATCTATTAAGTTTCAAAATCCGTGTGTGCCCATAAATCTATAAAGTTTCAAAATACCTGTGTCGACTGTATGATGCCTTTCGAAGGTTGGTTAGTTGTTGGTTAGTTTGTAGATAATTATTTTTTATTGATTGAGCGGTAAAATCAGTAATTTTGTAGGCTCAAAAAAAGGACCCAAGCAAATAAAGGCTCAAGAAAATAAAGACGCATAAAATAGTGGCCCCAAAAATATAAGCTCAAGCTAATAAAAGCTCAAAAAATAGCGACGCAAGAAATGGACTCCGGAACTCTGATTAGCAATATCGGTCATCTATTCCTTTATGACAGGAATACCCCGATGCTTTTTTCTTCGGGTCTCTTTTGGTTTCTTTTTATCCTTTTCCTGCCTGTCTATATACTCTTGAAGAAAAGTAAGGCGAAGATGACTCTTTTCGTCATTGCTTTCTCCCTTTTCTTCTACTATAAATCTTCGGGGCTTTTCTTCCTGATGCTTATCGCCACTTCCTTAGCCGACTGGCTTCTCTCCCGGGCAATCTTCAGGACAAAAGACCGTTCAAGACGTCTTGCCTTGATGTGGCTTTCCATTTGTATCTCTCTCTCGATCCTCGGATATTTCAAGTATGCCAATTTCTTTCTGTGGAATTGGAACGCTATGGTTAGGGGTAATTTCCAGCCACTTGATATTATTCTCCCGGTAGGAATTTCATTCTACACATTTCAATCGATTAGCTATGTGGTGGATGTGTTTAAACGAAAAATCACTCCCACCCGCAGTTGGTTTGATTATCTTTTCTTCCTCTCTTTTTTCCCCGCGTTGGTGGCAGGTCCGATTGTTAGAGCCGACTATTTCCTCCCCCAGATCAAAAAGAATCTACAGGCAGATTCTTCCATGATATGGGGTGGTCTTTGGCTCATTATTATCGGTATTCTAAAAAAGGCAGTGATAGCCGACTATATAGCTCAATATAACGATCTTATATTCAATGACCCGGGCCTCTATTCCGGAGTGCAGACGCTGATGGGGGTAGTTGGTTACACCATGCAGATTTATTGCGATTTTTCAGGGTATTCCGATATGGCTATAGGTCTGGCGCTAATCATGGGATTCCGGCTTGCCACAAATTTCGATTCTCCCTATCAAAGCCGTAATCTGACGGAATTCTGGCGTCGTTGGCACATATCCCTTTCAACATGGCTTCGCGATTATCTCTACATACCGTTGGGAGGGAACCGAAAGGGGACTCTCCGCACGTATTTAAACAATTTTCTAACCATGCTGATTGGTGGATTGTGGCATGGAGCAGCATGGAAATTTGTATTTTGGGGAGCGATGCATGGGTTAGGACTTGCTATCCACAAGGCTTGCCGTCCTCTCCTTGTCAGAATCCCTGACACCCCTTTGACAATTTTCTTTTCATGGCTTCTCACATTCCTGTATGTTTCCTTTCTATGGGTATTTTTTCGGGCCAAAGATTTCTCCGACTCCATCCTGATAATCAAGAATATTTTCAAGGAATTTCATTGGTGGCAGTTTCCGCAGTTTATATCGGCCCGACCCATCTGGTGCCTTATGATGCTTGTCTTGATTATAATGCATTTTGTGCCGCAGAGATGGGCCGATACCCTGCAGCTTAGGTATGCAGCCTCTCCTTGGCTTGTGAAGCTAATAATTTTTTTAATAGTCGTGCAATTAGTGATTGAATTCATGCTTGCCGAAGTGCAGCCATTCATATACTTTCAATTCTGATGAAAAGGCCGATTCCCCCCATATTGTCACTTTGGTTGCTTCTCATTGTTGCGCTGGCAATTTTCATCGGTATATCAATGAGTGAAGATATCAAGATCGGTAGCCACACGCTATCCAAAGGATATTTTCCGGAGACTCTTTTTGCAAGGGAAGAAGAGGAAGAGCCGGATACCGTTCCGGAAAATCCGGTTGATACAATAACAGTCGTGGAGGTGCAACCGGACACCACGGTTCATTCTTTACTGATTTTCGGGGATTCCATGACCCATAATCTTTCTATGAGTGTCGCGAAATATGGTTCAAAAAACAATTATAAAGTGACCGGGGTGACCTGGGAATCCTCCTCGATTCCCGGTTGGCTCCATTCAGGGAAGATAAAAGAATATATCAAGATGTCTAACCCCGATTTCATAATCATCTCCTTGGGTTCAAATGAAATGGAGCTGAAATATTTCGACAGAAGGGTTCCCGATATCAAGAAAATTGTGGAGGAATTAGATAGCATTCCCTTCGTCTGGGTTGGTCCCCCTTTATGGAAAGAAGACCGGGGAGTCTATTCAATGCTTGAGGCAGGTTTGCCAAATGGTAGACTCTTCCGCACCGAAAACATAGAAATTCCGCGAGGTCCCGATCATGTTCATCCCACGCGCAAAGGGGCTGATATCTGGGCAGACACTCTTATGAGATGGATAGCGAATTCCTACCATCCGATACTTACCACACCCCCGGATTCAACGTCTACACTCAAAGGACATAAAATCATTTATCTTCATCCCGACGACTAACTTTGGGCCGGAGTAGGGGTGGACTGAGGATTGGCATGGGAGTGGAACCATTGTAAATGGCGGACAAGCTTGCTGTCGTAACCACGTATATGAGAGCAGACCCTTACTGTGATATAACTGGCATATACCGCTATGATTATAGCAAGAAGGAAAGCAAGGTCAGTCCCCATGTTCATCACAATGAAAATAGTCATCATGGGAGCTTCTATACATCCGGACATCACTGCAGCCATTCCAAGGAGTGCAAATGCAGGTA
Source organism: Muribaculaceae bacterium (assembly GCA_022510385.1). Lineage (GTDB taxonomy): Bacteria > Bacteroidota > Bacteroidia > Bacteroidales > Muribaculaceae > Lepagella. Next base: position 6,195 of record JAFLTQ010000036.1, on the reverse strand, counting down.
TCGGGAAATGGGTATGTAGCACCGTGTTGCTGAAATATGCAAAAAGAAAGCCTGCAATTGCCCCGGCATAGAGGGTAGGAGCAAAGTCGGATGAAACTCCACCGCTCGCGTTACAAGCTCCACAAGCCCAACATTTGATTGCCAGGATAAGGGCGGCTACCAGGATAAGGTTCCATTCCCCGATATGAAGCCCCGGGAATATATCCCCTTTTGCCATTGCTTCAAATTGAGAGTGGATGACATCCGACATGACGGGATACCCTACGCCATAGAGGGCGGGGAAGAGCATAAGGCATATTCCGATAGTCAATCCTCCCGAAATGTTTCGAATCCATGGATTCTTGATTTTTATGAAAATATTGTCAGTCTTGTTTATCACTTGGGAATAGTAAAGGGAATAGAGACCGCAGAGCACACCACAAAGGAGAACGGCCCAGTATTGGTCGGGACTTATCGAATCTGCAGGATAGAACTCAGAAGGCACATGGCAACCGTTGCAAAGGAATACCATACCGTAGGCTACCAGACAAGAAAGCATCACAGCCAGGATTGAGAGAGTGCCGATTTCCATTTTAAGAAATTCAAGGGTGAAGAGTAGGCCACCGACGGGAGATTGGAAAATTCCTGATATTCCGGCGGCTGCTCCGCAGGCTACGAGCACTTTCACCAAAGGCATTTTTAGCTGTAACCATCTGCCGAGATTGCTCCCGATCGCTGCTCCTGAAACAGCTATCGGTCCCTCCGAACCTGCCGAGCCTCCGAGCCCCAGAGTGATGCTGCTGCCGATAATCGGAGAGTAGATAAGATTTCGTTTCAGAAGATAGCGGCCTTCATAGATTGAATGCATAAGTCGCGTCACCCCGTGAGTCAGATTAGTATGGATTATATATCGGGTATATATTCCGGCAAGGAGTATACCCCCAACGGGAATGAAAATAAGCCACCAGTTGATTCTCCCGGTATGAATATGACTCAAAAAGATATCTGATGTGATGGTGATAAGCCGGTTGAAAATATAGGCGGCAAACCCTGCAAAAATACCAACAACAAAAGCGAGCCATAGCAGAAAAATGAAATCCGACATGTTTTTACGTCTCCACTCAGTGAATCGCTGTAACCATTTCGGCAAAGGTTTTTGTTGCTCCTCAAGCTCTATATCTGGATTTATTTCCTTATTGCCTTGGGGAGAATTGTAGATTTCTCCATGCAACAAGTCAGCAGTGCGGACATCCTGCTGCGCCACGCCCTTCTGGATGATCTGTTGGATCTTATCTTTGAGTTGCGTGGTGTCGCTTCCTGTCGGTGATTCCTGAGAAGCCGGAGTCGTGTCTTGTCCTGTCTCCTTATTTTCGTTTTCAGAATCCATTTCAAGCAGAATTCTTAATTACGCAAATTTAGAAAGATTTTTTTATTATATTTGCGATAGCTTGTGAAAACTCGCCTGATTGGCCCAAATTAAAAATAGTTAGGTGAATTTTTGATAAGGAATAGGAATGTCAAAAAAGATAGATCAAAAAGAGGAGCCGCTTGTATTTACCCTTGCCAACGGGCTGAGGGTGGTGTGCCGTCAACGTGAAGGGCTTGTCAGTTATATCGGAGTCGTAATAAACGCGGGAAGCCGTGATGAAGACTCATCTCATGAGGGTCTGGCACATTTTGTGGAGCACACAATTTTCAAAGGGACGGAAAAACGCCGTGCTTGGCAGATTTCCTCAAGAATGGAAACGGTGGGAGGAGAGCTCAACGCCTATACCTCCAAGGAGGAGACAATGGTCTATACGAATGCACCGGCACATAATGAGGAACGGGCTCTCGAACTTCTCGCCGACCTGGTGACTTCCAGTAAATTTCCGGCAGCTGAAATAGATAAAGAGCGAGAGGTTATCGTGGAAGAAATCTTCAGTTATCTTGATTCCCCGTCTGATCGCGTATTTGATGAATATGAAGAATTAGCTTACAAAGGTTCAGGATTGGCTCATAATATTCTGGGGTCTCCGGAGAGTGTGAGAAACATTAGGAGCGAAGATTGTTGCCGTTTCCTTGAAAAATTCTACGTTCCCGGCAACATGGTTATCTATTGTGTGAGCCCTCTCTCAGTCAGAGAAATGTTGAGAAAAGTGGAGAAATATTTTTCTTCGATACCATTCATAGACGTAAAGCATAGACGCCCGGCTCCACCTCCTCTCCAACCCTTCGAAGAGGTTCGTGACAACAACACCCATCAGGCAAACAGCATCATTGGGTGTCGCACCTTTGGGAGAGATGACGAGCGCCGATTCCCACTTTTCCTATTAAACAATTATCTGGGAGGTCCTTGCATGAATTCAAGGCTTAACCGTGAGCTCAGAGAGAAAAGAGGGCTTGTCTATACAGTAGAAAGCAATGTAGGCCTTATGAGTGATTCCGGGCTGATCACCATTTATTTCGGATGTGATCCATCGCATGTGAAGAAGTGCCGGAAAATCATAGAGAAGGAGGTTGAAGAATTGTGCGGATCAACGATGTCTGACAGGGCATTCGAAGCCGTGAAACGTCAATATTGCGGTCAGCTTGTTTCTTCGAGCGATCATATAGAAAGCAGAGCCATGTCACTTGGCAAATCCCTTCTATATTATGGCACGATACGGGATATCAACACCACGATTGAGAAAATCATGGAGGTTACGCCTCAGGATATGAGAGATGTGGCACAATATATATTCTCGGGAGGATTATCCTCTTTGACATTGTTATGATAATCGGAGGTATAGACCTTGGCAAACGGCCGGTGATGCTGGCACCTATGGAGGATGTGACCGACCCTTCGTTCCGACTTATATGTAAGGAGCAGGGGGCTGCTATGGTTTATACTGAATTTGTGTCTGCGGAGGCCTTGGTCAGAGATATCCCCTCGACAGTCAGGAAACTTCAAATCAATGCAGAGGAGCGTCCGGTGGCAATTCAGATATATGGCAGGGATCCGGATGCCATGGAGTCGGCAGCAAGAATAGTTGAGAAGGCAGGCCCTGATATTCTCGATATAAATTTCGGATGTCCGGTAAAGAGGGTAGCAGGGAAAGGGGCCGGAGCCGGGATGCTTAAGGATATCCCCAAGATGCTTGAAATCACTTGTCGAGTTGTAAAAGCTGTAGATATTCCGGTCACAGTTAAGACACGGCTTGGTTGGGATTGTGAAAATAAGATTATCGGCGATTTAGCCCCCCGGCTTCAGGATTGCGGCATAAAGGGACTAACAGTTCATGGAAGAACCCGCTCTCAGATGTACACAGGCTCGGCCGACTGGGAGCCAATCGCTGCTTTGAAACGTAACCCCGAAATTGAAATTCCGATAATAGGGAACGGAGATATCACATCTCCCGAAGAGGCTCTTGAGGCCTTTGAAAAATATGGAGTTGATGCTGTGATGGTGGGACGTGGCGCTATCGGCTCTCCCTGGATTTTCAAGGAGATGATAGAGTTTATAGAGAAAGGGTCATACTCGCCTACACCTGTGGATAAAAAATTCTCGATGCTGAAACGTCAGCTTATAGAAAGCATAGAAAGCAAGGATGAACGACGAGGGATTCTTCATATCCGCAGGCATCTTGCAGCCACGCCATTATTAAAAGGGCTACCGGATTTCCGCCCCACAAGAATCAGAATGCTTCGCGCAGAAACGCTCGGGGAACTAAATGATATTTTCGATGAAATTCAAGATAAATATTTTTAAGATGAAAAGAGTCACGCTATATTCCCTTTTGCTAATTGCAGCAACATCTCTTTCCATGGAGGCAGAGAATTTTACGCTTGATGTAGGCCAGTTTGAAAAATTAAAAGTGAACGGAAATCTTACCGTAATCTACAAGAATCTTCCTGATTCAACCGGATTGGCACGCTATTCGGCACCCATCGACCAAGAAGGAATCATCATTTTCTCGACCAAAGGAGACGGCTCGTTAAAGATAGAGCCCAGTGATGACAAATGGGGCACAAGGGATCTCCCGGTGGTCTATGTATATTCTGATTTTCTGAGTTCGGTTGAGAGTTATTCCGACCGGACTGTAGATATCATAAACGTAGCCCCCGCTTCCTCTTTCAACGTTTCCCAGGTAGGCAACGGCACGATTACCATTGATAACTTGAAATGTACCAATCTGACAGCAGCCATAAATACAGGCAACGGAAGTATTTATCTCTCAGGATCTTGTCTGAATGCCAATTACCGGATGGTAGGAGCCGGCCTTATCTCAGCCGACCGACTGAGCGCCGACAATGTGAAATGCCGCATACTTGGCACCGGCAGCATCGGTTGCTGGCCTATAGATAACCTGAATGTAACAGGTCTCGGCTCTACAAAAATATATTACAAGGGGAGTCCGAATATTAAGAAGACGGGGGGTGGGAAATTGTTTGAGCTTCCTTCCGATATGGATGAAAGTTCATATTCCCGCTTGGGAACTCCGGTGGAGTCTTTTAATTCTCCTACAGTAAATTCCTCTCCAGATGAGGATTATGAAGATGATGACGACTATGAGACAGTCGTAACCGACGAGGATGATTGATTCTGAAGAAATCCGGACCGGGCAGGAGGGGTCGCTCAAGAAGAAAACAGCGGGGACTCTTAAATGGAACAGCATCGACCGGCTTGCCTCGCAACTGCTATATGGAGTTGTCGGGATAGTGCTGGCAAATGTTGTGAGCCAGGAGGATTTCGGTCTTGTCGGAGCCCTTCTTGTTTTCCAAGCCTTTGCAATCATATTTGCCGACAGCGGGTTCGGAGCAGCCCTGTTGCGACAGAAGCACACGACGGAAGAAGATTATTCCACAGTCTTTTGGTTCAATCTATTTGTCAGTATAGCCATTTATTTCATATTATGGTTTGGCGCTCCTCTGATAGCAGATATCTTTCAACACGATGCGCGGTTGATTCCCTTGTCGAAAATAATGTTTCTGACTTTTGTCTTGAATGCATTGGCGATAGTTCAGACCAACCGGCTGATGAAAAGGATGGATGTCAAGATGATAGCTATCTCGAATGTCATAGCTCAGATTGTAGGAGGAGGATTGGGTATAGGATTGGCATTGGCAGGATGGGGAGCATGGGCGCTTGTCTGGCAGTCGGTGTGTCTTGCCGGGGTGAAGACCGGAATTTTATGGGTTTCGGGAGGATGGTATCCCAAGACGTGGATGCATAGGGACTCATTCAAAAGAATATGGAGAATAGGGTTGAGTGTTTTCTCCTCATCAATTCTCAACACTCTTTTTCTAACCATTTATTCATTCGTGATAGGTGCCTTCTATTCCTTGAGATCTTTGGGTGTCTATACCCAGGCTGACAAATGGAGCAAGATGGGAAATGCATCATTGTCACAAATTTTCACATCGAGCTTCGTGCCATTGCTGGCACGCGTGCAGGATAATCCGGCAGATTTCAAAAGATATATGCAAAGAATCAACAGGTTTGTATCTTTTATCACTTTCCCGGTTTTAGCAGGGCTTGCAATCGTGGGAGAATCTCTTTTCCACACATTGTTCGGGTATAAATGGGATTCTGCCATTCCTTTGTTCCAAATTTTGTGTGTCAGAGGAATATTGGTGGTAATTATTTCCCTCTTCGGGAATTATATGCTTGCCCTTGGATATGGGAAGAGGCTTTTTACAATAGAGGTTGTAAAGGATGTTGCCATAGCGGTTGCAATTCTCTCTACGATCTGGTTTGAGTCGGTGGAGCTCCTTGTGTGGGGTCAGCTATGGGCATCGGTTGCAACATTCGCAATAGTGATTTGTATGGTTGTGAAAGCCACGGGTTATTCCTTTGCATCCTTCCTTAACGATTTCCTTTCTTTTGCGGGGGTCACTCTACTTATGTGTGTGGCCTGTTGGCTTTTGTCGAAAATTGAAGTCGCTCCTATTATTTCCTTGCTTATACAGATAACGGGGGGAGCGATCTTATTTATAGGAGTCACAAAATTGAGGAAGGCTCCGGAACTCTCCGAAGCCCTCAATTTTATGCTCAAAAAAGGTTGATTGGCTTTTATTCTAAATCCCGGTAAACTACGTAACGTTCGTAGAGTGTTGGGATTTTGGAAAATCTTAATAATTACGAAGGTCGGTGATCCTCACGGATTTACCGACCTATAAAAATACAAAGTTTGGGGAAAGTGGGCGTTTACGGATTCGAACCGCAGACCCTCTGCTTGTAAGGCAGATGCTCTA
>JAFLTQ010000035.1 GCA_022510385.1 Muribaculaceae bacterium | reverse complement strand
TAGAGCATCAGCTTCCCAAGCTGAGGGTCGCGGGTTCGAATCCCGTTTATCGCTCTTCTAAGAATCAGGCAGTCAGCTATTGCTGATTGCCTGATTTTAGTTTTAAAAGTCTAATTAAATGGCGTTTTTAACTTAAAGAAGAGTTAACCAAAACTCATTATCTCATGGTTCTCTAATTAAGAAATTTATAGAGACATCCAAATGAAAATTTTATTAACTTTGCAAAAAGAGTAATCCTATGAAGCTGATTGAACTAAATTTGGAGAAGATATGTGAACTTTGCCGTAAATACAAGGTGAAGACTCTTTCCGTGTTCGGTTCTATCCTGACTGAACGCTTCAACGATGAGAGTGATGTTGATTTTTCTGCCACTTTCTATCCTGAAGAGGATCCATTAGTAAGAGGTGAAAATTTTCTTAATCTTTATATGGATTTGGGCGATTTGATGGGTAGAAGGATAGATTTAGTGGATGAATCCAATTTGAGGAATCCGTATTTTATTGAGGAATTAGAAGAAACCAAACAATTGATATATGGAAAGGTCTCTTAAGAAATATTTGACTGATATACTGTTTTCCATCGAAGAAATTGAGAACTTTATGGCACAGCGTCCAAGGCAGTTTAGTGTTTTCTTAAGTGATTCTATGTTTAGAAGTGCCATAGAGCGAAAAGTTATGATAATCGGTGAAGCAATGAATCAGGCTTTAAAACTTGACTCTGAACTCCAAATATCAAATGCAAGGAAGATCGTAAGTACAAGAAACTATGTTGTTCATGCTTATGACTCACTTCAACCGGACACAATATGGAATATTGTAATCAACCATATTCCAATTTTAAAGAAAGAGGTAAAAGCGTTATTAGATTCCTGAATATTGTTAATATCTAAAAAGTAGATAAATTTGTATTGAAATGAATTATTCTCAAATGGGGAAGAATAGCCAAAAGAGAACTTTAGTTCATTATTAACATCAGCATTGTTTGACCGATTTGTGTCAACCGTGATAACAACCAGGAATTCAGACTCTATCTGAATGATAATAAAAGATTCTCGTAAGCGATAGTAGCTCGGTTGGTTTATTTTAAACGAGACAGCTTTTAAAAGACGAAGGAGATTCAGCTTCCCAAGCTGAGGGTCGCGGGTTCGAATCCCGTTTATCGCTCTTCGGAAAAAATAAGTAAAAAGATCGGAAAATCTTAAGTGAGATTTTCTGATTTTTTTTGCTACAAACCTCCTATTTAGACTTTTATTTTCCTTAATTTTGCAATAATAAGTCTGCTTCAGATTCAGGAGCCATTTTCTGCCGGATAAACATACCGACAAACCCTTTTTAGGAGTCTAAAAACAGGAAAAAGTTATGATAGCCGCCCTCATCGCAATTTTCGTAGTTGGTTATATTTTCATAGCCGGGGAGCATATCCTTTCAATCAATAAGGCAAGTATCGCAATAATAATGTGCGGACTGCTATGGGCCATCTATGCAGTTTGCGCCCACGATATGATGATCTCCGAAGAGATGGTGGTGGCATTAGGAGACACCTGTGAAATAGTGGTATTCCTGATAGGAGCTATGACAATAGTGGAACTGATTGACAGATATGGAGGATTCCGTTTTATCGTCGACAACATAAAAGCCTCTAACAAGAGAGGCCTGATGTGGATGCTGGCTTTCATAGCCTTTTTCATGTCGGCCATACTCGATAATATGACCACAACCATCATAATGGTGATGATGCTCCGCAAACTCTTGAGCAATCAAAAGGAGAGATGGCTTTTTGCCTGTGTGATTGTGGTGTCGGCAAATGCAGGAGGTGCATGGTCGCCAATCGGAGACATCACTACCATTATGCTCTGGATGAAGAATTACGTGACATCTGTAGACCTGATCGTCAACCTGCTGTTGCCTTCGATAGTATCGGTGATAGTGCCTGTCATCTTCGCTACTACGATGATAAAACCGGAACCACTCACAGTAGTTGTGGATCCGGGCTACCGCACCGGCTACGACATGTATGTCAACAACCGCAACGTATCTTTACTTATCCTGATATGCGGAGTGGCAGGTCTGCTTTTTGTACCGGTTTTCAAGGCTCTCACCCACCTTGCCCCTTATATAGGAATTCTGCTCTCTTTGGGTATCCTTTGGGTCTTGACAGAGATTGTTGTTAAGAAATATCATCTCGACGGGAAAATGGATGGTCGTATCTCCGGGATTATCCATCATATAGATATGGATACGATTATCTTCTTCTTAGGGATTCTTATGGCAGTGGCAGCATTGGGTCAGGCGGGAATTCTTACGAACCTTGCCGAATGGCTAAACGTCACTTTCCATAATCCCTATATTATCAACGGGATAATCGGCATACTTTCATCAATTGTAGATAATGTGCCCTTAGTGGCGGCTTGTATGGACATGTATCCTGTGGTGGATCAAACAGTAGTGGAAGCCTCACTTGATCCGGTCTATACCTCCTATTTCTTGCAGGATGGTCTTTTCTGGCATTTGCTGACCTTCTGTGCCGGCGTTGGAGGTTCACTTCTTATCATCGGAAGTGCCGCAGGAGTAGTTGCCATGGGAATCGAAAAAATACCCTTCGGATGGTATCTCAAACGGATAACATTGATGGCACTTTCGGGTTATCTGGCCGGTATTGCTTTCATTTGGCTTGAAACTTTCTTTATAGAGATTTAAGGGTTTATTTGATATCTGATTTGATTTCGGGAGCTTAGTTTGTCAGATTCTGCAGAAAATAGTAAATTTGAAAACTAATAAACATTTTAAGGTTTTAAGAGTCCGGGTGGTGAAATTGGTAGACACGCTACTTTGAGGGGGTAGTGGCCGAAAGGCCGTGTGAGTTCGAGTCTCATCCCGGACACGGATAATTGAAGGAGGATGTGTGAAATATTAATTTTACGCATGCTCCTTGATTACTTTTTAGAGCCGGCAGATCGTTTTTGAGAGATATATTCCGGGTTCTTATATTGCGAGATTTGCGATTTATAGATAAATTTGACAAAATAAAAGAATAAATATGAAAGGTATAGTTCTTGCCGGAGGTTCCGGGACCAGGCTCTATCCGGTGACAAAGGGCATCAGCAAACAATTGCTCCCCATTTACGACAAGCCGATGGTGTATTACCCGATTTCCACACTCATGCTTGCCGGAATCAAGGATATTTTGATTATTTCGACTCCGCAAGACTTGCCGGCCTTTGAACGTCTATTAGGTGACGGCTCCGATTTCGGAGTAAACCTGTCGTATGCCGAACAGCCATCGCCCGACGGTCTCGCCCAAGCCTTCGTGATAGGCCGCGATTTCATTGGCGACGACTCCGTATGTCTGGTGCTCGGCGACAATATCTTCCATGGAGCCTCCTTTGCCTCAATTCTAAAAGAGGCTGTTAAAAATGTAGAGGAAAACGGTAAAGCCACTGTTTTCGGTTATTGGGTGGATGATCCCGAACGATATGGAGTAGCTGAGTTCGACAAAGAGGGTCATTGCATATCAATTGAGGAAAAACCGAAGAATCCGAAAAGTAATTATGCAGTTGTAGGTCTATATTTCTATCCCAACAGCGTCGTGGATGTTGCGGCAAGTATCAAACCATCTGCCCGCGGTGAATATGAAATAACCACTGTCAATCAAGAGTATCTCAACAACGGAAATCTCATGGTTAAGACACTGCCGCGTGGATTTGCATGGCTTGATACAGGTACTCACGACTCTCTGGCTGAAGCCTCTATATATGTGGAAGTGCTTGAAAAACGGCAAGGACTGAAAATTGCATGCCTTGAGGGGATTGCTTATCGCCAGGGATGGATCAGCAAAGAGAAAATATTGGAGGTGGCAAAACCTATGCTCCACAACCAATATGGGAAATATCTATGCAAGGTGGTGGAAGAGATGGATAGAACTTCCTCTCCTAATCTTGATTGACCCCATTCTTCTCTTCGTATCCATCTACGGAAATAATTAATAAAAAATAGTAATGACAGTAAGAAAGACAGATATAGAAGGGGTTTATATAATTGAGCCTAAAGTGTTTAAAGATCAACGGGGCTACTTTTTTGAATCCTTTTCCAAAAGGGATTTCGAAAAAGAGATAGGGCCGGTGGAATTCGTGCAAGACAATGAGTCATGCAGTACCAAGGGTGTGCTCCGGGGTTTACACTTTCAGAAACCGCCCTATTCCCAGTCAAAACTCGTGAGATGTGTAGTAGGTAAAGTTTTGGATGTGGCAGTTGATTTGAGAGAAGACTCACCAACCTACGGGAAATATGTTTCCGTAGAGCTTTCGGAAGAGAATCATCTGCAATTCTTTATTCCTAAAGGATTTGCACATGGGTTCGAAGTGCTCAGTGATGTCGCGGTTTTTCAATATAAATGCGATGAATATTACCATCCTGAATCGGAGGGAGGAGTCGATCCCTTCGACAAGGATTTAAACATCGTATGGCACACCAAGCCTGAAGATGCCATCGTTTCCGAGAAAGACAAGAAGCATCCTTTATTGAAAGATTTCAAGAGCCCTTTCAAATGATACTGTCAAAAGCCCTTTGTGCTGATAATAAGTCAATTAAAAGATTATGAATATATTGGTTACCGGTGCTAACGGACAGTTGGGTCGCAGCATTAGAAAAGAATCGGAAAACTCATCCGACAATTATATTTTCACTGATGTTGCCGAGTTGGATATAACCGATCCTACTGCCGTTGAGGAATTCGTTGATAAGAATGATGTGGATGTGATTGTGAATTGTGCTGCCTATACGAATGTGGACGCAGCTGAAGATAATGAATCCATAGCGTTGAAGATTAACGGTGAAGCTCCCGGAATTCTTGCAAGAGCCATTAAAAAAAGGGACGGCTCTTTGATACATGTATCCACGGATTACGTCTTTGGTGGTGCCGGAAAGAATGTTCCTCTCAGTGAATCTGAGCCAACGAATCCCACGGGAGCCTACGGACGCACAAAGCTCAGAGGGGAGGAAGAAATTGAAAAATCAGGAGCCTCAGCTATTATTTTGCGCACCGCATGGCTCTATTCAGACTATGGAAATAACTTTGTGGAGAAAATACTAAAATTGCTTGAAACCCGCGACTCCTTAAAGGTTGTTTTCGATCAATGCGGCACTCCCACATATGCCACCGACCTTGCCAAAGCTATCGTAGATATCATTTCATCCCGAAAAATTAGGGGGAATGAAGGAATCTATCATTTTTCAAACGAAGGGGTTTGCTCATGGTATGATTTCGCTTTGGCAGCCAAAGATTTTGCCGGATTGAAAGGGAAAGATATTTTCCCCTGCCATTCCACAGAATTCCCCTCAAAGGTGGTCAGACCATCTTATTCAGTGCTCGACAAAACAAAATATAAGGAAACCTTCGGAAGAGAGATTCCCCATTGGAGCCATTCTCTTCAGGATTGCCTAAGGAAGTTATCATAAATCATAATAACCCGTAACCTATATAACATGGCCACAATAATGATCACCGGCGGTGCCGGATTCATCGGTTCTCATGTCGTCAGACTATTCGTAAACAAATATCCCGATTATAAGATTATCAATGTCGACAAACTTACATATGCCGGGAATCTCAATAATCTAAAAGATATCGAGAATAAGCCTAACTATAAATTTGTCAGAGCCGATATTGCCGACCTTGACAAGATGAGGGAAATCATTAAGGATAATAAGGTAGACGGAATTATCCATCTCGCTGCCGAGAGCCATGTAGACCGGAGTATAAAAGATCCTTTCACTTTCGCACGAACAAACGTGTTGGGCACTTTGGCACTTCTGCAGGCTGTCAAGGAGTATTGGGATTCTTTACCTGAAAAATATGAAGGAAAGAGATTTTATCATATCTCCACAGACGAAGTGTATGGCGCTCTTGAGATAACTCATCCCGAAGGGGTTAAGGCTCCATTCACAACCAAAGCTTCTGCCGACGATCATCTCGCTTTCGGAACTGAATTCTTTGTAGAAACCACCCATTATAACCCCCACTCTCCCTATTCGGCTTCAAAAGCCTCCAGCGATCATTTCGTCAGGGCTTATCATGACACATATGGCCTTCCAACTATCGTAACCAACTGTTCCAATAATTATGGGCCTTATCAATTCCCTGAAAAGTTAATCCCTCTATTTATAAATAATATTCTCTTAGGAAGAAATCTCCCCGTTTACGGAAAAGGAGAAAACGTCAGAGACTGGCTTTTCGTGGAGGATCATGCTCGTGCCATAGACTTAATCTACCATAAAGGGAAACCGGGTGACACTTATAATATCGGTGGATTCAATGAATGGAAGAACATCGAACTTATAAAAGTTCTGATTAAGACTGTTGACAGACTCACCGGTAAGCCGGAGGGAACATCAGATCATCTGATAACATATGTGACCGACCGACTGGGACACGATATGCGTTATGCTATCGACAGCCGTAAACTCCAAAAGGAGCTCGGATGGGAACCTAGTCTTCAATTTGAAGAGGGTATCGAGAAAACAGTCAAATGGTATCTTGACAACAAAGAATGGGTTGAGAATGTCACCAGCGGCGATTACGAAAAATATTACGAACGAATGTATTCCGACCGTTGATTAATCTGCATTAACGCGAATTCTTTTAGAAATATTTCAGGAAATTAAAGACGATTACAACCCAAACGGTTGATAATCGTCTTTTTTGTTTTGTAATAAGGGAATCGGAGAGTTAGTCTATGATTATTTCATTCGTTTTAGGATATTGTAGCTTGGGATGACTCCAAGTTCTCCCGCTTTAGAAAGATCAGCAAATGCCTGATTCTTATTTCCGGCATTCAGATATGCCAAGCCGCGGTTGAAATATGCCTCCCCGAATTCCGGATCTATCCTTATAGCTTCATTGTAGGCCTGCATGGCAGATGTGTAATCACCGGCCTCATAATAGATATTTCCTTTGTTAAACCAGGCATAAACCACCTTCGGATTCAGGGCCAGGACCTTGTCAAAATCTGCTAATGCATCTTGAAGTTGTGAGGTATAAAGCCTTCGATCGAGAAATACCTCCTCCGCATCTCTTGCCTCTTTTGCCATTTTTATTTCTGAGAGTGCATTGGCATAGCGTGCATATCCCCGAGCCATATATGCTACTGTGAATTGAGGGTTGACAGCGATTGCCTCATCCAGACTCTTGAGCGCCTCCGGATAGTTCCTTAGCATTGTCTCTACTACTCCCAAAAGCAGATTGTCTGCCGGTCGCCGGGTCGAAGGGTCTACTCTCTTTAGCCTACTGCTGATCTCAAACAAATCCGTCATTAATGAACCATATTCCGAAGAAACTAAACCCGGAGTTAAGTATAAGGAATAATTCAGGAGTCTCATCTGATTGAGATCATCGAGTTCACGGAAATAATTTGAAAGGGATCTAAGCGACTCTGCCGGAGCCACGATAGTCAATGCATAAGAGGGTTCCATCTCCACATTCACGTTCCTATCCTGCACACGTCCCTTAATTCTTTCATTATAGGAGAGATTTTGTTCAGAAGTCTGTGATATGGTGACAAGATGGTTGAACCTTTCCATTACTTCAGTTTCAGACTCATCTTCTACTTCTCCACCCCGGTTTACAGAATTAGATCGGGAAGCAGCAATTGCAGGCCGATCCAACGGATTCTTCTCCGGATCATGCACATAACCTGCCACAAGACCCTCACCTTGTCTGATCAGTGATGCGGCCTGACGATTGTTGCCCAAATTTCTTTCGGCCTCTGCCATTGCGTAATAAATGGGATAGAATCGTGGATATCGTGACTCTATAAACTTAAAATCTGAAAGCGCATCTTCATATTTCTCTTCCTCAAGTCTTATCAATCCACGGTTGAAATATGCGTGTACATTCATGGGGTCGAGCTTAACTACTCGGCTCATATCCTCCTCTGCCTTTTCAAGGTCTTTCACCTCATATCTGAGAAGCCCTCTGTTGAAATAGGCAGCTGAATTGTCAGGTTCAAGTTCGATGGCATAATTATAATCGCTCATAGCTCCGAAGAAATCATCGGAATTATACCTGACGAACGCCCTGTTGACATAAAGATCCGGCAATTCCGGTCGCAAACGTATGGCAGCATCAAGCGCTGAGGCAGCCTCCGGCCAATCTTGACGTTTCCAGAAAATCTCGGCTTTCATAAGGTAGGGATTGATCTGCGCCTTGGAAATCGAAAGAGCCATCTCGATATCATCAAGTGCCGGAACGGTATCTTTTGTCTCAAGACGTAGACGTGCCCGAGCCGTATACCCGTCTTCATATCGAGGATACTGCCGCAAGAGAATGCTGAAAGTTGAATCGGCCGATTCATATTTCTTTAGCTCTGTCAGCGCCACAGCCTTATAGAACAAAAAATTCTTGTCGATGGGATTATAGGTTAGTCCGACATTATAATCTTCAACAGCAAGGGAGTCTTTACCCAGCATCTGGCGTGCGAAACCCCGAAGCTTGTATGCCTCTGTCTTGAATTTATTATTTTCAATAGCTGTGGTGCAATCCGCCTCAGCCCCGGCATAATCATCCAAATTAAGCTTTGCAAGGGCTCTAAAAAAATATGGATCCGAAAGATAAGGTTTTGCCTTTATAGCCTGATTGAAATATTGGATTGCGAGCATATAGTCGTCCATCGAAAGGACGTTCCTTCCGATTGTCAACACTTGCTCTGCGTTAATCTGTGCAGTCAACATGACAGGCCTCACCATAATCAGCAAGACCAAAGTCAACCATATTCTTACAGATTCTTTTAAATATTTCATCAGTCAAGTTATGTTTCTCTACAAGTAGGCTTTATGTCGTTTCTCTTATAAAACGGAATGCTGCCGTTTTTATTAAAAAACGTGTCATAATAATTATATGACACGCTTTTTATTTTTCAAAACCTCAATTTGAATTTCGTTTTCGTGTTTAAAAATACGATATCGAAAATTTATTTGCGATTTTTATAAATTATTATCGATTTACGATTTTCTTATTTCACTTTATCCACGATAGCCTTGAAAGCTGCCGGATTATTCATAGCGAGGTCGGCAAGCACCTTACGGTTGATTTCAACACCTGATTTGTGGATAAGACCCATCAACTGAGAATAAGAGAGACCCTCCATTCTTGCTGCAGCGTTGATACGTTGGATCCAAAGAGCGCGGAAATTACGTTTCTTTTGTTTACGGTCGCGGTAGGCATAGGTCAAACCCTTCTCCCAAGTATTTTTTGCGACGGTCCACACGTTACGACGGCTTCCGAAATACCCGCGTGTGAGTTTTAGTATTTTCTTTCTTTTTGCCCTTGAGGCTACATGATTTACTGATCTTGGCATTTTTTTAAATTTTTTGGGCTACAGCGGCTTTTATTGCACTTTTGAGCTGTAAGTCCGGTTAATAAAAAAGTTTTTTCTGCGAAAAATAAATCGCGGTTTCAGGGGTTTCTCTTATCACCTGAGATTCAGAAGGTCGCGCACTTGCTTAATGTTGGCAGAGGCAACCACTGTTGTGTGGTCAAGATTTCTCTTACGTTTCTTCGACTTCTTGGTGAGGATGTGGCTGTGATAAGCATGTTTCCTTTTGATTTTCCCTGTGCCGGTGAGCGCGAAACGCTTCTTAGACGCGG
>JAFLTQ010000034.1 GCA_022510385.1 Muribaculaceae bacterium | reverse complement strand
GTTTCAGGTGCGAGTGCTGCGAGGCGTGCAGGTTCGAGTCCTGTTCTGGGCACCCTGAATTGGAGTCAACTAAAAGAAACACAATTAGTTGGCTCTTTTCTTTTTAAGATTTGCACCGAATTTGCACCGAAGAAATTTCTTGGGTTCTAAATATTTGTAAAAGGAAGGTTACAGGTCTTGAAAATGTTAATTCCAATTCAGGAATTAGTGTAATCTTCAATGGGCGATATCCTAAATAAAGAGCAAAGACATAAATGTATGTCCAATGTGAGGAGCAAAAACACTAAACCTGAAATAATGGTTCGTAAGTTTTTGTTTTCACATGGCTATCGTTTTAGGATTAATAAAAAAGAATTACCCGGGAAACCGGATATAGTCCTACCTAAATATAAAACTGTTATCTTTGTTAATGGTTGTTTCTGGCATGGACATGAAAATTGTAAACATGCTACTCTCCCTTTAACAAACCATGAATTTTGGGAAACAAAAATCTCAATCAATCAAGAAAGAGATAAAGTGGTTCACCAACAACTAAAAAATGATGGCTGGCGTGTTATTGATGTTTGGCAATGTCAATTAAAACCAAAAACAAAAGAGCAAACTCTAGAAAACCTTATTTCCATTTTAAAAGATGAGTAACGATAGATTGACTTTTACCCTAATGGATATTGGCTGTAAAAAAGCGGGTCCGGTTCAGATATATGATCAACGTACATGCTACGACGATGGAAATATTATACCCTTTCCTGTACAACTAGCTATCGTTACTCATGCCCTTATGCTAAATGGTCAAAAGCATGGGGAGATCTTTCAAAACAAATCTGCTGAATTAATTGCAGCCTGGACAACATCTTTTGATCCCAAGAAGAATAAGATTGATTCTCAAATTGTTTCCGAACCTAGTGCTTTGCAGTATTCTTTATTTGAAGATGTATTTAAAGCTCCTTTCCAGGGGCCTGAAAACCCGAAATTTACTTTTATTGATTTGTTTGCCGGAATAGGAGGTTTTCGTATGGCACTTCAAAACCTGGGTGGGCAATGTGTCTTTTCTTCAGAGTGGGATGCACAAGCACAGAAAACTTATTATGCTAATTATGGTGAAATACCATTCGGAGATATAACTTCAGAATATACTAAGAAATTCATACCGGATAATTTTGATATTCTTTGTGCAGGTTTCCCATGTCAAGCATTCTCTCTTGCCGGTAAAAGACTAGGTTTTGAAGAAACAAGAGGAACTTTGTTTTTTGATGTAGCCGAAATCTTAAGAAGGAAACAACCCAAAGCTTTCTTTTTGGAAAATGTAAAAGGATTGGCTATCCATGATAAAGGGAAAACCCTTAAAACAATACTTAATACGCTGGATGAAGTAGGTTATATAGTCCCTGATCCAAAGATTATAAATGCAATGTATTTCGGTGTGCCCCAACATCGGGAAAGAATATTTATTGTAGGATTCAGAAAAGATTTGGGCATTACCAAAGATCAATTTCAATATCCGGAGCAAAAAGAAGTAACCAAACATTTTATAGACATAAGAGAAAAAAAGCCAGTTCCTTCAAAATATTATCTCTCCAACACTTATGTGAATACTTTAATTGCCCATAAAGAGAGACACGCAAGTAAAGGTAACGGCTTTGGATATGAAATTATTCCGGATGATGGGATAGCAAATGCTATTGTTGTAGGAGGGATGGGAAGAGAAAGAAATATTGTAATAGATAAACGTCAAACTGACCTTACCCCAACAACTAATATAAAAGGAGAGTATAATAAAGATGGGTGGAGACGTATGACACCTAGAGAATGGGGTGCCCTACAAGGATATCCTGTATATGATAATGGAGACGGTTCCCCGGTCTTTCAAATCCCCGTAGCAGATGCCTCCGCTTACAAACAGTTCGGCAATTCCGTAGCCGTCCCCGCAATTCAAGCAACCGCTAAACAACTTTTAAATGTATTATTTGATAATAATATCCTAACTTTATAATATGGCTAATATAGGAGAATGGAGTGAAGTCTATGCTTTTTTCAAATTACTCGCTGACGGAAGATTATATTGTGGCGATGGACATTTGAATAGGTATGATGATAAGTATTATCCAATTTTAGAAATTTTTCGGAATGACGCTCCGGATAGAAATGCTTATGAAGTAAAAGCAGCCAAAAAAGCTATCCTTGTCGCAGGTGAAACAATTCATATTGAAATACCACAAAAAACTTTCAGGATTGAAGCTGCTAATCTCTTAGATAAGATTAAAACTATCGGCGCAGGTGAATATGAAGAAACACTTAAATTCATGAAGAAAATTAAGTGTGGTCCTGTAAAAGCTAAATCATCTGATAAAGCTGATATTAGAATTGTAATCCATAACTTGGCAACCGGTTCCAAACCCGAGCTTGGATATAGTATAAAATCAAAATTAGGTGGGGATTCTACGCTAATTAATTCAAATAAGGATGCTTCAAATTTTATTTTTCAGATTGAAGGAATAAATGATTCTCAAATGAGGCAGATTAATTCCTTGGATAAATTTAAGCAGAAATTTGATTACATAAAAAAGGTCGGTGGCAAATGGAGATTTTCCAAAATTTCAGGAGAAACTTTGAGAAATAATCTCACTATGCTTGATTTAGGTATGCCCAGAATAATAGCGGCATGTATGGAGAAATATTATACCGGACAAGGTAGTGATATTGCATCTATTTGTAAAAAAGTAACTCAGGACGATCCGTTGCATATAAATTCCAGTGAAGGTCAGCCGATGTATGAATACAAGTTAAAGCAATTCCTACTCGCCTTTGCTTTGGGGATGACGGTATCTTCTCCTTGGTATGGAGATTTTAATGCTAACGGAGGATATATTGTAGTAAAAGAAGATGGAGATGTTATTTGTTACCACTTCTTTGACAGGAACGATTTAGAAGGCTATCTTTTTAATAACACGAAATTCGATACTCCAAGCACTACTCGTCATGAATTCGGAGAGGTATATAAAGTAATGGATAGCTATTTCATAAAACTCAACCTTCAAATCCGCTTCATAAAATAGATTGCGTATATGTCAAAACGTGGTATTAAAGTCATTGATCTATTTTGTGGAATTGGAGGTCTTTCTTATGGATTTGTCCAAGAAGATTTTAATGTAGTGGCTGGCTATGATATTGATGCTACCTGTAAATTTGCCTATGAAACTAATAATCATGCCGCATTTAATGTTAAAGATATTACAACTATTTCTATAAAAGAAATGCTCAAATATTATGGGAAATCCATAAAGATACTCATTGGGTGTGCTCCATGTCAACCATTTTCTTCATATAGTTATAAAATGAAGAAAAAAGATGAAAAGAAAATAAATCTTCTTTATACATTTTTAGAAATTACCAAACAAATCAATCCTTTAGTTATATCTATGGAGAATGTTCCTCAGCTTGAAAAATTTGAAAATGGAAAAATATTTCAAGATTTTTATAATGGATTGATATCTTTAGGTTATTTTGTTCATTATGAAGTTGTTTTTTGTCCTGATTATGGTATACCTCAGAAAAGAAGACGACTCATTTTATTAGCATCCAAATTAGGACCATTAAAACTCATACCAAGAACGCATACAAAAGAAAATTATACAACAGTTGCAGATTCCATAAAAGATTTACCTCCAATAGCAGCTGGTGAAACATATGAAAAAGACCCCTTGCATAAAGCCCGTGAACTTTCGAAACTTAATATTGAAAGAATCAAAGCATCTCGTCCTGGAGGAAGTTGGAGAGAATGGCCCGAAAATTTAGTCTTAAATTGCTTTAAAAAAGATTCTGGACGTTCATATGGAAGTGTATATGGGCGTATGAAATGGGAGGAACCGTCTCCAACTATGACTACACAGTGTACAGGACTCGGAAACGGAAGATTCGGTCATCCAGAACAAGATCGAGCTATCTCATTAAGAGAAGCTGCCAGATTACAAACGTTTCCAGACAGTTATCTATTCTCTTCAATTGGAGATGATTATAATCCTTCAATAATCTGTCGACAGATAGGAAATGCTGTTCCTCCAAAACTGGGCCAGATAATAGCAAAAAGTATAAAAGAACACCTTAAAGAATATAATCTATGGCAAAAAAGAAGATGTTACCTGAAGAGACCTTGAGACTTATAGAAGAAGAGCTTCAAAAAGAGAGTATTCCATATAATTACGATACAAAGGAGTACCCTGTTGAAGTTCTTGTTCAAAAATTAGATAAAGATCAAATTTTTGTGCCAACTTACCAAAGAGAATTTGTATGGACAAAAAAGCAAAGATCTCGATTTATAGAATCCGTGTTCTTAGGTGTTCCTATAATGCCTTTATTAGTTTCCATGTCTGGTGATAATTACGAATTAGAAATAATAGATGGAACTCAAAGAATCAGAACTCTTAAAGAATATGTTAGTGGGGGTTTAAAATTAAGTGGATTAGAAAAATTAACCGTTTTAAATGGCACTAAATTTTCAGATTTACCACAAGCTCGACAAAACAAATTTTTATTAAGAGATTTTCGCGTTCATGTTATAAGTGAAGAATCTAATGTTGAAGTACGTGCAGATATCTTCAAGAGAGTAAATACAAGTAATTCTAAATTAACGGCAAGTGAAACTAGAAAGGGTATATACCAAAGTCCATTTTATAACTTTATAATTGAGTGTGCTAAGAATGAGAAATTCCATAAATTATGTCCTATTTCTAAAACGAAAGAAGATCGGGGAGAATATGAAGAATTAGTTTTGCGTTTTTTTGCTTATTCAGAGAAATATCTAAAATTCAAACATGATGTAGCGCCTTTTTTGGATAAATATGTCAAAGATAATCAAGATAGTTTTGATAGAGAAACAATGCTTAATAAGTTCTTGAGAATGCTTGATTTTGTTGAAGACAACTTTCCTAAACCATATTTTACTAAATTAGATAGAATTAACTCTACCCCAAGGGTTCGATTTGAAGCTATTTCTGTAGGAGTAGCTTTGGCTTTAGAAGAAAAACCAGATCTCAAAAATGTTGATCTCTCATGGCTTAATTCCGAAGAGTTTGAAATACATACTACATCCGATGCAAGTAACAATCCTGGGAGATTAAAAGATCGTGTTGAATTTGTTAAAAATTCTCTTTTAAATATAGGCTAATGCAAACCACTAAAGAAGAATATAAACAAAGATTAAAAGAAGTAGATCTTTATTTTTCTACTTTTCATCTTTTAGACAAAGCTTCGTGTACTTTAGAAGGGTTTGACCTAAACGGTGAAAAGACGTCATTGGTAATTGATACTGAATTAATTAAGATTTTTAAAGCAAATGGTTTTATACTTTTATATAATTTGATTGAAGCTACCATCAGAAATTCAATTACAGCCGTTCTAAATTCAATTTCAAATGAAAAGGTTACTTATAAAAAGGTTACTGATGAACTTAGAAAACTTTGGCTCAAACAAGAGTTTAAATCATATAGAGATACTAATAACGTACATTCAAAAGTACAATCTATAATGTCCGAAGTTTTAGAAGATTCTCTTTTTACTCTTAACCAAGAATGTATAACAATAAGTGGTAATATTGATGCCCAAGAGATAAGGAACATTTCCAAACAAATAGGATGTGAAGAGCCTAAAAATGGAGAATCTTTATTACAAATTAAAAATAAAAGGAATGAATTAGCTCATGGCGAAAAAACTTTTACTGAAATAGGTAAAAATTATACAATACAAGATTTAATAAAATATAAAGAAGAGACAGCAAGTTTTATTGAAAATGTAATGCAAAAAATAGAAGATTACATTAATCAAAAACATTTCTTAAGAAATGCCAAAATATAGAAAAAATAATTACTCCTCAATTAATAATCGGAGTATTAATGAATGTCTATACTGTAAAAATAAAGCGACTACCAAAGACCATACACCGTCTAAATTTTTATGTGGTAATACTAGCGAAAATAAGATTACTGTACCTTGTTGTCTAGAATGTAATCAATTTTTTTCCAAATTAGAAGATAAGTGTAAGAATATTATCATAAAATTATGCCATAATCCATATGAATTAATCTCAGAATTAGATTTAAGAATTATGGATATAGTTTTCAAAAAAAATGCATTGGGAATACTTTATAATGCTTTCGAGTGTAAATTAAATCCTGATTATTTTACAGTTTCTTATTTTTCATTTAACCAATTCCAGGATATTTTTCGATTGCCAATATCTCAAAATGTCGATGATATAGGCGCAGGCCTTCCCCTTATTTTGTCTATGGGGAAAGCCGAGTGGTCATTGAATGGATTTTATAACAAAATTGGAGATATTGAATATATAGTTAGTTATAAGCCTTACACGGTCAAGTTTCAAGTAAAGAACGTTTTTGGTGTAAAAGTAAACTATGTAATATAATATCAGTTTAGTCTAGGGTGCGGTTAAACATCCTCTTTCCTAATAAATTTATGTATAGGGAACTTAAGACCTCATTCTTTTTAATTTTCAGTACTGTTTTTTATGTCTGATTTTCACATAATTCTCATTCAAAAACTCTAACGTTTCTTCTTTGCCGAGTTGGTCGGTGAGTTTTTCATATCCGGAAAGGGTGATGGATAGTTGGGGATTTAGTTCTTGAATGATGGCTTTATAAACTTAATCTTGTCATTTGATTATAATTTAGAAATTTACCCTTTGCAATTTTCCTTGGCGCAATTAATTATAACAGTCTTATTTGGTCCCTCTTTAGATGAAAATCCTCTGTTTTGCTCCCACCCGATAAATTATAATTTCATTGCCTCTTTTTCCTCTCTTCCTATGTGAGCTTTCTATATAAATGGTATTTTAACATCATATTCCCCTCCCTTCCATTTAATTTTACATTTTAAAATATAACGTCATGCAAAATTCATTCTCACGCCTCAATTCAAAACGTCTCAAGAAATATTTCACTCCCTTCAATCCGATCCTCGGTTATCCCCTCGATCCCGACAGGTTCCTTTTCAATGTCAACGGCCTCCGAAAATCCTATCTGCCATCCTCCATGAAAAATGTCCCGCTTATCCAAGAACTTATAAAGCACAAATCCCTCTCCTCTTTCATCAGATCCATTTATTTCAAAAATAATTTCAATTCCGTCTCTCAACTCATTCTTAAGCTAAATGCCATTCGGCTCCGTTTCGATTTCCCCTACTGGATTGCTAAAACTTATGATCCACATTTCCCCTTCAATGGATTCCAGTCTCTTGTTGTGAATTTGCAGAAACTCCGTTCATCTTTCTCTCCTTTGAGGGTCATTATCCGAAAAAACGATCAACAGGATATTTCATGCGTCATTTTCCTCTTCATCATCTGGTGTAAATCTTTTGGTCTCTCCCATACCAACGTCATGACCGTCACTCCTTCCAATGCTGTCTCAAAAAAATTAAGATCTTTTCTCCTCGATTGGAAGAATTCAACAGGTTCCAATGAAGTAGTTTTCTTTAAATCCGATTTCGCAAATTCAATCTACCATCCCTCCTCTGAATCCAAATTCTGGTTCGTGCCTTATCATTCTCCCGGCAATTGCCGCGGCAGAGATTATACAATCCTGTATTTCTCCGATATGGGGAAATGGGAAAATCCTGATAAAACCCTCAAAGACAATGTAATCCGTGCCTCTTTCCCAGTGATTAACTGTTCCCCGGACAATATGATCATTCTTGAAGCCGGCCCCTTCAAAAGAAATTCGCTCTTCGAAAGGGAATTCACACTCGCTGAAAAGAATCAGACTCCATTTAGTATAATCCGCATACCTTGGTCTGACGACCATGAAAATTTCTATAGATTTGATGTTCATGAAGATGCAGTCAAATTCTTCAATAATCTTATCCTTTACCGAAACCGAAGAACTTTCCCCTATTTCCCAATGGTCTCAGGCAAAAAGCTTTATCATCTTTGGCTTCATGGTCTCACTCTCGAAGCTATCCATTGGTACGCATCCGAAGCCTCTTTCTTCAAAACACATTCCCGGTTCCTCAACCATTTCCCCGAACTCAATATCTGTCCTTCATCCCCCAAAAATCATCAGCAGGCTAACCCCGGCGTAAGAGGTTGGTAAAATAACACATATTTACCTCCTTTGCCCTTTAATTTTGCAATACCGTCATCAAGAAAGACCGGCCCCGGACAGGTATCAAGCCCTCTCTAAGATGGAATCTTCCGTTTCTTTCTTCATCGACGCAGTGCAAGAGAGCACGACTGCCAGTCCCTCAGCTATAAAAGCTAAATCGGCTATGAAAGATACCTCAGCTGATCCCTGACAGGTCCATGACATCGCTGACAAACTGCCGCATGTTTTCCCGAGAGGAATCCTGCCTGTTGTTAGGTGCGGTGACATCACTGCCTCCGTACAATACAAGACATCTACAGGTATTTCAAAACGGTCAAACAAGATTAACCACAGCTTCCCGACATTCTCTCTCTAACATTACCCTCTCTTTAAGGGGAGTACAGGGGTGGAAAAATGGGGATACGCTGTCTACTATGGGAAAACTGGTGCGTGAAAGGCTCCTAAATATCAGGGTCTCCGAAGTGGCACGGTTTACAGAGTAAGACCATTGGAATGCAACCAGGCCCCTTGCCCGATTGTTGCAATGTTATGACAGTCAAGACCTATAGACCACACAATCTCTTCTATATATACCCTCCCGGTATATACTCTCAAGAGGGTATGCGAGAAGTCAAGACTTCAAGCATACCCTCTTCTTACTTATTACTAATAAGGTTCCAATATTTCCTCTTTGCCGATTTGATCGGTTAATTTTTATTATCCGGAGAGTGTGTGGGAAATCTGTGGGTGAGAAAAAACTTTATCTTTGTTTTGCCACATCTAAGTTTTGAACTTTAAAGAATTCCTCAAATTCCTTAATAGTCTCAAACATCACAGAATTGCAATTAAGATTGGCTTTACCAATTTAATAATTCAGGTTTTAAAAGGAAATCTATTAATCCAATTGTAACGATACCGTTTTCATTACGCTTGGGTTGTATATAATCTTTTACAATTATGATTTTTTTGAAAGAATCGTCTATGTTAAGCAAAGATGCCGATTCCTGTCTTTCTTTCGCATCTGTCGACATAATGAACGCTGACTGTATATAGTATCTTTGACTCCCTTGATTTGCTACAAAATCAACTTCATAGTGCTTACGGACGGTTTTACCATCTTTATCCGTGGTTTTATGTTCGATCATACCCGCATCAACCTGAAAACCACGAATCTTTAGCTCATTATATATGATATTTTCCATGATATGGTTTTCTTCCTGTTGTCGAAAATCAAGAATGGCATTACGGACGCCGATATCTGTAAAATAATATTTAGATAGGGTATTGATATATTTTTTCCCTTTAATATCAAAGCGAATAGCCTTTTCAGCCATAAAAGACTCACAAAGATAAGTCAGATAGTTATCAATTGTTTTATTGGATAACGAGACGTTCTTCAGGCTTTTGAACGTATTGGCTAATTTATTGGGATTTGTCGGTGAACCAATCGCTGATGCAATAACCTGTATTAGTTCCTTTAGTTCTGATTCTCCTTTAATTCTATATCTCTCAATAATATCCCTGATGTAGACGGTGGAATATAATTCCTTGAGATAATCAATTTTCTTCAGATTAGTCTGTAATGTCACTACATGGGGTAATCCTCCGTAGGTATAATAATCATTCCATGCCTCAATCGGATGCCGTGTTTCCACCGACATAAATTCTGAAAATGAAAGGGGATATACATGAATCTGATCACCACGTCCGCGAAACTCCGTAACGATATCACTCGACAGAAACTTTGAGTTACTGCCTGTTACATAAACATCGGCATTATCAATTTTCAGATAACTGTTCAGTACATCTTCAAACTCCGGCACATGCTGCACCTCATCAAGAAGTATATAATACATC
>JAFLTQ010000033.1 GCA_022510385.1 Muribaculaceae bacterium | reverse complement strand
TCCGTAGCCAATCAAT
The DNA here is from genome assembly GCA_022510385.1 of Muribaculaceae bacterium. Classification (GTDB taxonomy): domain Bacteria; phylum Bacteroidota; class Bacteroidia; order Bacteroidales; family Muribaculaceae; genus Lepagella. The sequence goes on along the minus strand of JAFLTQ010000033.1, from coordinate 10,382 downwards.
GGCATTTCGACTCCATTGTTCAACTTAATCTTTTCCATATAATAATCATAACAAGTATTATTGCCTGTCTAAATTAGTAACAATCTTATAATTAATAAGTTCAAAACAAACCCCGTTTTCATTCTCTCTTCAAATCAATTAATACTATCTGAGGATAAGCACCAAATCTGAAGGCTACATTCTCTCCAATTCCTGTGCTTACATATAATTGTTGATTGCCTTCCTTATAAAGTCCTCCCCATTCCGGATAAGAATATTTTGAAGGTGACCAATTACCGAGCTTAAATTGCATTGCATGGGTGTGACCGGCGAGCATCAAATCAATATCAGATTTTGGCAGCACTTCCCGTCTCCAGTGTGAAGGATCATGAGACAATAGTATTTTAAATTCATTCTCGGGAACACCCGACAAAGCTTTCTTCAAATCAGCCCTGTCAGTAAAAGACTCACCTCCGGCATTCTCAACGCCTATTATAGCTATGCTATCGTTACCTCTTTTTATCTGCAATTGGTCGTTCCGTAGTAATTGCCAGCCGACCTTCTTCTCAGTTGCCACCACTTTTGAAAGTTCTTTTTCAGGGGAATCGGGAGCAACATAACTCTTGTAAAGACAATAATCATGATTACCCAACACCGACAACACCCCATCCTTTGCTTTTAATTGAGACAGGACATCTTCAAATTGATTTATCTCTGATGATGACGTATTGACTAAATCTCCGGTGAATACGATTAGATCAGGATTCAGTGAATTCACCTTTCTGACAATTTTTTCTACAGTTTTAGGAGAAGAAGCATATGTTCCGATATGAAAATCTGAAAGCTGAACTATTTTGTAATCATTGAAGGATTCCGGGATTTTAGAAGAAGCGATTGTTACTTTTTCCACTGTAATCTTCTTCCATCCTACTGTTATACCATAAATAGCAATTATCAGCCATAAACATGTTATTCCTAACGCAATCCAATTGAAAACCATGGATCCCTGACTCCAGAAAATACCTATTCCTTTACCAATAAGAGAAATAATAGCGAATATAAACACCGGCAGAAATACAAGCAATGATAACCAGAATAACCAGTTCATTGCTCCTTGTCTCATATCTCCAAGGACAAATATTTTGATGATTACAAAATATAATGCCAGCGTTGGAAAAAAGAAGACAACTTTCCACCACCAAGAGGCATTTCCCAATACCCCGAATATGATATAGGCATCAGGTAATAAAAGTAACAAACCTAATCCTATGAACATTATGAAGAACACTGTCATTTAATTAGTATTTATCAATAAAAAAATTAAAAACTTCTATAGATAAGACGGGACTCGGAATTAAAAATTATTTCAAAATAAAAATTTCTCTACATTTTGAATCTCAGCGACTTCAAAAATAAAAAGGATAGATTCTGTTAGCGTTTCTAAAACCATATAGGTTCCCTTTCAATAAAGGATTTATATTTTATCTGTCACTGTCTTTAAGGGTTTTTATTAAGGGATAAAATGAGTTTTACTGGGGAAAGTTTGGTAGGTATCATTTGGATATCAAGACAATTTTAAACTTCTTTCTTTCTATCTTGTTATATAATAAAACATTATCTAAAAATTTTCAGGATATGAAGTCACTCAAAGCAAATACAGGAACTATTGCACCATCACCGGCCCTGATAGTTTCATGTCGCAGCAAAGAAGGAAAAAACAACGCTCTTGCGGTCGGTTTTGCATCAAACGTTTCTATTAATCCCCAAATCATAATGATAGGGATTGTACCCTCACATTATTCCTATAAACTCATTGAAGAGTCCGGAGAATTCGTTGTCAACTTCCCCACAGAGGATTATATGAAGGAATATCTTTTCCTTGGAACCAAATCCGGAAAAGACATGGATAAATTTGAGGCAATGGATATAAAATGGAAAGATGGCGATGTGGTGAATGCTCCTATTCTTACTGATTGTGCTATTGCTCTTGAATGTAAGGTGCTTTCGTCAGAACAACCAAATGGAAGTGACCATGTAATCTTCTATGCTTCAATAGAAGCTGTGCATTGTGATGAAAAATATGTGAAAGACAATGGAAGGATAGACTGGAAGAATATACCTCTACTAAACAACTTCCAACTTATGTAAGTTGAAAGTATCTAAATAAAACTTAATCTAAAAATTAAGGAATGGGTAAAATGATTAACCTATTCCTTAATTTTTGCGTCTCCCTTGCCATGTTCCGAGATTGAGACGATCTAATCCTCTTTCCCTGGGTTTTAACACTATCTATTTCTAATTCTACATATCTTAATATTCCCCTGGGTTATCTTTTTTCTTTCTTGGACCAAGTGGTCCTTTTGTACGACCTCTGTTCAGATCCACGCCGGCATCGTTGAGAATCCTGAAGACGGAACTTCTGCTCTTGAATCCGCTTTGGTCTATTATGTCATCAATGCTGAATCCTTCACGGTACATGTTGATTATCCTGCGGTTCCTCTCGGCTCTGCCAAGCTGTTTCTTTGACATAGCCTTTATCTTCCTCCTCATCCTTTGGAATGGTTTGGAAGGAACCCTCACGGCATTGGCTTCCTTGGGTAACAAAGCAATCGCCGTCAAGACATCTGAAGTCTTTGTTTCCGGGAAGAGTTCATCACCAGAATCTATCTTGTCATGAATTGAAACAAGTCTCACATTCTGGATCCGGCAAAATTCAAGGAAGAATACAAGCTGTCTCGCCGACTTCAAGGCATTGGAAAGTTTCGGTATCACGAGCGTGTCTCCCGGCTGAATTCTGGCCAAGAGTCCGTCCCATTGTTCCCGGCTCTTTTCGTTATCAGGGTATTCTTCCTGTATGATATCATAGCATCCGAATTTTTCCATCCACACTTTGTCTCCCTCTGAATCGACATATCGAGGAGCAAGCAACATGTATCCAATCTTTGCCATAGCCTTTGAGTATGATTTTCGTACAAATTTACAAAATTTCCATCACATTAATAAAACTCAAAATTAGACAACCGTTTTAAAATCTTAAATCCTTTTGTTCCCCGCTTTTCTATCTAAACCTTAGATAGAAAAGTTATACCCTTTATAACCGGTTTATTATCAGAGTATGAAAATGAACGGTTTTGAGTTAAAAATAACTCTCTTTTCCAATCAATCAACTTTATATCAGTCAATTAATGATTTATCATTTAGAGTATGATTTTATAAATAAATTTAAACTTTTATCATACTTTGTTATCTTTCAATTTTAATACTCTAATTTTGCTCCGTAAAACAATTCATAAGCTTCAAAAACAATTCCCCGAAGATGAAGAATAATCCGTCAGAGCAAAAGAGAAGACATTACAAGAGTCTTTTTCACGGAGTACGATTCAAGTCAGCAATCCTGATCCTGGCAATACTTACATCGGCAGCTTCTTGCTCAAATGATAACAGTCCTAATCCCGGCTGCCGGACTCCCGAACAGGCACTGGCGGATTATTCATCTTTCCTTAATTCTATTTCTTCAATGAATGACGTTCCTACATCCGAACTTATTGAGAGTGTGAAACGGTGGAGAGCCACTGATGATTCAGTTGCAAATTCTATCAATATAGCTAACCAAATAAGTGAGAATGACAGCCTGCCTCAAAGATATTTTCAGATCAGGGATTCCATAGGTGGAATATTTATAAAGATGGTAGATTCCAGGACAAGATCCTTTTCTGATTATTTACAATGTGTCAGAACTCTGAATTATACAAGACTTGATTCAGTCACTCTCGACATGGTAAAGTCTGTAAGGAAATTCTATGACAATGTTGACAGATTGCCGGTATTCAATTCTACAAATCGTGAGACGATTCAATATTACGAATATCTTCTCGATACGACTTTGAAAAACGGATTCAAGACTCCTAAGGATCTTTTCAAATTCCTTGAGGAGGAAGACAGAACGTTCAGGACTTTCCTCTGTCACCTCCCAACGATGGGTGAAATACCTCTGACAGCAGTCAGGGATTCTACAAAAAGGGTTCTGTCTGACATCATCACACTTTCATACGATGAAAATTTCCCTTTCAATGCAAAGGAGACTTTGGTTATTCTCACCATGAGGAACAACCGCCGGTTGATTCAGAATGCCTCCCAATGTGTAACCGATATTGAAAACAAAAAGATAAGTGCCGGAGACCAATCCACGGCTTACCTCTGGATGCTTCTCCAGCTTTGGGTAAGTTTCGACAGTTTCGCCTTCGCTTTGCTTGACGAAAATCAGTTTGAGGCAATGGAGGATATTGCCGGCAGTCTTCCAGCAATTTTTGAAAGATTGAAAGGAGCCGAGTTCCCGGTGGAACCCTCCCTGCTTCCAAACATTTTGATCAAAACATGGATATCTCAATTATAGTGTCCTTTCCTGATAATAATCCTAATCAATTTATAAACCTGTAAACTTTCTAGTAACTTTTTATGGAACAATGCCAAGTTGACAGATTCATTCAGAATTTTAATCTGAATATGCCACGTTTATTTGAACACGGGAATTTCGATACCGTGGAATTTTATGAGGAGACTGCAGTTCTGGAATATCACCTCCAGAAACCAATCCCGATGGCTGATTTCGTAGATGAGCTTGACGACCAGATGGACCTGATCCTTTTATACCATGTCGTTCCCTCCCATGACATTAAACTCGGTCACAAATGCTGTGCCTATACCAATCCGGTATTCGACCAGATGGTAAAGATAAACGGCCAAAGCAATGACAACGGTGAAGTGGATATAGTGTTTGTCACTCTGTATGACTCTTTGCTGACTCTCGGTGTGGAGCTTCGTAACGAGCTTAATGAAATGACATCAAGGTTTAGTGTTCAGTATGCCCGTAGTGAATCCGATGTTCTCCGTGATTTCATAAAGTGAACAGTTGCTGATGAAGGACGATAAGTATTTCGCCATTGTCGGAATAATCCACCGTTGCAGAACCTGGATTGACGTGCTTGATTGCGAAAGGATTGGTTCAATGCTTGTAGGTGTCGGCTATAACTCAAAGACCATAACCTGCCGTATGCTCACCCTTTTTGCACGACGTGACCGCGGATTCTATAAGAAAGGAAACTCCTGGGACATCCCTGAGTTCAGGTTAGAACGTGCCGTGGCTGCCCTAAAAAGATCCAGGCCGGATTTCGCAAGACGGTGGAAGGAGAACACTATAATCAAAGAGGATGTGGAGTTCCTCATCTCTCACGCTTCGTATAATCTTATTAACCTTGAACTGACAGATGAACTGGATTAGAATATTATATTCCCTGCAATTCCTTGTCTTTATTGTCATTCCTTGTCTCTACAAGAGCAAGAGACCTTCGATGCTGGCTTTTTATGACAGCATGATCTGGAGAAAATCAGCAAGGAGATTCTACACTCTTACCTTCTTCCTTTTCCTTATCTGTTTCCACTTTTACTATCTGACAATCTTCAAGAACCATTATGAGGTGATTCCTTCAACTGCATTATGTTATGTTCTGCTATCACACAAATGGTTTGAAAAGATTATGAGGTCGCTACAGATACCACAGGTTTACTTCTGTGCCCTGATGATTACGGTAACCTGTCTGTTCCTCTCTCACTTCTTTACTTTAGGCGTATCCTTCGGAGTAATCATGATTGCCACTCTCTTTTATCCTGCCCAATGGTGGGACAGGAAGAAAGAGGACATCAACTGGATTGACAAAGTTTATTTCGAGAAAAGGAATCTTAACCGAGTTTATTTCTCGTGGAAGGATCCAGAAGAAAAGAAGAAGGTAAAATCAGAAGAAGATAATGATGAAGTCGAGCTGGTGGAAGCGGAAGAAGTAATAAATCCTGAACTTCCATTTGTGAATACAGATATCGAGGATGCAGACTATAAAGAGTGTGGGATCGATGAATGGGAACTGGAAGAATTGCTGAATCCTTCTACAAGCAACATTGAGTTCAGAAGTACAAACCTAATCCGAAAAGAAAATAAAGATGAGCTATGATAAGAAAATTGTTGTGCCTGTAAAACTGTTTCAGGCATTGAAAAAAGATCCTCTTAACACCTGCGACGGTTACTCACGTCTTGAAGCCTTCATCAACCTACTTGATGCTGTTTCATCCGCATCTGAAAATTCAGAAGCAGTCTTCAACGGTGAGACTTTTTCTCTGGCTCCCGGTCAGGTCGCTGTCTCGCTTCAGTCTTTGGAGAAAAAGTGGAACTGGAATAAAGAGTCGGTTAGATATTTTCTCCAGACTCTTTCTGCCCTTGATGTGATCTCATACGAGACTCATGGCCAGGTTATAATTTTTTCTTTCCCTTTCCTCGATTCCTTCCTCATTGTGGATTCGGAAGAATTCTTCCCCGAATCTCTTCCTTGTGAAAGTGAATCTTCGTAAAAAATTTCCAAAGTTTTCCTATGAAGACTCATCAGTCCAAGCCGGCTTGCCGTCTATATCTATTCTTATGGAGCTTTTTCTTGAAAAGGCGGGGTTCCGCTGATATTGGTAGCCTAATACCCGTCATAGGGAAAACAAAGGAAATAAAGAAAATCCATAAGTTACTAAAAGACTGATTATATGTATTATAACAAATTTTATAGTCTTCACTTGTTTTCCATGAATTTCTTGTAATTGCGTTATTTTTGTTACTCGTTTTGTTCCCCATGAACCTAATTTTAACTAACTTTGAAAACCAATAATCCTATAAAGAAACAATAGCAATGAAAGGGAAAGATAAGGGAGGGTTATTACTCCATGGTTCAATGACTTTACGCACGAAACCGCTTGCCGATGGTCGAAAATCCCTTTATATAGACCATGTTCTTAATGGCAAACATACAAAAAAATTTCTTTCCCTGTATCTTCTGCCCGAAGAAACAGGGAAAGCCAAGAAATTGAACGCTTCCACTATGAGGGAAGCGAAGAACATTTTAAAAGAGCGTCAGGCTGATTTGTTGAAATCACAGCTTGACGAGGAAAATGCTGAAAAGACTAACAATACCCTTATTTCCTCTTGGATGGATACCTATTATAATTACCTAATCGGCAAAGGGGCAAAAGAAGACAATACAAAACATATTTTTATTGTAAAGTCACATCTTGAAAAGTATAGACCCGGCAGCACCCTTTCTGTGATTGACAGACCATTTATATTGGGTTTCATAGATTTTCTTCGTAATGACTGCCGGAAGAAAGACAATGAACCGTTTTCCAAGAAGACCATTTTTAATATTGTGGGCATATTCAGCTCTTCACTTAACTATGCAGTAAGAGAAGGCAGAATCCCCTCAAATCCCTATTTGACTTTTGAACAGTCGGAAAGACCTTCTTCGGCCAATGAGCATATCAGGGAATATCTGACCATTGACGAACTTAAAAAGATGATCTCTACTCCTTGCAAGGATGAAAGGGTCAGAAGGATCTTCCTGTTCTCCTGTTTTACCGGACTACGCATAAGCGATGTCAAGAACCTAAGATGGAGGGATTTCTCCTATGACACGGACATCACCAGGATCGGCATCAAGATGTACAAGACGCAGAAGGTTGTTTACATACCATTGTCGGCACAGGCAAAGAAATGGCTGCCTGAATATGATGAGAACGAGGAATTCGTTTTTTCAAGAATAGACAGCACCAATCTTAATAATAAAATTTCCCAATGGGCTAAAGCAGCCGGAATAAGCAAACACATCACCCATCATTGTGCGAGGCACACCTTCGCAACCATGATGCTGACACTTGGAGCAGACATCTATACAGTGTCAAAGCTGTTGGGGCATGCCAGTCTCAGACATACCCAACGATACGCCCAGATTGTCGATAAGCAAAAAGATGATGCTGTAAATCTCGCGGATACTGTTTTCTAATCTTCCTTTTTCTTCCCTACCCTTGAGAGAAATTTATCCACTTATAATATAACATATAATCCTTAATACTAAACTTAATACCAGTTTTAACTATGCCAAGAAAAAAGACAAGCGGATTAAAGCTTAAAGAACCGGTAAGGATCCGATTCAAGGAACTGAATGACGGCACAAAGTCAATCTATCTTGACATTTATCGTGACGGCAAACGTCAATATGAGTTCCTTAAACTTTATCTCCTTCCCGGAAACAATCCAAACATCAAGAACCGTAACGCGGAGACTCTTGCAGCAGCCGAGGCCATAAAGTCAAAGAGGGTTCTGGAAATGACTAACGGCAAAGCCGGACTTCCGAACACAGGTCTCAGGTCAAAGATGTTGCTCCTTGACTGGATGAAAGAATTCCACGCATCGCAGATCCGGAAGGGAGTCAGAGGACAAAAGGTTTTGATAAGTTCAATCGGTGCCTTGAAGCAGTATGCACCCAAGGCAAGGATGAAGGACGTCACCAAAGAATTCTGTCTCGGCTTCATAGATTTTCTCCGCAATGACTATCAGACAAGATTGGGACCCGCTCTTACACCTTACGGCATGATAGCCTATTTCGGATTTCTCCGCACTGCCCTCAATGCCGCGGTAAGGGAACAGGTCATATCGGAGAATCCAATCAATCGTATTCCCTTGAGTGACCGTATCAAGAAACCGGAAAGCACAAGAGTCTATCTTACCATTGACGAGGTTAAGATGATGATCGACACTGACTGCAAGAAAGAGATAGTCAAGATGGCATTCCTCTTCTCCTGTTATTGCGGTCTGCGGTTGAGTGACGTAACCAACCTTAAATGGAAAGATCTCTCGAAGGATGGCGACCAATGGAGAGTCTGCATTGTGATGAGAAAAACTTCCAACCCTTTGTATCTTCCTTTATCCAACCAGGCATTGAAATGGTTGCCGGAGCGAGGCGAAGCAAAGGATGAGGACAATGTTTTCAACGGCATGCCGACCGAGAGCAACACAGTAAAATTTATGAAGGACTGGGCGAAGAAGGCCGGGATTGCCAAGAATGTAAATTTCCATACGAGCCGGCATACCTTCGCAACAATGCTTCTTACTCTCGGAGCCGACATCTATACCGTATCAAAACTTTTGGGACACACAAACGTCAAGACAACACAGATCTATGCAAAGATTGTCAATAAGAAAAAGGACGATGCGGTCTGTCTTGTTGACAGTATTTTTGATTAGTCAGGCTAATTCCTAATCCTATTTTAATTTTCAAGTTTTATTCTCAACTATAAACAAAAAACTAATCCTAAATTCAAGTATTATGAAAGATACTAATCCATTATTCACGACTGCCGAAGCAGCCACCTATCTCGGAGTTTCAAAGAGCTATCTCTACAAGCTGATGATGTGGAGAAAAATACCTTTCTTCAAGCCCAGGGGGAAGGTCTGCTTTTTCGACAAGGAAGACCTTGACAATTATAACCGTAAAAACCGTGTTCTCTCCGAAGATGAACTCGAACAGAAAGCCGAAACTTACCTGATGAACAAACGCGTCAGCGACCGTGGAAAAACTTCTGAAGGATAAATTTTAATTTTTATCAGAAAATTTTTCAATCTTGCCTGCTTACTGATTTGAAAAAGAGTGCTCGCACTCGAAAGCAGGCTTTTTAAGCCCTGGCGTAGCCTAATACCCCGGACGTAAAAGGCGAACCTTTCACAACCGGGAGGATGAGCCTAAAAATCATAGATTTTTGGCTCACAGCAAGCTGAAAAAAGAGAATAATTGAAATAATTATAAAACTGTCCTAATTGAAACTTATATGTACTCCGCTAAACTTTCACTACGGAATAAGCCCTTTTTTAAGGATCTTTTTGATGTAAAACCCCACTCTCTTTATTTAAAATTTGAGAGGAAACTATATCATGATTCATTTCTTAAAGTCAACTGTCTTGAAACATATTTAAAGTCACAACGAGTAAAATTCGATATGTCTGGGACCCATTTGGCAATAATTCTTAATTGTTCCAGACCTCAATATTTTAGGATGGAAAGGGGCGAAAATCGATTTAAAGATGAGCAATTGGAAGTATTGGCTTCTCTATATGGAGAGGATGTTTCCACTTATAAAGACATGCAGGATATGGACTATCTATTAAAGAAAATCGGCTATAACGATAATCCGGAAAGGGCAATTTATTTGCTTGAACTGGTATTAAAAGCTATAAAGAAACCATCGTCCCATAACTCTCAGAGAGAAGATTCGTCGTCTTCAATTCATAGACCAATATTCAGCTTTAAGCCTATTTCAAAAGAAATACAGCATCAAAAATTGGCTGAAATAATTGAAAATATCCGTCTTCGTTATCAGCAGAACGATTTAAAAATGGCTGAGATCAGAAAGAAAATTGTCCCCATGGCAGATGCTACTAACCCGATAAAAGCTAAACTTTGGCAACAATTTCACCTGCTTGAAGATGAACAAATCTCTATGGACAGGCTAATCAACAAGATGAATAATCTTCTTTCAGAGATTAG
>JAFLTQ010000032.1 GCA_022510385.1 Muribaculaceae bacterium | reverse complement strand
ATTTCCCGCCTGTAGTAAGGAATGTCACCATAGAGAACATCACCTCCAACAAGAGCAAATATGGAGTGATGATCATAGCCCTCGATAATAGTGTGAATGTCTATGACATCAATGTAATCGATTGTAAGTTCAATAATGTTGCCGACGGCAATTCGATCACGGGATTGACTCGCGATATCAACTTCAAGAACTATTATATCAATGGCTCGCTCTGCCTGAGAGAGAAACCATATAAACATTATTCCGAATGGATGGCCACTTCTGAAATGAAGCGTCAGCCGGAAAGCTATCTGCTTGATTTCAGCACCCGTCCTAAATGGAGCTACGTAATGGGTATTGAGCTTGAATCAATGTTGGATACATATCTCAAGCATGGAAATAAGGAGATATTTGAGTATTGCAAGCTCTACACTGACACGATGATCAACTCCGATGGAAAAATCCGCGGTTATAATATAGAGGATTATAATCTTGATAACATCCGCACGGGCCACTTTGTAACCCGCATGTATGAGGTACTCCCCGAGGAGAAGAACCTCAAGGCTATGAAAACCCTGATGAAACAGATGGAGGATCAGCCGCGCACAAAAGAGGGGGTCTACTGGCATAAGGCAATCTACTCTTATCAGGTATGGCTCGACGGAATTTTTATGGGACTCCCTTATTCGGCGCTCACAACGAAAATTTTGAATGATCCTCAGAAGAGCGTCAAGATTTGGGATGATGCCGTTGATCAGGTAAAAAAGACCTACGAGCGTACACTTGACCCGAAAACCGGCCTGAACCGCCATGCCTGGGATGAAAACAGAGACATGTTCTGGAGCGATAAGGAAACCGGACTTTCACAGCATAGCTGGGCGCGTGCACAGGGTTGGTACACAATGGCCCTCATAGAACTCCTTGATGCAATGCCCGAGGATTATCCGCGTCGCAACGAAGTCATCGAACTCCTGGAAAAAGATCTTGATGCGGTAATCAACTGGCAGGATAAGGATTCAGGTGTCTGGTATCAGGTGATGGATTCTCCCGAAAGAGAAGGAAATTATCTCGAGTCGACTGCCTCCTCGATGTTTGCATATTCTCTGCTAAAGGCTTTCCGCAAGGGTTATCTGGGTGAAAAATACAGGGACGCCGGTCTGAAGGCTTATCGCGGCATCCTGAATAACTTTATAAGGGTAAATCCCGACAGCACTATATCGCTCACTGAATGTTGCGCTGTGGCAGGCCTTGGCCCCGGTTTGAGCCCTTCAGTTCTTGCAGCTGCTCCCAATGTCAAGGAAAACAGGCGCCGTGACGGCTCTTTCGAATATTATCTTAGCGAACCCGTACGTGATAATGACGCAAAAGGCGTCGGACCATTTATATGGGCTTCCCTCGAAATGGAAGAGATGGGATATGACACGGAATCTTCCCACAATGCTATCAATCGTAAGGGTGTCGTGAATCGTAATAATCCTGAGATACGCAAAGCCGGTCCTTTAGCTGCTCTCTCGATAGGCAACGGCCATCTTGTCGCAACAGTTGATGTAACAGGTTTGCAGAGTTACCCGGAATTCTATAAGAACGGTATCCCTCTCACCACGATGAGCGACTGGGGGTGGCAATCTTTCCCGAATCCGGAGAATCTGAAACATGAGGAGACTTTAGCGACTATGAATCTCCATAACCGCCAAAGCCTTTATGCTGTGGAATATAAAGAGGAGGGAACACGTAATAAAAAGGCGACTGAGTATTTCCGCGCTAATCCCCACAGGCTGAATCTTGCAACCGTGGGGCTCGAACTCATGGATGCAGAAGGAAAGAGAATCCCTATCGAAGAGCTGACCGATATCAACCAGAAACTCTCACTCTGGGATGGAAAAATTGAGTCGGATTTTTCGGCCGACGGTGAAACAGTCTCAGTTATAACGGCTGTTGAAAAAAAAAAAGATATACTCTTCTCACGAATTAAGACCGATCTCCTCTCTGAGGGAAGAGCAAAAATAAATTTCAGATTCTCCTATCCTTCCGGCAAACATTCCGATGATGCCAATGTGTGGGATCTCCCTGAGAAACACTCCACAACAATCCTTCAAGCAGAGAAAAATTCTGCCTTGGTAAAGCGGGAAATAGAGGGAACAACATATTATGTGTTGATTCAATGGGAGGGGAATGTTGTTCTTGAAGATTCGGATGTTCATTCTATCACGTTGTCGACCCCCGACAACGTGCTTGCTTTCTGTGCTGAATTCTCAGAAGATGTGCCTCAAAAAGGTGAGACAAGCTTCTCTTTCGATCAGTCGATTAAGGGAGTTATGAGAGATTGGCCAAATTTTTGGCGTAGCGGTGGAATCGTAGATTTTTCCGAATGTAAAGACCCGAGGGCTAAGGAACTTGAAAGAAGAGTTGTATTATCGCAATATCTTACGGAGATTAACTGTAATAATAGTTTTCCTCCGCAAGAAACCGGCTTGACTTATAATTCATGGTTCGGCCGCCCGCATCTCGAAATGATTTGGTGGCATGCTGTCGATTTCGCTTTGTGGAACAGACCTCAAATGGTTGAGAATATGTTGGCCTGGTATAATTCCAAGGCTTATCCCGAGGCAAAGAAAATAGCACAACGTCAGGGTTTCAAGGGAGTGCGCTGGATGAAAATGACCGACCCGGATGCCGGAGAGGCTCCCTCAAACACCGGTTCTTTCCTCACATGGCAACAACCCCATTATATTTATCTTGCCGAGGAAATGTATAGATATTTCCCGAATTCGGAGACCTTGGAAAAATATGCTTCCGGAGTGGAGGAGACTGCTGAATTTATGGCTGACTTCGCTAAAGCTTGCGCTCCTGAGAAGGGCCTGATATATCTCTACGGGCAGACAGCAATGCAGGAGTCGATGTCAAAAGATTTCTCGTTCGGTCATCCTTTCGAACAGGCTTATTGGTGGTATGGACTCTCCACTGCTCAGCAATGGAGAGAAAGAAGAGGGTTGGAAAGAGTTAAGGAATGGGATGAAATTATCGGTAGGCTCGCCCCTCTCACAGAAGTGGACGGTATTTATACAGCCGGCAAACCTCTCGCCGAATTCTCGGGTAAAGCGATTTCCGGAGAATTTGACCCCTATGCGACTCCCGATATCAAAGGGAAGAAACAGATTTCCAAAGAGGATTTTGATTTGAAATCGCGTAGCGATCATCCCGCAGTTTTAGGAGCTTGTGGTCTGTTGCCGAAATCTCCACTTTATAAGACAGACGTCATGGAGAAGACTCTTGATTGGGTGATGGAAAATTGGAACTGGGATACAACATGGGGATGGGATTATGGTATGATTGCTATGGCTGCGGCTCGTCTCGGTCGCCCCGAAATTGCAATTGATGCTCTTATGATAGAGAAAGGAAAGAACACATATCTTGTAAACGGTCATAATTTTCAGGAACCTAACCGCCTGCGGCTATACATGCCCGGAAACGGAGCATTGCTTGATGCCATAGCTATGATGTGTGCCGGTTGGGACGGATGCACCCTCGGTCCTAATCCCGGTTTCCCGAAGGATGGCAACTGGAATGTCCGTTGGGAAGACCTCCACAGAATGCAATAATCTTTCATCAAAGTTATTGAATTTGAACTTGAGGAAAAGTTCAACCCGGTGCAGTCGCGTAGCGACTCTATAATGTTAACCCATTGGTCGAAAGAAGTTCACTTCTTTCGAGCTGTGGGATTCACAGATATGCTCTCCCTACCTCTCAGTCGCGGAGCGACTGCACTAAAGAAGCCTATACCCGGATGTCTATGATTGCTATATATTTATTATATTTGCATAATAAATTCTAATACCCATGAAAAAAATTTTTCTTTTTATATTAGCTATAGGAACCGTTCTAACTCCCTACGCGCAAACCTACCGCTTCGATTTCACGGATTCGAAAACCTCAAAAACGGAAGGTGATGCCATAAAGATTACTCCGGCAGATGTCTATACTCCCGAAAAAGGATATGGCTACGACTTTACTGAGACTACATCTCCCGGCGGTAAACAGCCCTTCTTCTTCTCTGTCGACGTGCCCGACGGTAATTATCTGGTCACTGCCGTTATCGGCAACAAGAAAGAGACCGGAGAAACAACCTTGCGTGGAGAATCGCGACGCCTTTACGTGGAAAATTTACCCACAAAAAAAGGAGAATTCAAAACTTGCAGTTTCGTCGTAAATAAATATAGCAATGAAATTAAAAATGGTGATGAGGTCAAGAAAATAAAAATAGGTGGCCGTAACAAGTTGAATTGGGATGGCAAGCTTACCTTGGAACTCAACGGTGAGGCCCCGCAATTGGCTTATCTTGAAATTGAGAGGGTGGATGATATCCCCACAATCTTTATCACCGGCGACTCCACTGTGACTGACTATGATGTCGAACCTTACGCAAGCTGGGGCCAAATGATCCCGCGTTTCTTCAACGACAAGGTCTCTTTTGCAAATTATGCAGAGTCGGGGGCACGCCTCGATTCTTTCAAGGAGCGCGGAAGATTTGAAAAGGTATTATCCGAAATCAAACCGGGGGACTGGGTGCTGATTGAATTCGGCCACAACGACCAGAAATTGAAGGGCCCCGGGAAAGGTGCCTACTATTTCTATATGACCAATCTCAAGGAATATATAGATGAAGTGAGGTCAAGAGGAGCTTATCCGGTATTCCTCACTCCCACATGTCGTCGCTTTTTCGATGATGAGGGACATATCAAAAATACCCATGAAGATTATCCGGAGGCTATGAAATTCATTGCACAACGGGAAAATGTACCTATCATCGATTTACAGGAAAAGACCCGTACTCTTTATGAGACTTTGGGAGTGGAGGGGTCAAAGCATGCATTCGTGCAATATCCGGCCGGTACTTATCCCGGACAGAAGGAGGACCTTAAAGACAACACTCACTTCAATCCCTATGGTGCCTACGAGATTGCGCAATGTGTCATCGAAGGAATGAAAGAAATAAATCTCCCTTTGACTCAATATATCATTGAGGATTATAGAAGCTACGATCCGGCACATCCGCATGCTTTCGAGTCGTTCAAATGGATTGAATGTCCCTTCATCGAGACCACCAAACCCGAAGGCAACTAACCCCATAATAACTTCTAACTTTTACTTATGAAAAAGATTTCTCTTTTTATATTCGCCCTGTCGGTGGCCATTTTCACCGCTAATGCAATTGCTCCTCAAGAGGCCCCGACAGTCAAGAGTGTTGCTAAACAAAAAGCCGATTCACTTGTCAAACTCCTCACTTTGGATGAAAAAATAGGATTGATGATGGATAGGTCAAAGCCGGTGCCAAGATTAGGAATCCCGGAATATAATTGGTGGAACGAAGCTCTCCATGGCGTCGGAAGAGCCGGGTTGGCTACTGTCTTTCCCCAATCCATTGGTATGGGAGCTACATTCGACCCCGTGCTTATAGAGGAAACTTTCGACATAATAAGCGATGAGGCCAGAGCAAAATATAATGAATTCCAAAAAGAGGGAGACAACGGCAGATATAAGGGCTTGACCTTCTGGACCCCCAATATAAATATATTCCGCGATCCTCGATGGGGGAGAGGTCAGGAAACTTACGGAGAAGATCCTTTCTTGACAACACAATTAGGTCTGGCGGCTGTCAGAGGCCTCCAGGGAGATGACCCCGAGGGTCTATTAAAAACCATGGCTTGCGCCAAACATTTCGCAGTGCATAGCGGGCCGGAATGGAATCGCCATAGCTATGATGCCAAGGATATACAGCCCGAATATCTTTGGGGTACTTATCTTCCCGCTTTCGAAGAATTGGTAAATGCAGGTGTCGGGCAGGTAATGTGTGCCTACAACCGCCTTGAAGGTGAACCATGTTGCGGCAACAACCGTCTTTTGCAACACATCCTGCGTGAAATGTGGGACTTCGACGGTATCATCGTTTCTGACTGCTCGGCAATACGCGATTTTTATAAACCGGGAAACCATGAAACCCACAAGGATGCCGCTGAGGCAAGTTCGGCTGCTGTCGTTTCCGGCACTAACCTCGAATGTGGGAGCGACTACTCAAATCTCAAGGAGGGTATCGAAAGAGGCCTCGTTTCTGAAGAGGATATAAATGCCAGCGTCGCCAGATTGCTCACTGCCCGCTTCCAGTTAGGAGAGATGGGCGAAGATGTTCCGTCCTGCTGGGATTCCATACCTTATTCCGTGGTTGATAGTCCCCGTCATCGTCAGAAAGCTTTGGAAGTGGCGCGTAAATCTATGACACTTTTGAAAAACAATGGAGTTTTGCCACTCTCTTCACAGAATAAGTCAATCTTGGTGATGGGCCCGAATGCTGCAGACACTATCATGCAATGGGGAAATTACAACGGTACTCCTTCACATACCATATCCATACTCGATGGAATTAGACAGAAAAACAGTAGTGTCAAATATTCTCAGGGAACTCAACATGTAATTAATGATGGAGAACTTCCCGAGGTTGATCTCACGGGCGTGGAGACTGTGATATTCGTGAGCGGTATATCCCCGAAATTGGAGGGTGAAGAGATGAAGGTGGATCTCCCGGGATTCAGAAGAGGTGACCGCGAGACCATTGAATTGCCAAAAGTGCAGAGAGATATGATCAAAAAATTGAAAGAGGGAGGAAAGAGGGTAGTTCTTGTAAATTGTTCCGGTTCTGCAATAGCTCTTGCTCCCGAAGATTCAATCTGTGATGCTATACTTCAGGCGTGGTATCCGGGGCAGGAGGGTGGTCAGGCGGTTGCCGATGTTCTGTTTGGCGATTACAACCCTGCCGGACGTCTCCCCGTAACTTTTTATCGCGATGACTCACAGCTCCCCGATTTCGAAGATTACTCAATGGCCGGCCGTACATATAGATATATGAAAGAACAACCCCTTTATCCTTTCGGGTATGGGTTGAGTTATTCCGACTTCTCATATGGGGATGCCAGGATACCCGCTTCGGCAGAAGTAGGTGGGAAGGTGCCCGTAGTAGTTAATGTATCCAACGACAGTAATATTGATGGCGAGGAGGTAGTGCAGATATATGTAAGGAGGAAAGATGATCCGAGCGATATCAACAAAAGTTTGCGGGCTTTCAAGAGGGTAGAGATTCCGGCAAATTCATCAGTGGATGTCGAGTTCATGCTCGATTCAGAGAGTTTCAAGAGCTATGATCCGGAAAATGAAGAAATGAGGGTCATCCCCGGCGAATATCAGATCTATTACGGCGGCTCCTCCGCAACCCCCCGTTCCAAAACCCTAAAACTCCAATAATCTCACTCGTTAAATATTCCTATAGAGGTTAATGAAGTTTATAGGGATGCGACCTGTCGCATTCGCCCTGCAAAAGAATCATATCGGGTTAATTGGATGAGATTTGTAGGGATGCGACCTGTCGCGTCCGCCCCGCAAAAGAATCATATCTGGTTAATTGGATAAGATTTGTAGGGACGCGACCTGTCGCGTCCGCCCCGCAAAAGAATCATATAGGGCAAATTGGATGAGATTTGTAGGGACGCGACCTGTCGCGTCCGCCTGGCAAAAGAATCATATCGGGTTAATTGGATGAGATTTGTAGGGACGCGACCTGTCGCGTCCGCCCCGCAAACTCTAATAAATGATTATGTATATGAATTTGGAATGATTTAATTCGAATTATGGGTGATCGGCATGTTTTTCGAGGCGATTGGTTGGATTACAATGAAGGAATATTCTTTGTAACAGTATGTTGCAAAGAAAAGAAACATTTGTTTGGGAAGATCCAAAACAATCAAATGATTAAAAATGAATTGGGTTCATTTGTAGATTTTAAAATTAAAGACATCCCAAATCATAACTTAGGATTAGAAATCCATAATCATATTGTAATGCCTAACCATCTGCATATCCTTTTACAATTATTATCCGAATTTGAAAAGTCTGAAACATCCGCCCTACATTGCAACTCAGCTCAGGAGGGGATTTTATCTGTTGCTTCTCTTAAACCAACATCTTCTAATCAACAATCTACTGTTAAAAATAAGGGGTGTTTAAAACCACCAATGCATGGTAATCCAAGAAATTATGATCATTTTAATACACGATTAGCTGTTGCGATAGGTGGTTTTAAGGCAGCAGTTACAAGGGAATGGAAGTTTCTTCCAGCTGAGCGGACGCGACAGGTCGCGTCCCTACTGGACTCGTTATGGCAGCCACGATTTCATGACCATTATGTAAGAGATCAATGGGCCTATGATAATATATACAATTATATTTCCACCAATCCGGAAAATTGGGATAAGGATGTTTTTAATGAGCAATCATAACCCTATATCATGATTATATCATTTTAATAACCATTCATTTATGTAGGGACGCGACCTGTCGCGTCCGCCCCGCAAAAAGAATCATATTGGGTTAATTGGATGAGATTTGTGGGACACGACCTGTCGCGTCCGCCCCGCAAATGAATCATATCGGGTTAAATGGATGAGATTTGTAGCACTGCGACCTGTCGCGGCAGCCCCGGATGTTTAGTTGCGGTTGCTACTCGACTGCATGTTGGATTGCTCGCTATTTTTCTTATTATTATCGGCGAATTTTTAAAGATTTCTCTAAAAATCTTTTGTATTAAAAAAAAAAAACATAAATTTGCACCGTAAAGTGTAAAAAGATGCTTTAACGTATTAAGTAATAAACAAGAAGTTAGAAGTAATAAGTAAGAAGTAAGAAACAATAAGTAAGGAGGAATAACAAACATACAAACTTTCAAAATCTTCAAAACTTTCAAACTTCAAACTTTAAAACTTATAAACTTCAAACTTCAAAAATTCAAAACTTTCAAACTTTTCAAACTTTCATACCTTAAAAACCATATATAAGCTAAACCTTAAAAACATAATAACTCAACAACTTAAAAACTCAATACCTTCCATAAACCCTCAATGCGTTCGAGCGAAATGTCGCGTCCCAAAAGGGAGAAAACATGAGCGAGAACTGAGGAATGAAATAAGCCACTAAACAATTAACTAATCATACACATGAATCATGACCTTATTTAATCTAATCTGTAAAAGACGAGGTTCAGGTGCTACAAATTTCTCAAGGAAAAGGCTCCTGGGTCTGCTCTCTCTCATGATGGCACTTCCTGTGTTTGCCCAGAATATCGACGTGACGGGTACCGTCTTCGATACAAGCGGCGAGCCACTTATCGGTGTCACAGTGATGGTTGAAGGCTCTGCTAACGGTGCAGCTACCGACATTGACGGTAACTACTCCTTAAAGCTTGTGCCGGCTAAAGGAAAACTTGTTTTCTCTTACATCGGTTACAACACTGTTGAGGTCGAAGTTAAAGGCCGCACACAAATCGATGTGACGATGACAGAAAACTCCAAAGCTCTCGACGAACTCGTAGTGGTTGGTTATGGCCAGATCAAGAAATCTGACTTGACCGGTTCGGTATCTACTATCGATGCACAACAGATCACTGCCAAGGGTTCCGCATCAGTGCTTGAAAGTCTCCAGGGTTCTGTTCCCGGTGTTAACATCACCAAGCAGACAGGACGTACCAATGGTGACATTTCTATCGAGATCCGCGGTAAGTCTTCTATTAACTCTAACGTTACTCCGCTTTACGTGGTGGACGGTGTGGAGACTTCAGATATCTCCTTCCTGAATCCTCAGGATATCGAACGCGTAGACATCCTTAAGGATGCATCTTCAACAGCTATCTACGGTTCACGTGCTACTGCCGGTGTTGTTATCGTAACAACCAAGAGCGGTGCCGGAGCTCATAAGGGTGCTCAGGCCACTATCTCTTACGACGGTTACTATGGTATCAGCCACGCAACCCGTATGCCTCAGTTTATGGACGGTCCGCAATGGTATCGTTATCGTTTCCAAAAATTTACCCAGCCGGTAAACGGTCAGACAGACTGGTTGCCTCAGCCCACATACGGTATGCTTCCGTCAGCTATGGGTCTGGGTCAGGCGCTCCTCCAGCAAGATTCAGGAGATCTTACTTCTCCATATGTGATGAAACAGATGCTGGCTGATAATGCAACATCTTATTGGCCCGGTCTTGTAACTCAGGACGGTCATCAGCAGAACCATTACGTTTCAGTTTCCGGTGCAAGTGAATTCGTTGACTATCAGTTCGGCCTCGGTTACGAAAACGTTCAAGGTCTCTATAAGGGTGACAGCAAATCCAATTTCTCTTTCAAGGGAACTGTCAATGCAAGAATCAATAAGGTGATCAATGCAGGTTTCAATCTATATGCAGCCCAGATTAACAATTCATACGCCGACAGTAATGCAATCGAGCAGGCTTACCGTGTGAATCCCTATATGATCCCCTACGACAGCGAAGGTAATACAGTACACTTCCCGGGTAATAAGACAACACTGGGTACTAACGATAACCAGTTCTCAGACTTTGTTAACCCACTCGACCGTATGAAGAATTCAGTCGAGAAGCGTAAGACTTATCGTTTGCTCGGTAATATCTATTTGCAATTGAATCTTATCCAAGGTCTTACATTAAAGACCACTATTTCACCTACCTACACAGCCTATCGTAACGGCCAGTATGTCGGATTCACAAATCCTGACACCGGTAAGACATGGGTAGACGATGAAGTTCGCACTGCTCAGGCAATTAATAATGTTTCCTACGGATATGTATGGGACAATGTATTGAGTTATGTTCGCTCATTCGGCGACCACTCAATCAATGCCTTGGCTCTCTACTCTGCTCAGAACAGCAGAAGTGAGAATTATCAGCAGAATGCTGTTAGTCCTATCGAGGGAACAGACTGGTGGAATATGGGCTCAGGTACAAGCGGCGAATCATCCATATCTTCAAGTTTCTCGGAGTCAAGCATGCAGTCAGTTGCTTTGCGTGCCAACTATTCATGGAAAAACAGATACATGGCTACTGCAACCGTACGTTGGGACGGTTCTTCAAAATTTGCCAAGGGTAACCGTTGGGGTTGCTTCCCATCATTCGCTCTCGGTTGGAACATCGCTGAAGAGTCATTCCTTCAGAAATGGTGGCTCAACAATCTTAAGCTTCGTCTAAGCTATGGTGTCACCGGTAACAACCGCGGTATTGGCAACTATGCTACATACGTAGGTGTCAGCTCTTCTGACTTCTATCCTTTCGGCGGAACTTATGTAGATGGCTTCTATCCTTCAGGAATCGTAAACAAGGATATCCGTTGGGAGAAATCTCATGAGTTTAACGTAGGTCTTGACTATGGTTTCCTCAACAACCGTATCGTAGGTTCTATCGAATGGTACACCAAGACCTCCAAAGACCTTCTTTATAATGTTCAACTCCCGCTCGAAACGGGTGGTGGCTCTATGACAACAAACGTTGGTTCTGTTAGAAACACCGGTGTTGAATTCTCGATTACAACAACCAACATCGACACTCGCGACTGGACTTGGACCACAACTTTGAACTTATCACATAATGACAATAAGGTTCTCCAGATCAACGGCGTTTCCGACCAGATTGTAGGTAGCAACGCAGCAAGCTGTCTCTTCGTGGGTTATCCCGTTAATAATGTTTATGCATACGCTTGGGATGGAGTCATCTCCGACCGTAATATGACAGTTCCAGACACTCAGATTGCAAGAGAGAAGGGCCTTACCCCCGGCACAGTGATGAGGGAATGTGACTTCTACAATATCTGCTACGGTCAGGCTGAAGGTCAACCGATCATCCGCGACGTTAACGGTGACGGTAAATGGAATGATGAAGACCGTGTGATCTTCAACAGCAACCCGAAACTTATCGGCTCTTTGACATCCAATCTGCAATATCGTCTCCCGAAGAAGGGCGGTTCTATTGATTTCGGTTTCTCAATCTATACCAAATTGGGATATAAGGTTTACTCTCCGTTTATGGGAGGCGACGCTTTCGACTGGCACGACAGAGGCCGTGGAAAAGTCATGATGGACAACTATATTCCTGCAGGTATGCTTCTCGATGCTGACGGCGTTACAGCTGACGGTGCTCTTATCAACCCGGTTTATCAGACACAGACCCACTATGGTAGCTGGCCTTTGATCAATGCCGGCGGTAACGATGGTCTCGGCCCGGCCGGAACATATTTCGGTCTCAGCACAGATACCAAGTTCGCAGGTCGTAGCGTTGCCGATGCATCTTTCTGGAAAGTGCAACACATCTCTCTCGGTTATAATTTCTCACCGAAGATTACTGAGAAGTTCGCTTGCAGCAACCTGAGAGTTTACGTGAATATCACCAATCCGTTTGTATGGTCGAAATATAAAGGGTTCGATCCTGAATGGGCCGATGCCGGCGGTAAAAATGATGGTCCGAGCACAATCACATATGAGTTCGGTATTAATATCACTTTCTAAAGCCCATCACTTTAAAGTAAGGAGTTAAAATGAAAAAGATAATATATTCTATTTTATGTCTCGGAATTGCATTTGGCATGACAGGATGTAAGGATTATCTTGATGCAAGGAATCTTTCTCAACCTGAGGGCGCAGATGAATATTTTCCGAAAAATCCCGATCAGATTCGGCCGGTGGCTTACAGTGCCTTGAAATATATAGCCACTCAGATAGATCTTTTGGATCAGGCCACAGACTTGTATATAAATCCGCGTGGTGCTGACGACGGAACATTCTCAATGTTCCAGACTACCCCTGATAACAGCGCAGTTGCATCTTACTATCAGAATGTTGATGGTCTTATCAATAAGGCAAATGCTTTGATACATTATGCAGGTGATGATAATAACCTCAAAGAGCAAGGTCGTTTCCTAAGAGTTTTAGGTTACTATTATATGACTCAACAGTTTGGAGCCGTTCCATACGTTGACTGGTATATTGAGAGTGCAAGTCGCGATTATCCACGTATGCCGCTCGAAGAGATTTATCCTATTCTGCTTCAAGATTGTGAGGATCTCTACAACAATTCTTCCTTGCCGGCTCAAGATCATGGCGGGAGTGCAAGCAAGCAGGCAGTTGCTGCCATTGCTGCCAAGATAGCTCTTGCAGCTGCATGGGACCTTGACACAGAACTTGTAGATGCCGCTAAAGGTACATATAATGTAAAGAGCACAACCCGTTTCCAACAGGCTGCTGACTGGGCGGAGAAAGCTATCAACGGTATCCAGCTTACCATTCCTTTTGCAGAAAAATGGGCTTTGGCCAATGAAAATAATGCAGAAGAGATCTTCTCGGTTCAGTATGACAGAGACGGTTACCCGGGTGATAAGTTGACCGGTGGTCATAATCTGATGTATAACTATACAGCATACGTTGGAAACTGCGTACAGACAGGTATTAAGGGAAATGGCTCCGGTGGCACAAATGTACCGTCCGCTAAAACAGCAAGCCTTTTTGAAAAGGGTGATGCACGTTTCGCAGGAACATTTATGACCACAATCTATAATGCTCCTAAGGATGATGGCGGGAACGCTATATGGGAGTTAGGTTATATGGCATGGTATAACCAACCTGAAGATGTGCAGAAGACTCTTCCTATAGCATCAAGGTTCTATTCTTCAGAAACCACAATTGCAGAAGCTGAGGCTGATATTCAGCAATTGGTTGCTAACGGACAGGCAATTCAGTATGCCACCAATACCTATGGTGTAAATAGCCCTTATGCAGCTATATTTTCAGGAGATGGTATTACCATATGGAATTTTAATGCTGCCGGAACAATGCCAACCCCTGAAACTGTTTCATTTGCTGAGTTCGTTAAAGATGGAGAAAACCATACATTGACAGTAACCAAGTTTGATGATCCCACTTCAGGAGCGGTAACAAGCGGCCAGGATTATCACAATATTCCGCTGCTTCATGTCAGCGAAATGTATCTTGTGGCTGCCGAGGCTTATCTTCTCGCCGGTAACGAGGCTTCAGCTCTCAAATATATCAATGATGTCAGAAAGAGGGCCGGTTTGGCTAATCTATCTTCATTCGGAGCTTACGTGGCGCCTTACTCCACAAGTTTGAGTTTTACTTTCGTGCCTCTCGACCTTGTGCTTGATGAACGTGCTCGTGAATGTTATGCAGAAAGAACCCGCTATTTTGACCTTCGCCGTACAAAACAGCTCGTTAGATATAACCTCGAATTCAGCCGTTTTATGAAGAGTGTTGCAGATATGTCGAATGCTGAGGGTCAGATCAAATGGTATAGGCCGATTCCTCAGGCTGAGATAGATAATAACACAGCTATAACAAGCGCTGATCAGAATCCGGGCTATTAATATTTAAATAATAGAAAAAATGAAAGCTATATATAAATCTATATTCTTCAGCGTTGCACTGCTCGTAGGTATGGTTTCTTGCGACAAGGATGAGTTGCCACCTACAGGCCCTCAGGATAATGCAGAAAAGCTCGTGGTTGGAACATACTCCGGTGCATGGACTCGTTTAAATGTAGATACAGATGAAGTTGTAACCGGTTCCGGTTCTATTACTTTCTCAGTAAGTGATGCTTATAGCAACAACGTATCGGTAATAACTCTGGATGCATCAGGAATTGACTTAGGTATTGCTGAACCGATGACATCTGTATGCAATATCACAAGGTTAAGTTCAGGTGAATTTACTTATTGGAATCAAACAGCAGCAAACCCCTTTGGTGTTCAATTTTATGGAAAAGTTAGCCCGGATGGTGAGGCAACTATGACTTTTTCCAGAACTCTAAAGGAGGGTAGAAAGGATGTAAATTTCCAATTCACATTCGCAGGTAATAAACAATAAATAAAAAAAGCAGTGGCAGGGTCCACCTGCCACTGCAACAAAACAATAGATCTATTAACAATTTAAAAACAAACAAACATGAAGAAAACTTTACTTCTTGGAACATTTGCCATCTTCGGTTTGATGGCAAACGCTCAGCTTGTGACTGAGGTTACAGCAGAATCTCTTGAAGCAGCCGGTTTAGTAAAAGACAAAGCTCCTGTTGAAGGAGGAACAGTGATCGGTGAAGGAGAAGCCGGAACAATAGCACTTGCTTTTGATGACTCTTGGGGAACAACAGCACCCAGCGGTAATTATTCTACAGTTTACGTTAATGACGTAGAATTATCATTAAAAAATGGTGCAGTTGGTAATGCAAACCCGACATTTGTTAACTACGCTGCTGGAGCTCCCACAGCAGGTGCCGTATTTGAAATCACTCCTTCAGCTGATGGTTGGTTGACAATCTTCACAAAAATGAATCCTAACAAGCAATATGTAGTGTTTGAAGGAACAACATCACCTGTGGCTTATCACTTGGGTTATTCAAATGGTACAGTATCTATCGAATATACTCTTCCTTTCGACGCGGATTATTATATTGACTTCGAAGCTCCCGATGCTGCCGATTATTTTATTCCGGCAGGTGGTGAAGGTCCGGAAGATGTTAAACCACAGTTCCCTTGGATTGTTTCCGGTCAATTTTTAGCTGAGCAAGAAGCAGATGAGAATTTTAAATTTGAAGCTCAAGATACAGGCTTTGTGACTTTCTATGTTGGAGAAGGTGCAACATATTATTTCTGTGCTCTCGGTTCTAAAGCTGCTGCCGGTTCTTTCGTTTTAACTGAAGGTGATGTTCCTCCGGTAGTTAAATTCGCAGCAACAGATTCTCAACCGGAAGTTGCTTTCGGCCCCGGTTTCGGTATGGAAGCAGGTGTTGGTTCTCTTATAGCTGATCCGGCTAATGAGAATGCTCCCGTTTACAACGTACTTGGCCAAAAGGTTGGTGCTGATGCTAAGGGTATCCTCATCCAGAACGGCAAAAAATTCATCCGCAGATAATATCTATATCAGCTGATAATTTGTCAATATAAAGGGCGGCTTCTCCAAGCCGCCTTTTTTACGTTCCCTCCTTCTGCTTGAGGATACTAAGTTACTTGGAAAAATTTTTAACTCTTTTTTCCTAATGCTATCTTTTTTATATATCTTTGTAAAATAACACCTTTAATCAATTACTATGAAAAATTTATTTCTTAGCACATTATTTTTGCTCTTGCCTTTTATTGCTTCCGCACAATGGAACGACGCCGACTATCATCGCATTGAGCAAAACATTCGCCAACCTAAATTCCCAAACAAAGAATTCAACATTCAAAAATATGGGGCAACCCCGGAGGCTGCTCCCGAAGTAAATCAGAAAGCTATCAACCAAGCAATAGCAGACTGTTCAAAGAGTGGTGGCGGCAAAGTGATAGTGCCGGCAGGTCTCTATAAGACGGGAGCTATCAATCTACTCAGCCATGTAAACCTTGTTGTAGAGAAAGATGCAACCCTTGAATTTGTATTCCAACCGGAGCTCTATCCGATAGTTCCGACTCGTTGGGAGGGTCTCGACTGCT
>JAFLTQ010000031.1 GCA_022510385.1 Muribaculaceae bacterium | reverse complement strand
ATGTTTTACAGCAGGGTAAACAAAAGGGTGTGCCTGAATTTTGACACACCCTCTTTTTATGGCTAAAGGAAGAGGTGTCTATTTATCTTTTCCTTTTCTTGGATGCGGATTTTGCCGGAGTACGTGCGGCTGTCTTTTTAGCAGGGATTTTAAGCTTTTGTCCTTCGCGGATATTATCGCTTGATAGATTGTTGGCAGATTTAAGAGCTGCGACCGTCACCCCATATTTCACTGCAATTTTAGAAAGCGTCTCACCTCTTTTCACCAAATGGGTTGAGGCTGTCGGAGTAGTAGCCGGTTTCTTTTCGGCCTCCGGTTTCTTGGCTTTAGGAGTATTGGAAGAAGAAGAGCCTTTCGATGTGACACTGGCAACAGTATTTTCCATCAGAGCTATAGGAGCAGTCGTTGTTATTCTCAATTGTTGGCCTACTCTGACTGCATTTCGGCTCAACCCGTTACTCTTCTTGATTTCTTCAGGAGTCACTTCATAAGTTTGAGCAATGGAAGCCAACGTTTCTCCGGCTTTAACTTTATGAATAATAGTTTGCGGCTGCCCGGTGCCGACATTTGAAGCGTTGGACGGTTCAGCCCATATTTCGGTATCTTCCACTGCTACAAGAGCATCCGTCGGAGTTTCTCCCGGATCTACCGTTCCTCTCAGACCATATTTTTCCGGCTCATAGTTTTTAATATCCTCTTCGCTCATTAAATAGGCATGTATCTGCTGCGAAGGGAGGATCAGATTTCTTGGATTCTGAGGAGAACCGGGGATAATATCCGCTCTATATTGAGGATTGAGCACCCTAAGTTCCTCCACCGGGATTTTAAGCACCTCGGAAATTTGTTGGAAATGAATACGGTCTTGAATATGGATAGTATCCATCACCAACGGCGCCGTTGGCAATACAGGAGAGATATTATGTTGTGGGTAATAATTCAAAACATAATTAACCGCAATAAAGCCCGGGAGATAACCGCGTGTTTCTTCCGGAAGGAAATTATAAAGCGACCAGAAATCATGCGACTTAGGGTCGCCGCCTGCTCTTCTTATAGCTTTGTTGAGAGTGCCCGGGCCACAGTTGTAGGCAGCGATTGCGAGGCTCCAGTCGCCATAGCTGTCATAAAGTCCTTTTAGGTATGAGGCAGCCATTTCGGACGATATATAAGGGTCTCGACGTTCATCCACAAGGCTATTTACCTCCATGCCGAGCCCTTTGGCAGTCGCCAGCATGAATTGCCAGAGACCTGCAGCCCCATGTTTTGAAACCGCATTCGGGTCTAAACTGGATTCTATGACCGGGAGATATTTCAATTCAAGGGGTAATCCTTTTGCTTCAAGGGCCTGCTCAAATATAGGATTATAATAAAGCCCGAGGCCCAAGACAATAGGAATTTGGGATCTTTGTTCTTTTGTGTATTTATCAATATAGCTTCTGACGATCTGATTATAAGGCATCTCGATGACTGTAGGCAGGTCGCTGAGCCGCTGGATAATAACCTCATCGGTGACAAAAGCATCATTCTCGGTAGCAAACCGATCATCTGTTGCCGTGTAATTCTTTATGAACCAGCTTTCAAGCAATTTCTGCGTGTCAACCTCAAAGCTTTCAGGGAAAACGATAGCGGAATCGGTGATGCTATGTTTGAGGTCGAGCACATTGGAGGGGGAATCTGTCTGAGCAAATAAAGGGGTGCCGGTTAAACAGGCTGTGATGGTTGAAATGATGAAAGCTGAAATATATCTGTTCATAAGAATTGAGATGAGAGTTTATCAATTAAAAATTTAGAGCCCATTGGATCCCGAGATTAAGTTTCCCCTCAAGGCGGTCAATACCAATGGCCGGGCTCCATTCTATTGAAAGGTCGGGAGAAATATCAAAATGAGCGAGTGAGGCATCCACGTAAGCATCTACCATACAGAGAAGATAAAGTCCGACACAACTGATAATGCAGAGGTCTCGGTTGCGTCGATAATAGTCGCGTCTGCTTTTCATCACATTTGTCAGCCATGTCTTGTTAAGGTTTTCCTCCTTGGTGTTTGGAGGGAAAAAGTTCATATAAGAATTAGTCGAAGGGTCGTTGTCCATTAGATCTCGATAAGCCTGGGCATAGTCAGAGAGCTGGCCGTTATTCCAGTTGGTTGCATAGCCGAGTCCCATGAATCCTCCGACAACAATCGGTAGTTTCCAGTAACGTCGGTTGTAAATCTGACCCAGCCCCGGAAAAAGAGCCGACATCCAGACGGCTCTCTCCGGACTTGGATTAAATTCTCTCTTATTTTCAAGACCATATGGATGATAATCATCATCCGTGACAACCGTCAACTCTCCATCCTCTTCTTCTGCTTCAAGAGGGGTTTTCAAGAGAATCATTCCGTCGACATAGGTAGTGGTGTCTTGTGGAAATCCGTCAGGTTGCGGCAAAGGTTCTTGTGCATAAAGCTTCGGGAAGCATAGCAACCCGAATAAAAAGATGACTATATGTTGAGAAAAAATTTTCACTAAAAGTTCATCAGAGTAGCCATCAGGCTATTTAATTCCTCAAGATTATCAAAACTGATGGATAAAGCACCTTTACCGTTAGCTTTTTGAGTTATAGATACCTTTCTGCCAAGCTGACGGCTTAATTGAAATTCAAGACCGGAAAAATCTTCCTTTTTTAACGTGGTTGCCGCTTTTGTTGCCGGTTTGGTATCATTTTCAAAATCCTTGACAAGTTGCTCCACTTTCCTGACAGAAAGCCCCTCTTTAAGAATGAGGTTATAAATTTTGAGTTGTTTTTTAGGGTCGTCTACACTAAGGAGTGCTCGAGCATGGCCCATGTCAAGTTTATGATCTCTAAGGCCCAATTGTATTTCAGCCGGAAGTTTAAGAAGACGCAGATGATTGGCTATTGTAGCCCTGTTTTTGCCAAGTCTTTCCGAGAGTCGTTCTTGGGTAAGGTTATAAGAATCTATAAGGTTTTTGAAAGCCAGAGCCACCTCTATTGCATTTAGATCTTCCCTTTGAATATTTTCAATGAGAGCCATTTCTGTGACTTCGGAATCGGAGGCGCTTCTGACATAGGCCGGCACAGAATTCAACCCCGCCAGACCGGCGGCTCTCCATCTTCTTTCGCCCGCGATTATCTGGAAAGTCCCGTCGCCCATATCTCTCACAGATAGGGGCTGCACCACACCTAACTCCTTGATTGAAGCCGCAAGCTCATTCAAGGTTTCATCGTCGAATGTGCGTCGTGGCTGATTGGGATTAGGTTTTATATCATCGATCTTGATTTCATTGATAGCAGAGCTCCCTCCGGTCTGAATATCAGAAGCAGTGATTAGAGAGTCAAGACCTCTGCCCAAAGCATTACGTTTGAGAGTCATAATAACTTATTTTTTTGGTCGGTTTTTTGCAATCAATTCTCTGCTAAGCTGACCGTAAGCAATTGCACCACGACTTTCCGGGTCGTAAAGTGCTACCGGGAGGCCATGGCTTGGAGACTCCGACAATTTGATGTTTCTGGGGATGACCGTTGAAAATACCATATTCCCGAAATGTTGGCGTAGCTCCTCGAAGATTTGATTGGCGAGCCTCAACCTTGCGTCATACATAGTCAGGAGAAAACCTTCGATTTCAAGGGTTGGGTTAACTCGGCTTTTAATTATGCGGATTGTATTGAGCAATTGCGAGATTCCTTCAAGCGCGAAATATTCTGCCTGCACCGGGATTATTACTGAATCGGATGCTGATAAGGCATTGACAGTGATTAGTCCCAACGAGGGGCTGCAATCAATGAGTATATAATCGTAGGCGTCTTTTAGAGGGCGTAGAATTCTTGACAAAACTCTTTCACGATCTTGCTTTTGCATAAGTTCCACTTCGGCCCCTACGAGATCGATTCTTGAACCAAGCACCTGGAGCCCCTCTATAGAGCTGTTACGTATCGCAAGTTGTGGCTCGGTATTATCTACAAGACATTCATATATAGAGAATTCTGCCTCTTGCGGATTGAGTCCTAAACCGGAAGTTGCATTAGCTTGAGGATCTGCATCGACAAGAAGCACTTTTTTCCCTTCGAGCGCAAGGCTCGCTCCAAGATTAAAAGCTGTCGTTGTCTTCCCGACTCCCCCCTTCTGATTTGCTACCGAAATGATTTTTCCCATTCCTAAATGCACAATATTAGTATTATATTACAAAATTAGTGATAAAGACTCCAAAACAATGCATATTTAACACAATTTTATAATTCTTTTTCAATAAAGATGCCTGTCGGTCGTCAAGCTATATCTTTTCCTTATTATTTTTTAATATTGATAAAAGATTTTTCGGAATATTTTAAGAGCCCGTTCCCGCATTTTAGTTTAAAATTTAGGAACGGACTCTATACTGGATTCTCTATTTTTTTCTCTATAGTTTCTTGCTTGTCTTTTAGGTTACTTTTTGGAAAGTTGCAAACCATCGCGGAATGCATTGCCAACTTTTGAACCAATTTCGAGATAAGAGTTATTCACCGGATCGAATGTGATGGGACGAAGTTTTGAAGGATCGATCTTCCCTTTTTCGTCGCAGATAGATTCATCGGCAGACACATTTACAATTTCTCCGATCAAATTGCATGTTTCCGGATCATAAGAAATAAGTTTACATTCTATAGTCATGGCAAGCTCATTGATAATGGGAGCATTCACAAACTCTGATTTAGTGGCTGTAAAACCTGCTTTTTTGAACTTGTCGGGCTCTTTATTACCTGACACTACTCCTACATAATCACAAGCCACAAGATGTTTAATATCAGCCATGCTTACAGTAAAGGCCCCGGATGCAAGAATATTTTCAGTGGTTTTATGATTGGCACTTATACACATAGCGATTTGATCATCGTAATGAATTCCTCCCCATGCCACATTCATAGCGTTTGGTTTTCCCTCCTTATCGTATGCAGCAAGAATAAAAACAGGTTGCGGATAGCACCAAGGCTTTTTTCCAAAATTTTTTCTCATGGCAATATCAATTTAAATGTTTTTTATTTTCCGGTCAGAAGTCCCTGAAGGTCATTAAGCATATTAAGAGCCTGGAGTGGAGTGAGCCGTTCTACATCTATATCCAAAAGTCTGTCTCTAATCTGAGAAAGAAGGGGATCGTCAAGCTGGAAGAAACTCATCTGCAACGCCTCTCCCTCTTTCTTGATATGGGTCGTATCCTTATGGCTCACTGAAGTGGGAGCACCCTCAACGCCTGCCGCTCCTTCCTCCAATTGCCTTAGCACCTGCTCTGCCCTCTTTACTATCGAACGAGGCATCCCTGCAAGACGTGCGACATGTATCCCGAAACTATGTTCCGAACCTCCCTTCTCAAGCTTGCGCATAAACACCACTTTCCCATCTATTTCCCTTACAGAAACGTTATAGTTGGAAACTCTCTCAAATTTACCCTCCATATCATTCAGTTCATGATAGTGGGTGGCGAATAAGGTTTTGGGGCTCACTCTCCCGTTGTCGTGGATATGTTCCACAATCGACCAGGCTATCGAGATGCCGTCGTAGGTAGAGGTGCCTCGGCCAAGTTCGTCAAAAAGGATTAACGACCTGCTCCCCATATTGTTAAGAATGGAAGCCGCCTCATTCATTTCTACCATAAAGGTGGATTCTCCCGATGAGATATTATCGCTCGCTCCAACCCTGGTGAATATCTTGTCTATAATTCCGATATGAGCAGATTCAGCCGGCACAAAACTCCCTATCTGGGCCAATAGGACTATAAGAGCTGTCTGACGTAACAATGCCGATTTACCGCTCATATTGGGCCCGGTTATCATCATTATCTGACATCCTTTTCTCTCTGACTCCTCAATAGAAGAATCAAGCAGCAAGGAATTTGATATATATGATTCCCCCGGAGGTAACGTCCGCTCGATAACCGGGTGGCGCCCCTCCTTGATATCTATAATAGTTGACTCATCTACTTCGGGTCTGACATAATTGTAATCCACGGCAACCTCTGCAAATCCCAACAATACGTCGGTCACCGCTATTGAGGTCGCATTCTCTTTGAGTTCAAAGAAACGAGTGGTTATTTTGTTTATCAGATCTTTGTATAACTTATCTTCTATTAATGCTATTTTTTCATCTGCTCCAAGTATTCTTTCCTCAAGTTCTTTAAGCTCCGGAGTGATGTATCTTTCAGCATTGACAAGAGTCTGTTTTCTAATCCAGTGAGATGGAACTTTTTCCTTGTGGGTATTCCTTACCTCAAGATAAAAACCGAAAACATTATTATAATTGACTTTTAGTGAGGTAATTCCGGTAGCTTGAATCTCTCTGTTTTGGATCTCCATCAGAGCATCACGACTATGGTCGCGTAGCTGACGTAGAGAATCAAGTTCAGGGTCTACCCCTTCCTTAATCACATCATTTTTTCCGAAACTGTTGGTTGTCTCAGGAGTGATGGTTGTTTCAATCCATGTAGCCACATCATAGATATCCGGCATCCTTGCCGCTATGTCTGCTTTTGTTGCCTCTGATTCGCTCAACAGAATTTTCTTTAGCCCCTCCGCTGCCTTAACACTTTCCGCAAGCTGAAGCATTTCTCGTGGAAGGATCTTGCCTGAGGAAACTCGGCCGATCAGACGCTCCAAATCTCCAATACGCTTTACATTTTTGCGAGCTCTCTCCCTTCCTTCATTATTGTTAACAAAATCTTCAACTATATCAAGACGCCAATTTATTTCCTTCGGATCCAAAAGTGGGAAGAGCAACCAGTTTTTCAATCTTCGCGCCCCCATCGGCGATAAGGTCTTGTCAATTATATCAAACAAGCTTTTACCATCCTGACCAAGAGGTGAAATAATTTCCAGATTCCTTACAGTGAAGTGATCCATGTGCATTATCCGTGCATTATCATGCCGCGACAGGGAGGTGATATGTTGGAGCCCGGTGTGTCCGGTCAAATCCAGATAATGAAGTATGCTGCCGGCTGCTATTATGGCAAGCGGCATTTTCGATACTCCGAATCCCTTAAGGGAAGAGGTTGAAAATTGTTTCAGCAAGCGCTCCTCAGCTGCTTGTCCCGTATAGACCCAATCGTCTAATTCGAATATACTTCCCTTATAAGTGAAATTTTCAGTGAAAAAATCACGTGTGCCTTTCATCCTGAGCACCTCTTTGGGATCGAAATTGGATATTATCCGGTTGATTGAGTCTATAGAACCCTCTGCACAAAGAAATTCTCCGGTTGAGATATCCAAAAAGGCCACTCCGGCTCTATTCTTTTCATGGTAGACGGCCCCTAAAA
This sequence comes from Muribaculaceae bacterium, assembly GCA_022510385.1. Lineage (GTDB taxonomy): Bacteria > Bacteroidota > Bacteroidia > Bacteroidales > Muribaculaceae > Lepagella. The sequence goes on along the minus strand of JAFLTQ010000031.1, from coordinate 14,251 downwards.
AATTATTCTCTTTGCTTTGTAATGCCCCGGGTGAGGTGTTGACGCCCGGAGTGACCATCTCCGTTATGCCACGTTTCACCAATTTTTTTGTCAGCTTCGGATCTTCAAGTTGTTCACAAATTGCAACTCTACGCCCGGCTCTCACAAGTTTCGGAAGATATGAATCCAACGCATGATGAGGAAATCCTGCCAACTCTACGCTATCCGCCTTTCCGTTGGCCCTGCGTGTCAATGTGATACCTAAAATTTGGCTTGCAGCGATGGCATCTTCGCTAAAGGTCTCATAAAAGTCTCCGACCCGAAATAAAAGTATCGCATCAGGATGCTTCCTCTTCATCTCCATATATTGGAGCATCAACGGTGTCTCGGCTATCTTTCTCAATCTTTTTAAATTTCTAAAATCTGCAATCTTCTACCAACATCTTATCCAAGACCAAAAAGGCCGATTGTCCACGTCGACATACTCACATATATCAGCAAACCTACCACGTCATTTGTGATCTGGATAAAGGGGCCGGTGGCAAGCGCCGGATTTATTTTCAGTCTTTCCAATGTCAGAGGCACCAACGTGCCGAATACCGTAGCAAATATTACCACCGCAAAAAGTGATATTGCAACCGACACGGAGACAGTCCATTTCACTCCCGGCGGCTGCGTCAATATTATGTAGAGGAAGACAACACCGGATATGACCACCGCGTTCATCAAAGCAACTAAAGATTCCCTTCCTATCTGGGTCATCGAGTTCTTTAAGTCGAGTCGACCGTTGGCAAGACCCTGCACAACTATTGCTGAAGCCTGAACTCCTACATTTCCCCCGGTGCCTCCTATCAGAGGTATGAATATTGCCAATGCTGTTATGGCCGCTATCTGGGCCTCGAAATTCCCTAAAATGAGCGAGTTGATTATACCTCCGACTATCCCTATCAGAAGCCATGGGATGCGTGCTTTTGTCTGCGCAAACACTGAGTCAGAGACATCTACATCGGATGCGATACCGGAGGCCAATTGGAAATCCCTCTCACTTTGCTCCCTGACTTCATCCATGACGTCGTCGACTGTGATCTGACCCACCAATCGCCCTATACTGTCAATCACCGGCATGGCAACAAGGTCATACTTCTCGAATTCAAGCGCTACTTCATCTATGGGCATATCGGTACGCACCGAATGGGGGTCGGAATCCATCACATGCTTGATTTTCGATACCGACGGATGGGTTATCATCTTTTGAAGCGGAAGAACCCCCTCAAGCCTATTGTCATCGTCTACAACATAGACGTTATAGATATCATCAAGATCTTCGGCCTGCCTCCTCATTTCCTTGAGACAGTCGGGCATTGAGAGATTTTCATTCACAACTATCATCTCGGTGCCCATCAAACCTCCCGCGGTATCCTCATCATATTGCAGAAGGTCGACGATATCCCCGGCCTGCTCCACATCGTCGATATGCTGGATCACCTCTTCCCGGTCTTCCTCATCAAGCTCCTGAATCAAGTCTACTGCATCATCGGTGTCGAGCAAATCTATGAAATGTCCGATTTGCTCCGGTTCCATCCCTTCAAGGAGCTTCTTTCGGTCATCCTCATCAAGCTCCATCAAGACATCGGCCCGCTTCTCATTATCATCGATGAGATCGAATAGCCACTCGGCTTCCCGGAGATTCAGCTTCCGAAACAATTCGGCAATATCGGCCGCGTGAAGTTCACTAACCTCACGTCCAGCTGCCTCGCTGTTGCCTTCTTCAACGAGTCGCTCTATCTGCTCGATATCTGATTCACTGAAATCTTTCATCCGATCCTTGACTTGGCTCTCTGACTATGCTGACTTGACATGGCAGCAATCTATTTTGCCGAATTCACTTTTCCCTTCTCAATGCTACTCTTATTCGCAATCGCAAAGTTAATTAAAAATTGGCAATAAGTGTGCCCTCTCTTGCGTTTTATAAATTAACTCCACAATTCAATATGAGAGGTTTCAGACAAGATTATCCAAACTTGCGTTTGACGCATCTTTCGACAATTATTTTTCTAACTGTCGTTTCTTGCGTTTTGACCCTCTCTTCTTGTTCCACTAAGAAAAACACGCCGGCTTCTCGTCAATGGCAGGCTTTCAATACTCGCTACAACGTTTATTTCAACGGTTCGGAACATTACAAAGAAACCCTCGCTGACCTGGAAAGAAACTATGAGGACGATTATTCTCGTCAAGTGCTGATGCATCCCATTGAGGCAAAGGAGCAGCCAAAACTCCCTCAACCATCCGGCGATTTCACACGCACCATCGAAAAAATGCAGAAAGCTATACAGCTTCATTCCATTTCAAAAAAACCGGCTCGCAGAAATTCATCAGCTAAGGAGAAGGCTTTCAGGGCGCGTGAAGAATTCAATCCATTCCTTCATAATGCCTGGCTTATGATGGGACGTGGACAATACTACAACGGAGATTTCCTCGGTGCTGCATCAACTTTCCTTTATATCTCTAAACATTTTTCATGGCTCCCTTCCGTCGTCACTGAAGCACGCCTCTGGCAAGCTCGCTCTTATTGTGCACTCAATTGGCTCTATGAGGCCGAAAATATTTTGCACCTTGTAAAGGAAAATGACCTGACTGATAAAAATCTTCGTTTCCTCTTTAACTTCGTAGAAGCAGATTATCTTATCCGCAACGAGAGATTGGAGGAGGCTATCCCTTTCCTGATTAAGGCGGCTCAAGGTTCTGTAGGTTCACAGAAAACTCGCCTTTGGTTCCTGCTCGGTCAACTTTATTCCAATCTGGGACAAAGAGAGAATGCTTATAAAGCATTTAAAAAAGCTGAAGGTGGCCCCGCTACTCCTTATCGCACTAAATTCAATGCACGGATTAAACAAAGCGAAGTCTTTTCCGGATCAGACATCAGAAAGCAGGTGAATTCTTTGAAAAGCCTGACACGCTATGCCAGAAATAAAGAATTTCTCGACCAAATCTACTACGCTATCGGTAATCTCTACCTCTCGCGGCGCGACACTACCCATGCAATTGAAAACTATATTCTCGCTGTAAAAAAATCTGAGCGACAAGGAATTGACATGGCGCTCGCTCAACTCGCCCTCGGTAATATTTATTTCTCTCAAAGAAAATATGTGGAGGCGCAACCCTGTTATAGCGAGGCTATCCCCTTCCTTTCAGAATCATATCCCGATTATAAACTGCTCAGAAAAAGGAGTGATGTCCTTGATGAGCTCGCAATTTATGCCGGAAATGTGATCCTCCAAGACTCATTGATTGCTCTCTCAAAATTGTCGCCCGAAGAGCAGGAGAAGGTTGCAAAAAAACTGGTAGATGAGCTTATCCTACAAGAAAAATTGGCTAAAGAAGAGGCTGAAAGAGAAGAGTTTCTGGCTAATCAACCCCAAAACGACCTGATGAATGCCAATTCTGCCGCAATCCCCGGTTTCCAGGCGAATAGCGACAACAGCTGGTATTTCTACAACACTTTCACCAAAAATGCCGGTAAAACCCAGTTCCAACGGAAATGGGGCTCAAGAAGACTTGAGGATGACTGGCGTAGACGGAATAAAACTACTTTCTCTTTTGATGAGCCTGAAAATGAAGAGTCGGAAGATGAAGAAGCCCTCGATATGGTGGCGGCTTCCGATTCCGTGGCTCAGCCTGATGCCGACTTGCTCAAAAGGGAAAGTGACCCTCACTTCGTGGAATACTATCTCAAACAGATTCCTAAAACCCCGGAAGATATCGAAGTCGCTGAAGACGTCATTCAAGAAGGTCTTTTCAATATGGGGTTGATTCTTAAAGATAAACTCGAAGATTTCACAGCTGCAAAATTTGAATTCCTTCGACTTCAGGAGAGATTCCCGGAAAATGTATACTCCCTTGATGTCTACTACAATCTATATCTTATGGCTGCTCGCCGTGATGATATGGCCGCTGCTGAAGAATGGCGTAAAATTATTTTGGAGCGTTTCCCCGATTCCACCTATGGACTCGCTATGCGCGACCCCAATTATTTCGAACATCTCAGACAGATGAACCAAATTCAGGAATCTATGTATGAGAAGGCTTACTCCGCTTATCTCGACAATGAAAACTCCACAGTCCATTCCCTCACTGAGGAAATGCAGCAAAAATATCCTCTTTCTCCACTAATGCCGAAGTTCGTATTCATTGACGGCCTAGCTTACTTCACTGAAGGGCAGAATGATATCTTCAAAGATAAACTCACGGAATTGCTCCAAAAATGGCCTGACACAGATATGACGGATATGGCCTCAGGCATTCTCCGCGGCCTTAAAGAGGGTAGAACTTTGCAGTCTGACGGAATGAATTCACGTGGCATGATTTGGCAAATACGTCTCTCTGACTCTCAGGAAGAGCAGCTCGCTGAAGATGGGCTCCCCGCTAATTTCGAAAGAGATCCCGACGCGCCCCAATACCTCGTGCTCGCATTCCCCAGAGATTCTATCAATCCTAACACCGTGCTCTACCAAGTGGCTCGATTTAACTTCTCTTCTTTTATTGTGAAAGATTTCGACCTGGAGCAGATGAGCTTCTCTAATATTGGTCTTTTGATAATAAAAGGGTTTGCTAATCTTCGTGAATTGGAACATTATCGCACTGTCATGGAGAATTCCGATTTGAATTTGCCCTCGGAAGTCATGCCGATTATGATCAGCAAATCGAATTTTGAACTCCTTCTGCGAGAAGGGCGAACCTTTGAAGAATACTTCCGCTTCCGCGAGGAGGATACTGCTGCACAAGTTGAGGCAGATGTTCTCGATGAAATGGATATCCCTGTTTCTGAAGAAGATGCCTCACCTTCTGAAGAAGCCGACTCTTCTCCTTCTGATGATTCCGTTTCATCCGACACCGAAGAAGAGAGTTCCACGCTTTCTGATGACTCCGGTTCATCCGACTCCGAAGGAGCCGACTCTTCCATTTCCGAGGATGAACACATCTCCTCCCCGGAAGAGTCTGAATAAGCCTCCTTTCCTTTTTTTCAATATTTTTTCTTTCCTGCGATATTTGTTATATTTGCAATATATTCCACAGATATGGCAAATCAAGATTTAAACGAACAGGAAATAGGTCGGCGCAACAGTATGCTGGCCCTCAGAGAAAGAGGTATTGAGCCTTATCCCGCTCATGAATTCAATGTCACGGGATACTCCAAAGAGATAAAGGAGAATTTCAAGGATAACGACGAGCCTAAACGTGAAGTGGCTGTCGCAGGCCGTATTATGAGCCGACGTATTATGGGGAAGGCCTCTTTCATCGAACTCCAGGATAGCGAAGGGCGTATTCAGATTTATGTCAGCCGCGATGATATTTGCCCCGGAGAAGACAAGGATTTCTACAACATTGTCTTCAAAAAACTTCTCGATATCGGCGATTTTATAGGCGTTAAGGGTTACGTTTTCAGAACTCAAATGGGCGAAATTTCTATACATGCCCAAGAAATCGTAGTGCTCTCTAAAAGCTTAAGACCTCTCCCTATAGTGAAATTAAAAGATGGAAAAGCATATGATGCTTTTGCCGATCCGGAGCAACGCTATCGCCAAAGATATGTCGATCTCATCGTTAACCCCGGAATTAAAGAAATTTTCTTAAAGCGCACAAAAATGTTTAATTCTATGCGCGAATACTTTAATTCTCATGGATATGTTGAAGTTGAGACCCCTATTCTGCAAAGCATCCCCGGAGGTGCTGCAGCCCGTCCCTTCATAACTCATCATAATGCTCTGGATATCCCCCTTTACCTCAGAATTGCTGACGAACTATATCTCAAACGTCTAATTGTTGGCGGTTTTGAAGGAGTCTACGAATTCTCCAAAAATTTCCGTAATGAAGGTATGGACCGTACCCACAACCCGGAATTCACCTGCATGGAAATTTATGTGGCTTATAAGGATTATAACTGGATGATGAGTTTCACCGAGAAAATGCTTGAAAAAATTTGCCTCGATGTCAACGGCTCAACAGAAGTAACTGTCGGTGACAACATTATATCTTTTAAAGCCCCTTATCCTCGCGTCACCATGGCTCAGGCTATTCTTGATAAAACCGGCTTTGATATTTCCGGTAAATCTGAAGAGGAGCTCAGAAGTTTCTGTAAGGATAATGGTATCGAAATCGACAAATCTTTCGGTAAGGGTAAAATTATAGATGAAATTTTTGGTGAAAAATGTGAAGGAAGTTTCATACAACCGACATTCATCATTGATTATCCTATAGAGATGTCACCCCTCACTAAACGTCACCGTGAAAATCCGGAACTCACTGAAAGATTTGAACTAATGGTCAACGGTAAGGAGCTTGCTAATGCTTATTCCGAACTAAATGACCCCATCGACCAATATGAGCGTTTCGTTGAGCAGATGAAACTTGCCGACAAGGGAGATGATGAGGCTATGATTATCGACCACGACTTCATCAGAGCCCTCGAATATGGTATGCCTCCAACTTCCGGTATGGGTATAGGGATGGATCGCCTCGCGATGCTGATGACAGGGCAATCCGCAATTCAGGAAGTGCTCTTGTTCCCGCAGATGCGTCCTGAGAAAAAACAGGAATCATCAGATGAAAATGCTCCGCAATAATGGAAACCCTGGGTAAAATTGCTGTAATAGGATCCGGTAGCTGGGCTACCGCTCTCGCCAAGCTCCTTCTAAACAATAATTCGCGTATAAATTGGTATATAAGGCGCAGCGACAGAATTGCCGATTTTATCAAACACCATCGCAACCCTGTCTATCTTAGTGATATCACTTTCGATACTCATAGAATCGATTTCTTCTCTGATATCAATATGGCTATTAAGGGGGCGAAAACAATCGTCGTGGCTGTCCCTTCTCCTTTCTTCAAAGATGAAGCGGAAAAAATAACTATCAATATGGCGGAAAAAAATATCGTTTCTGCCGTAAAGGGAATCGTGCCCGGTGATAATAGGATTGTCACCGACTGGTTTGCTTCTTATAAGGGGTGTGCCGACAATAATCTCCTCGTCATTGGCGGTCCCTGCCATGCCGAAGAAGTGGCCCTTGACCATTTAAGCTATCTCACAATCGGTTGCCATGACCCCGTCAAAGGTGCTAATTTTGCACGTAGCATCTCCGGCTCTCGTCTTAAAACTATTGTTTCTTTAGATGTCGCCGGCATCGAATACGGGGCTGTCCTTAAGAATGTCTATGCTATTGCTGCAGGTATTGTCGATGGTATGAAAGCCGGTGATAACTTTAAGGCTATGCTCGTTTGCAATGCTATTCGTGAAATGAGAAGATTCATTGATGTCGCCGCTCCGGTGGATTGTGAACGTGATATCGACCGTTCTGCTTATCTCGGTGACCTTCTCGTGACCGCTTATAGTATTTTCTCTCGAAATCATAATTTCGGCGCTATGATTGGTAAAGGGTATAGCGTTAAAAGCGCCAAAATGGAAATGGAAATGGTGGCGGAAGGTTATTATGGCACTAAATGTATGCACGACATTAATGAGAATAAATTCAAAGTAGATATGCCTATTCTCAATTGTGTCTATCGGATTATATACGAAGGTAAAAATCCTCGCCAGGCTTTCCGGGCTATCGCCGACTCTTTCTCTTGAATCTACAATTAACTAAGATATGCAGGATCTTTGCTTAACCCTGCTCTCAAAAAATTAACCTATGAAATCAATAGATCTAAACATCCAAGACGCTGTCTTCTTTGCTGAAAAGCAATTTGAGGCTAACAAAGACCGCGCTGTCGAAGCAATGTCAACTCTTGAAAACGGCACCGGTCAAGGTGCGGACTTCTTAGGTTGGCTACATTTACCTTCACAAACTCCCAAATCTCTCCTCGAAAGCATTAATAAAACTGCCGAGAGACTGCGTGAAAATTGCGAATATGTAGTTTGTATCGGTATCGGTGGAAGTTATCTCGGAGCTAAAGCCGTTATTTCAGCTCTATCAGACAATTTCTCCGATTTCTATGCCCCGGCTCCCAAAAATCCTAAAATACTTTATGCCGGGCAAAATATAAGCGAAGAATACACCGCTGAGCTCGAAAAGCTTCTCTCAGGCAGAAAATTCGGTATTATCGTAATCTCTAAATCAGGCACTACTACCGAACCCGCTATCGCTTTCCGAATCTTCAAGGAATTGCTCGAAAAGCAAGCCGGAAAAGATAAGGCTAAAGATTTAATCGTGGCTATCACTGATGAAAAGAAAGGTGCCTTACGCACTCTCGCTTCTCGCGAAGGTTATGAAACTTACGTTATTCCTGACAATGTCGGTGGTCGTTTCTCCGTGCTCACCCCCGTCGGTCTCCTACCTATCGCTTGTGCCGGTTTCAATATCCTCAAACTCGTAGGTGGTGCCGCTGAAATGGAAGAGGCTACTAAACATCCGGGCGCAGATAATCCTTGCGAAACTTACGCTCGCCTTAGAAATGCTCTCTATGCAGCAGGTAAGAAAATTGAAATCCTCGTCAATTATAATCCTAAACTCCATTTCTTGGCTGAATGGTGGAAACAACTTTATGGCGAAAGCGAAGGTAAGGATGGAAAAGGTATTTTCCCCGCTTCAGTAGATCTCACTACCGATCTCCACTCCATGGGTCAATGGATTCAAGAAGGAGAACGTACTATTTTCGAGACTGTTTTGTCTGTTAAAAAGCCTGCTATCTCTCGTCGTATACCTCAGGATGCCGAAAATCTTGACGGTATTAACTATCTCGCCGGCAAAAATATCGACTACGTTAACAAAATGGCTGAACTCGGAACCAAAATCGCTCACGTTGACGGAGGTGTCCCGGTTATCAAAATTGAATTGAATGCTCTTGATGAAGAGACTTTAGGTCAGTTGATTTATTTCTTCGAAAAAGCTTGCGGTATCAGCGGTTATATCCTCGGGGTAAATCCTTTCAACCAACCGGGGGTGGAAGCATATAAGAAAAATATGTTCGCACTCCTCGAAAAACCCGGTTTTGAAAAAGAAACCCAAGAAATAAAAGCTAAAATCAATAAATAATTCCCAAGCTACTTTCTGTTAGCTTAAATCTGTAAAGAAAAAACTCCGTTCCTTTATTCTTCATTGGAACGGAGTTTCTTTTGTTTGAATCTTATTGTTTGCCGGTGCCGTAGCAATTGAAACATTTCTTGTTTCCTCGACAAGAGGGACAATCTATCCAGCTCTTGCTCCCGCTGCCGGTGTAATAACCTGTGTCTCGCCATTCTCCTCCACTTCCATGACATGATGTGCACACTCCGGAACCCCCACAAATCCGGCATGTCGTATAGACGCTTGAACTGCTTGAACTGCTCGAACTGCCTCCTGAATTATAGTTATAGTTGGGGACATATCCTCCATTATAATTATAATTATAGTTATTACTGTTATTATTGGTGACAATTTCCACCTCTCCTCTTCCGCTACACCAATTGCAAGTGACCTTTCCTCCGCCACCGCATGCTATACAATTCACCCATACATAATACGACGAATAGGGCGGATAGGTCAGACATCTCCACTGCTGGGTTCCACCTGCACCCGCACACAACAGACAGGTTATTATCCCGGATCCGCTACACACTCCGCATTTAGTGGTCTTGGATGTCTTTTGGCTTGATGAGGCCCGGTTGCTTGTGTTGCCCCCGGATGATGACCGGCTACCGGAACTCCCCGACGACTTTGATCCGGTCGATGACGATGGCCCCTCCAAATCATAGCTACCCGCATATGTACCATTATACCACTCACCATTATAATAGACGTAAAGATAAACTTTATACGTGTGTTTACCCGGTTTTGGTGCCAGTTTCTTATGTCGCAAATAAACTTGGATATCTTTCCATTCCGAGTCTTCATAGGTGGCATTACATTTATAATGGGTCTTTACAGGATTGCCATTTCGGTCGTTGTGCCATTCCCCGGTATCATCCTTTACTATGGCAACCAAATCAAAATCTCTCCCTTTGATACCCTTAACATTCAATTTGCAATGGGCCGATATCATGCCCTCGCCGCTATTATCTTTTGCATCAAGATCTAATCGCGGATTCGAGATCTTTACGTCAATGCCGTAACTCAACAAGCTGAATATAAGACCAACTATTACTAATAAGGTTCTTCTCATTTTTTCTTTTTTCTTTATTTTTTACCCAACCCATTTTCCTGATTATAGCAAAATTATAAAATTATACCTCAATAACAAAATATTTCTATCCTCCTTCTTTCTTCCCCCTTTTATTCCTATCTTTCTTTTATTTGCTTTTAAATAATTAAATTTGCAAATAATAAATCTCCTCCTTTTAATCACAGTAAATGCCTACAAACGCTGCCGTTCAAAATCCTGAGGAAAGACTTCAAGAATTAGGAAATGCCTCTGTTTGGCGTCTTCTGCTGAAATATAGTCTTCCTGCTGTGGTTGGCACTGTCGTTATGGCTGTCTATAACATTATCGACTCCATTGTTATCGGACATGCCATCGACGACCCTAATGTAGTCAGCGGTATAGCAGTTACATTCCCCGTCATGAATCTTGGCACTGCTCTTGGTATGTTGATCGGTGCCGGTGCAGCCACAAGAGTCAGCATTGTTATGGGCCAGAATAATAAACGTATGGCTGAAATTATTCTCGGCAACTCCGTTCAACTGACTGTCTTCATCGGTATAACATATATCACTCTGTTTGCTATTTTTATTACTCCGATTCTAAAACTCTTCGGTGCATCCCCTAATTCTCTTCCCTATGCCCGGGAATTTATGCTGTGGATTCTCCCGGGGATGGTCTTGATGAATCTGACTTTCTCTTACAATAACATCATGAGGGCCACCGGTTATCCCGGTAAAGCCATGTACACAAATCTAATAGGGGCCGGAATGAATGCTATTCTCGCTCCTATATTCCTCTTTGGATTCAAATGGGGAATAAAGGGAGCCGCTATCGCCACTGATATCTCTATGCTTATCACCTCATTCTTCGTGATGGCTCATTTCTTTAATAAAAATTCTACTCTACATTTCGTCAGAGGTACATTTAAACTTGATTGGAAAGTAATCCGGGCTATTCTTTATATCGGTATGTCGCCTTTCCTTATAAATGTAGCCGGATCTGCGATTAACGCTATTATAAATAACTCTCTTTTACACTACGGGGGCGACGACGCAATTGCCTCTGTTGTGGTTTTCAATAGGTTTGTCACAATTTTCGTGATGATTGTTATCGGTATCTGTCAGGGTATGCAACCGATTTTAGGTTATAATTATGGGTCTGGACGATACTCCCGACTTTTTGCAACCCTGCGCCTGGCTATAGTCAGTGCTGTCTGTGTCACTTCTATTGGAAGCCTTATCGGAGCCTTCAATCCTAAAATTATTGCCATGGCTTTCATGCAAGATGAAGCACAAATCACTTGTGCCGTCAACTGCTTGAGAATAACTACTATCACTTTCTGGATGGTCGGTTTCCAAATTGTTGGAACTAATTTTTTCCAAAGCTTGGGTATGGCCGGAAAAGCTGTTTTCCTTTCCCTCACCCGGCAAATTATTTTTATGATTCCTATGCTCTTCATCCTCCCTCCTCGTTTCGGTCTCGACGGCGTCTGGTCTTGTTTTCCGGTTTGTGACTGTGCTGCCGCTGTCGTAACTGCCGTTATGCTTTATATCCAGATTAGAAAAATTAAATTTAGAAAAATGGAAGTCGCTTTATGAGAATCGATTTTACCCCTGTTGTTCTGCCATATTTCCGTAAAATTGCTCTCCGTGTTGATTCATGGAAAGATAATTCTCATCAAATTCAGAACTCTTTGCTCGTTAAACATCTCAAAAAAGCGGCTCTCACCGATGTGGGTCAGAAATTCGCTTTTAATGATATTCTCGCAAGCTCCGATATATATGGGGCTTTCAAAGAAACCCTCCCTACTCTTCATTATGAAGATATCCGGCGTGACGTCTTAAAAATGATAAAAGGCCAACAAGATCTCCTTTGGCCCGGCAGATGCAAGGATTTCGCCCAATCTTCCGGTACATCCGGTGGCAAATCAAAATATTTGCCTATAACCCCTGATTCCTTGTCGGGTAATCATTATCGAGGGGGTGAAGATGCTGTGGCTCATTATCTCAACAATTACCCGAAAAGCAAAATGTTCTCCGGTAAAGGGTTTATCCTCGGAGGCTCTTTTGCCAATACTTTAGGTATTACAGATAGTGATGTTCATGTTGGCGATTTGAGTGCAACTCTTATCAATCGCATAACTCCTCTTGCTGAACTCGTGAGAGTTCCCGACCGTAAAACTGCTCTCTTGCCCGACTGGAATAAAAAACTCCCCGCTCTCGTGCATAAGGCTTCTCAAGAATATGTCACCAATATTTCAGGTGTTCCTTCATGGTTTCTGACTGTTCTTAGAAAAATTATAGAATATAAAAAAGCAAAATCTCTCGCGGATGTTTGGCCCGGGCTCGAAGTGTTTTTTCATGGAGGCATCTCTTTTGAACCATATCGCGAAGAATATCTTGAATTGACCAAGGGTCTTGATATGCATTTCGTAGAAACCTACAACGCTTCTGAGGGCTTTTTCGCCGTGCAAAACGATCCCGATGATAAGAGTATGCTTCTTATTATCGACCGTGATGTTTTCTATGAATTTATTCCGATAGATGATCCAAATGCCGAGCCTATCCCTATTTGGGAAATCAAGAAAGGAGAAACTTACGAAATGATCATCACCTCCAGCAATGGACTCTGGCGATACCGACTCGGTGATACGGTCAGAATTGAATCAATTAACCCTGTTAAAATTAGAATTGCCGGCAGAACCGGCGCTTTCATTAATGCTTTCGGAGAGGAATTAATGGAGGATAACGCTGAAAGAGGAGTGGCGGAAGCTTGTAAAAAACATGGCGCTCATATACTTAATTATACTGCTGCTCCGGTTTATGCCAAAGGTAACTCTAAGGGACGACATCAATGGCTTATTGAATGGGAAACTCCCCCCGATGATATTGATGCTTTCACTTTGACTCTCGATACCGAGCTACGTAAATTAAACTCTGACTACGATGCTAAAAGAAACGGGAATATTTTCCTCGCTCCCCCGGAGATTATTAATGCGCGTAAAGGTGTCTTTAATGAATGGCTTAAATTAGCCGGCAACCATAAATTAGGAGGTCAAAGAAAAGTGCCGCGCCTCAGCAATAATCGCGAAATGATGGAACATCTCCTCGAAATGAATCTTAAATGAATTCATCTTGCATTTTCCTGACCACAAATTTCATTATTCTCTTTAGTCTCTCATAATGAATTTCCACACTGAATATATTCCATCATCTAAGTTATTGACTCTCAGTCCGGAGAAACCAACCCTACTCATAGGTTCTTGTTTCTCTCAAAATATGACCGCAAAAATGAGAGAGCATGGTTGGGAGGCCTCAAATATAGCCGGTACTCTGTATAATCCTCTCTCAATAGCTTTAGTGATTGATATTCTTCTCGATCTCAACAACGGAATCGACAGATTTATTGATTCTCTGTCTATCTACAATGGGGTCTGGAACTCCTCTCTTTTCGATTCCTCTTTTTCTTCCTTAAATTGTGATGACAGTATCGCTCATTTCAGAAATTCTCAAATTCTTTTCAATGACTTTTTATCCCGCGGTCAGCAACTTATTCTGACTTTTGGAACTTCTATATGCTATTTTGATATAGAAAGCAAGCAAGCTGTCGGCAACTGCCATAAGAAACCTTCAAACTCTTTTTTTAAACGACGTCTCACTGTTGAGGAAATAGCTTCTATCTGGGAGAAATCTATTAAAAAACTTAAAGATAAATTTCCCTATTTAAAAATTATTTTTACAGTTAGTCCTGTCCGCCACCTTAAGGATGGTTTTGTAGGTAATGCTCTTTCCAAGTCTGTATTATTGCTTGCAGTGGAAGAAATTTGCAATAACAATAACACAATCTACTTTCCTGCTTTTGAAATCCTTAATGATGATCTTAGAGATTATCGTTTCTATGCCAACGATCTTGTGCATCCTTCAGATTCCGCTATTCAATATATTTGGGAAAAATTCATCGAATCATTCCTTTCCCCTCAAGGAATAAAATTTATTGAAGAAGAATCCAAAAAAATTAAAGCCCGTAATCATAGGCCTCATCCCGGTGCCTTAGGAAATCCACTCTCCTGATTTTATAACTTTTTTTTATATTCTATAATGTAAAAAAAGAGGGTGTGTCAAAATGAGAGATGACACGACCCGATGAAAAAGAAGCCGTC
>JAFLTQ010000030.1 GCA_022510385.1 Muribaculaceae bacterium | reverse complement strand
TCTTGAAAACCGTTGAGGGTCACACCTCCGGGGGTTCGAATCCCTCTCTCTCCGCTAAAAAGCCTGATTTTTCAGGCTTTTGTTGTTTTAAATCGATAAGTCCTCTTTTTAATCAGGAAGAATAATTGAAGGCATTAATTTTGGATTTTTCAAATAATTGTGTAATTTTGCTTTAGAAACAAAACTAACTCTTATCAAAATGCAAGCATGTCTTTTCATCAGCACATTTTATTGGTGGCGCCGGAAGGTTACCTTTCGATGATGAATCATGCAGGCATTACACCATTAATTAAAATATCACCATCGGAGGGAGAGCATAGTCTCAAACTTCGATGGTTTTTTATGGATATGACACTGAAAAAATCTCAACTGCCTGTTGATGAAAAAGGATTTTATGGAGAATTCGGAGGAGCTTATATACCCGAAATTCTTTACAGCAATGTGGCAAATCTTCGTGAGGCTTTCCATAATGCTTTGGAAGACCCGGATTTTGAAAAAGAAATATCGCGTCTACTTAAAGACTATGTAGGGCGCCCTTCTCCTTTGTATAAATCTGAAGCCCTTTCAAAAAAATTTGGTGCCAAGATTTATCTAAAGAGAGAGGATCTCAATCATACGGGAGCTCATAAAATCAATAATGCCATAGGAAGCGCCCTTCTTGCAAAAAGAATGGGTAAAACGCGTTTGATTGCAGAGACGGGTGCAGGACAGCACGGTGTGGCCACGGCTACTGTGGCCGCACTCTTAGGGATGCCTTGTGTAGTATATATGGGCGCCACCGATGTGGAAAGACAACAACCTAATGTGCAAAGAATGAAAATGCTGGGAGCTGAGGTGAGACCGGTAAATTCCGGCAATAAAACCCTGAAAGATGCCACCAATGAAGCAATTCGTGACTGGTGTTGCAATCCTTCAGATACTTTCTATGTGATCGGAAGCACCGTAGGCCCTCATCCCTATCCGGAAATGGTGGCCTATTTCCAGTCGGTAATAAGCAGGGAAATGAAAGAGCAGCTTATGGAAAAGGAAGGCCGGGAAAACCCGGATTATGTAATAGCATGCATAGGTGGTGGAAGCAACGCTGCAGGAGCTTTTTATCATTTCATAAACCATCCGGAAGTAAAACTTGTAGCTGTGGAAGCTGCCGGCAAAGGTATAGATACTCCGGAGACAGCAGCCTCTATCCTCACAGGTACGGCGGGTATTCTTCACGGCTCTAAAACCATGTTGCTACAGACAGATGATGGCCAGATAGTAGAACCCTATTCAATATCCGCCGGTCTTGATTATCCCGGAGTTGGACCATTGCACGCTCATCTTGCAAAAACCGGAAGATCGACAGTGTTGGCTGCAACTGATGAAGAAGCTTTGGAAGCCGCTTTTTTCCTGACTCGGGAAGAAGGCATAATCCCTGCATTGGAATCGGCACATGCATTAGCGGCTCTCGACAAGCTGAAATTCAATCCCGAAGACATCGTTATTGTGAATCTTTCGGGAAGAGGAGACAAGGATATGGCAACTTATATTAAAAAAATTCAGCAATGAAGACTGTGACGACATTAATTCCCGCGGATCTGGAAACTCCTGTGGGCATATATCTAAAGATAAGAGACATATATCCTCAGTCGGCTCTTCTGGAAAGCTCTGACTATCACACAACACAGAATTCTATTTCTCTTATAGGAGTTGATCCTATCGGCCATTTTAAAGTGATAAACGATGAAATAGAAGAGCTTTCACCGGATGGTAAGATCACAAGAACTCCGGCTACTCCCGAAAACGTGATGCTGAAACTTAAAGAATATACAGAAGGTTTCAAACATCTGGCCTTGCAAGGACTTACCAACGGACTACTGGGGTACACAGCTTATGATTCGGTAAAATATTTCGAACCCTCTGTGCCTGTGTCTTCATCATGTCCGGAATTTAAAAATATACCGGATATTTTCTATATCCTCTATCGGTTTATAATCCAGATGAACCATTTCCGCAATGAAATGAACGTAATAGAAAATATTCCGGACGGTGAAGACTCCATGACTCCTCATCTTCTCAGTGTTCTCAAAAACAATAATGTGCCCCAGTATGGTTTCTTTCCTCTTAACGATCTCTCTTCCTCCATGACCGATGAGGATTTCATGAAGATAGTGGAAAAGTGTGTAGAGCATTGTAAAAGAGGGGATGTATTCCAGATTGTACCCTCGAGAAGGTTTTCTGAAGGTTTCAAGGGAGATGATTTCAATGTGTACCGTGCGCTGAGGAGCATTAACCCATCTCCTTATCTTTTCTATTTCGATTTCGGAGCTTTCAGAGTGTTCGGGTCATCTCCCGAAACCCATCTAAGAGTACAAGACGGATATGCCTACATAGACCCCATAGCGGGTACATTCAAGAGAACGGGAGATGATACAAAAGACCGTGAGCTTGCCGAGGCGCTTCTGGAAGATGAAAAAGAAAATGCGGAACATGTGATGCTTGTGGATCTTGCTCGAAACGATCTCAGCCGTTCGGGTGGCAAGGTATCTATCGACTTCATGCGGCAGATTCAATTTTATTCTCATGTTATTCATATGGTATCAAGGGTAAAGGCAAAACTTCCTGCCGGAGCCGACATTTATGCTTTGTTTGCTTCCACTTTTCCTGCCGGAACCCTCAGTGGTGCTCCTAAAGTTAGGGCAATGCAAATCATTAATCAACTCGAGCCTCACACTCGCAAAATATATGGAGGTTGCTTAGGTTATTTAGGATTTGATGGGAGTTTGAATCAAGCTATCACAATACGTACTTTCATAAGCACAGGCAACAGGCTTTATTCACAGGCCGGGGCCGGTATCGTGGCTCATTCAAATCCGGCTACCGAACTGCAAGAGACCAACAATAAACTCGGAGCTTTACGACGGGCCGTGGAAACAGCTTCTCGTTTCAATCCTTAGAAAAGATTCAAAAGATTTTTAGGAATGATGATACTTGTATTTGACAATTACGATTCTTTCACCTACAATATAGTGCATGCACTCCGGGAATTAGGAGTGGAGCCCGATGTAGTGCGCAATGATAAAATTAATCTTGATAATGTAGAAAAATATGATAAGATTATCATTTCGCCGGGGCCGGGAATACCTGAAGAATCAGGAGTTCTTATGCCGTTGCTTGAAAGATATGCAGGTAAAAAACCTATTCTTGGAGTATGTCTGGGGCATCAGGCTATCGGACAAAACTTTGGTGCCAAGCTTTATAATCTTCCGGAAGTGTATCATGGTGTCTCTACGCCTATCGAAATTATCAGGGAAGACTATATTTTTGAAGGTCTGCCAAAATCATTCAATGTAGGTCGTTACCATTCGTGGGTTGTGGATACTAAAGATTTCCCATATGAAACACTTGAAGTTACAGCTTGCGACGACAAAGGAATGATAATGGCACTACGCCATAAATACCAGGATGTCCGCGGAGTTCAATTCCATCCGGAAAGTGTGTTGACTCCGGAGGGAATGAAAATTATTGATAACTGGCTTAAACACTGAAGTGTGAAAAGCATAAAAACAGCACTGTATTGAAAGATCTATTATATAGGATGTTTGAGCATGGCAACCTTACCCGCGAGGAAGCCCGTGACATCATGCTCAATATTGCCGACGGTAAGTACAACGATAGTCAGTTGGCAGCCTTTATGACAGTCTTCCTTATGAGAAGCATCACAACCGATGAGCTTACCGGATTCCGAGATGCAATCCTTGAAAGAAGGCTTCCCGTTGATTTTGGTAATGTAAATGCCATAGACATAGTGGGGACAGGTGGTGACGGTAAAAATACCTTCAATATTTCCACCGCTTCTTGTTTTGTGGTGGCAGGAACCGGAAGAAAGGTAGTAAAGCACGGTAATTATGGAGCAAGCTCTGTTTCTGGTGCTTCAAACGTGCTTGAGCACCATGGCGTGAAATTTTCATCTGATTTCAATAAGCTTTCGAGATCTCTTGAAGAAAGTGGCGTCTGCTATCTGCATGCTCCTTTTTTTAGTCCGGCTCTTAAAAGCGTGGCTCCTGTAAGAAAATCTTTGGCCGTAAGGACTTTCTTCAATATGCTGGGTCCGCTCGTTAATCCGGTGTTGCCTAAACATCAGTTGCTCGGCGTGTATAATCTTAAGCTTATGCGCCTCTACAGTTACATAGCTCAAAATGAAAATATAGCGTGCACGGTGGTACATTCTCTGGATGGATACGACGAAATCTCCCTCACCTCCCCGTTTAAGGTTTCAGGTCCCGAAGGCGAAAGGATTTATACACCGGAGGAATTAGGATGGAGCACGGCGTCGCAACAAGATCTTTGGGGTGGCAACAGTGTAGCGGAGGCAGCCTCCATATTCGATAATGTGCTCGATGGAAAAGCTACTCAGGCCCAGGAAAATTGTGTAGTGGCAAATTCAGCATTCGCATTAATTACATTAGAGCCGTCAATTTCTATTGCAGAGGCTAAAAATCTTGCCTCTGAATCAATTCACAGTGGCGCGGCAAAAGAAAAATTTATTAAATTTTGTGAGATAAATAAATGAAAGATATTCTCCAGACCATAGCTGACAATAAACGACGTGAAATAGAGGTGCTATATCAGAATGATCAGCGACCTCTATATCTGAATCCGGAAAAATTATGGCTTAAACCGGTTTTCTCCATGTCGCAAAGTATTAGAGAGAAGAACGGAGGCATAATTGCCGAATTTAAACGTCGTTCACCTTCCAAAGGAGAGATTGCACCAATGGCTGATGTTGCCAAAATAATTCCGGAATATGTTTCGGGAGGTGCGGCAGCGTGCTCGGTACTTACTGACACACGTTTTTTCGGAGGTTCTTCTGCCGATCTGGCAGTGGCTCAAACCTTAGCAGAAGAAACTCCACTACTTAGAAAAGACTTTATAATTTCTAAAGTACAAATAGCGGAAGCTCGTGCCTTGGGAGCAAGTGCCATTCTGTTGATTGCTTCAATTCTATCAAAAGAAGAACTGGCTGAGTTCCACAATTATGCTCACCAATATAGAATGGAAACATTGGTAGAAATTCATGGATTAGAAGAACTGGATAAACTATCTTTTTCTCCGGATATGTTGGGAGTGAACAATAGAAATCTCTCCACCTTCCATACAGATTTGAGTCATTCATTCCACCTTGTGAAATCATTGCCCCACGACACAGTATTAGTGGCGGAAAGCGGTATTAAAAGTGCACGTGACATTAAAAGACTCCGCGATGCCGGGTTCCAAGGATTTCTGATAGGTGAAGCTTTCATGTCTACTAAGGAGCCTGGAAAAACTTTGCAAAATTTTATTGAAAATAGCTATTGAAAAAGTCATGAAAGTCAAGGTCTGTGGTATGAGAGAGGGAAATAACGTGAGGGAGGTGGCAACACTGCTACCTGACTTTATGGGTTTCATATTTTATGCGCCCTCTCCTCGTAATGCCATAGGGATTAAAAAAGAGATTATCAAAAACTTGCCGGAAGCAACCATTCCTATAGGTGTATTTGTAAATTCTGATAAAGATGAAATACGGAAAATTGCAGATTTCTTTAATATCCAAACCCTACAACTACATGGTGAGGAAACGCCACAGGAATGTAAAGACCTTAAAAATTTTGGTTACACTGTAATTAAAGCCTTTAAGCTTAGAGATAATTGTAATTGCCGACTTGATGAAATAGTCTCACCTTATAAAGACTGCGTGGATTTGTTTTTATTTGACACAGACGGGAAATCTCCCGGAGGAAACGGTAAAAAATTCAATTGGGAAATATTGAGTTCTTATACTCTTAATGTTCCCTATCTTATAAGCGGAGGAATTTCTCCGGAAGATGCAGACTTAGTGGTAAACGGACTCCCAAATAATTGTATCGGTATTGATATCAACAGTAAATTTGAGATTGAACCGGGATTAAAAGACACGAAAAAATTGTCGGATTTTTTTAGTAAGCTATATTCTCACACTTAAGGGGATATGAGTATTCTTGTATAGTTTCTTTTTTTTTTGACATAAAACCTTTATATGAACAGGCTAAATAAATTATTTGAAAATAAAGATAAAAATATATTATCGATATTTTTTACTGCAGGTTATCCTACTTTGGAAAGTACAGTTCCTATAATAGAAGCTTTAGAAAAAGGTGGAATCGATTTGGTGGAAATAGGCATCCCTTTCTCAGACCCTATGGCTGACGGACCTGTGATCCAGGCAAGCAGTTCCAAGTCTTTAAACAATGGAATGACATTGAAGAAACTACTTTCCCAAGTATCTGAGGCTCGTGAAAAAGTAAAAGAAATGCCTTTTGTTCTCATGGGTTATCTTAATCCTGTGATGAAATATGGAGTGGAAAAATTCTTCAAGGATGCTCAACATGCCGGGGTGGACGCTTTGATTATTCCCGATCTCCCTTTCGATGATTATATGGCTGAATATAAAGAATTGAGTCGTAAATATGACATCCCGGTGATTATGTTGATAACTCTTGAAACATCGGAAGAAAGAATTCATCTGATAGATGATAATTGCGACGGATTTATTTATATGGTGTCCTCTGCCTCTACAACGGGAGCTAAAGACAGATACTCAGAAGAACAATTGGAGTATTTCCATCGTATAAATGAGATGCCTTTGAAACATCTTAGACTGATAGGTTTCGGAATTTCTAACCCTTCCACTTTTTCACAAGCATGTTTTAACTCCTCGGGAGCTATCATCGGGTCACATTTCATAAAATGTCTTGACCGGAATGGAGGGGAACCGGAAAAAGCTGTTAAAGATTTATTAAAATCCATAGGCAAGACCCACTAATCGCCACGCCCCTCTCCCTCCTTTTCATGTGTAATATTTCATCTTTTTCTTTTTTTCTTTAAAAAATCCTTTTTGTGATATTCAGCAATTATATGACCTCAAATTGTCTATATACCCACATTTCTGCAAGACTTAAATAATCGTCATTGTTGAAATGAATAATGGTAACGGGAGTATTATTAATTCAACTTTTGCTATACTGCAAAGTTACAATTTTTTAAGGATTAATTAGATTACGCTTCAATCATAAAATTTTACTTCTTAAACCTTTACTCATTTGGCAGGTCATATTATGGAAAGACCCTATAAAAGAGGTCTAAAAACCTGTTTCCATAATGCGTTCAAAAATATTTTCAAGACTTTCTACAAGCCTGTTGTTCATTTGTCTGTTTCCTGTTTTATCTTTTGCAGCCGACATTACAGGTAAAATTATTGACTCCGAAAATTCCCCGCTTCCGGGTGCTTCCCTCCTTTTAACCGCCCTCCCGGACTCTACCAGGGTCGATCTCAAAGTTTCTGATATTGATGGAAATTTTTCAATCAAAAACATTAAAACGGGAAAATATGCTCTCTCAGTTACAATGACCGGAATGGAACCGGTGGTAAAATATCTGAGCATTAACAAACCGGATGAAACTCTTAATTTAGGGAATCTAAAGTTATCTGAAAATGCAATCCTGCTAAACGAGGCTATAGTAACGGGAGTAAGAGCAGCTGTAGTAGCCAAACAAGACACTATTGAATTTAACGCTGACTCCTTTCATACCTCTCCTAATTCATCTGTCGACCAGTTATTGAAAAAACTCCCCGGAGTGGAAGTTGGGCAAGATGGATCTATCACCTCTAATGGCAAAACCATCTCTAAAATCCTGGTCAACGGTAAAGAATTTTTTGCCGACGACCCTCAGATGGCCTCAAAAAATCTCCCTGCCAATATGGTGGATAAAGTGCAGGTTATTGACAGGAAAAGCGATTTAGCTCGCCTCACAGGTATTGATGACGGCGAAGAAGAGACTGTCATTAACCTCAAAGTTAAGAAAGATATGAACAACGGCTGGTTTGGAAATGTCTCTGCCGGCTATGGTATTCAGGATAAATATAACGGCAGTTTTGTAATTAATAATTTCCATGAAGGAAACCAAATAACAATTCTCGGAGGTCTCAATAATATAAATGAGAATGGCTTCTCAGATAGAGGAAGAGGTCGATTCAGAGATTTCGGTGGCTCCGGTGGCATTACTGAAGCTCAAAGGTTAGGACTTAATTTCAATGTGGGAAATGAGGAAATTTTCCGTGTAGGCGGTAATGTATTATATTCTCATTCTAAAACAGTCAGGACGCAAAAGTCTGCCACTCAATATCTTTTCCCCGATTCTGTCAGCTACCAGAATTCTGCCTCAAAAAATGTTGACAGGGGCCATAATCTTAATGTCGACCTGCGACTTCAATGGAATATCAATGAAAACAATGTGCTTGATTTTCGCCCTCGTTTCTCAATGAATTTCAGAGACACAGAAAAAAATGACTCTTCATTTTTAAGAGCCGGAGATTCTTCCAGGAGCCCTGTAAACGAAAACCTTAATTTTCAAAATAATAAAGGGAAAAGTTTTGAAACTTCAGGTAATCTGATTTTCAATCATAAATTTGCCGAAAAACCGGGTAGAGCTTTAAGTCTTAATGTTCAATACTCATTCTCATCCACAATACAGAAAGGTCTCACTTGGAGCAATATCCAATATTTCCTTCTAAATGATATGGATGAAGAACTCTACCGGTATCTTGACAACAAGAACTATTCCAATTCTGTGGAAGGCCGGGTTACTTGGACAGAACCCTTAGGGAATCCTCTTCGTGGAAATTTCTTGACCTTCTCTTATAGAACAAGATACCAATGGAATAATGCAGATCAGCTCACCTATAATCTCCTGGATCCTGAATTCGGAGTTTTACCCTCGACTCCGGATTACAGATATCTACCCGATTTCGCTGACTTCCATCTCCCGCAAGGGCTGCCTATTGATTCAACATTGAGTAATAGTTTCCGTAATAAATTCTTTACTCAGGAATTACAGGTGGGATATAAGAAAGTGAGCAAAACGCTAAATCTGGAAGCCGGCCTTCTATTTTCTCCCTCTTCATCCTCAAGCCATGATTTAATAAATAATGCTCGTGATATACCCACTCGATGGGTTTGGAATGTAGCTCCTTTTGCAAATATAAGGGTGAAATTCGCAAATGGAAGTTCCATTCGTGCAAACTATCGGGCCAGGACTTCCCAACCATCCATGTCTCAGTTGCAACCGGTGGCCGATGTCTCGGATCCTCTTAATATAAAAATCGGTAATCCCGAATTAAAACCGACTTTCACGCAGAGCATCCGGTTAAATTTCAATCATTATGATGCCGACCGCCAGCAATCTTTTATGCTAATGGTGAATGCTTCCTATGCTTTGAACACGATTGTGTCTCGCACAACCACTAATTCTGAAACCGGTGGTAGGGTAACGACTTATTCCAATGTCAACGGTAATACGAATCTTATGTTCATGGGTATGTACACCGGGCCATTCTCCAACAAGAAATGGAGATTTAATGCTCGCCTCAACACTCGCTACGCTTCAACCCCGGGTTATATCAATGGAGATTTCAATCGCTCCGACAATATCACTCTCTCCCCTTCAGCCGGTATCACTTTCTCTTCAGATATCTTCCAGATTTCAGTGAATCCGAACTATTCTTTGAGCAGCATACATAATTCACTGCCCGATCAAGTCAACCGTCGCACTCAATCCTACGGGTTTTGGGCTGACGCCTCTCTATATCTGCCGTTCGGACTCGATATCTCTACAGATTTGAACTTTGCCGCCAATTCAGGTTATACAAGTGGATATAACATCAATCAATGGTTATGGAATGCTCAGTTATCTTACTCTTTCCTTGCCGACAAGTCATTGACTTTTTCTGTGAAAGCCTACGATATTCTACATCAGAAAAAAAATATTTCGAGAAGTGTTTCTGCAAATGCCATTGTCGACAATGAATATAATGATCTCACAAGATACTTCTTATTCAGTCTGACTTGGAGCTTTAATTCATTAAAGAAGAAAAATAAGGGTCCCGATGGGGAAGCGGAAATGTTTATGGGACCTCCTCCCGGAGAAAGAGCAGGTCGCCCTGATAGAAATCGTGGCGAAAGAGGCAACCGGGAAAGTCGGGGTGGCCGTCCATCTCCGACAAATACTCCTCCCCCACCTCCAATGTGATAAGAAGCGGCTTTCTCAGTCACACCACCTTAGAGTTCCTCTAAAATTGAGGAACTCTATTTTTTTACATATTGAGATAAAAGATGCCTGTCAATGCTCTGTAAGCTGGCGTCGGCTCTCCATTTTCAAATAATATAAGGTGCTCAACTTCTACATTATCTTCCTTCTCTTTCGGGAAGCCTATTTCAATCATAACCCTTTTTACAGGCCTTTTTATATTATTTTTAACATAACAAACCTTGTTTACACATAATCCCTTTTCCTCAACAAGTTTCATAACTTTAGCAAGGATCTCATATGGGATTATCATACATAAGGATCCTCCGGTATTAAGAAGAGAAGGTGAATTTTCAATTAGTGAATATGGCGACAAGGCTGCCTGATGACGTGCTTTCTCTCGAGGGGTCGTCGGATTTTTCACACCTGAATCAAAGAAGGGAGGATTGCTTACAATCAGGTCATAACGTTGAGAGGAATTCAAAATATCTTCCGGAAATCTTTTCAATGCTGCTGATAGTCTCGATCCCCAAGGTGAATTATTAATATTCGTTTGAGCCTCCGAAATGGATGCTTCATCAATATCTATTCCTTGTATTGTCGCTGCAGGATATCTTTGGGCAAGCATCAATGCTATTACTCCGCACCCTGTGCCTACATCCAGAATATAAGGTTCTTTCTTGATACTAACGGCCCAGGCTCCCAAGAGCACGGCATCCACTCCTACCTTCATCGAAGAGCGAGAATGTTCCACCCGGAATTCTTTAAATCTGAACACTGAAGTCTCCATTAATGCAAATGTAGGGGAATTTCTGTAACTTTGCATTATGGCTTTGAAGAAAAAAAATATTATAGATGACAATGCTGATATCCTTCCTTTATTGGCATTGCCCCAAATTGTCTTGACTCCTCTGATTCCTCAACCGATCAAAGTTGACAATGAGCTACAAATCAAGATGCTCGACAGTCTGGTGGGGGAAAATTCTCATATTTTTGTGGCTACCTCTCTGCCGGATGAGCAAAATGAGGCAAATGAACAGATACTCGAATATGGTCTCGTCTGCATCGTCGACAGGCTACTCCAAATGCCCGGAGCCCCTACTTTAGCTTTCCTCCGACCAATTAATAGAGCCAAATTCCTTGGAATAGTTTTCAATGAAAATTACCCAATGGCTAAAATAAAATCTTTGAAGAATTTTTCTGCTCCTAAAAGATTTTCTCGGGAAACTGACATGATGTTGGAACGTGTCGACATCCTGTTAGGCAATACAATGCAATATGTCAGTGAGCCGGAGAAAATGACTGCCCAAAAGATTATAGAAGAAAATTCTCATAATGTTTTATTGCATCTCTACGCCGTTTCGCATGTAGCTCCTTTTCAATGGAATGAAAAATATGAAATATTGAAATGTAACACTTTCAATCAACTTCTGACTTCACTCCTTATAAATCTTGATGAAGCCGATCAAAAAGTCGAAATCCAGGCACAAATCCAGGAAAGAACCCACAGAGAGCTTTCACAACAACAGAAAGAAGCTTTCCTAAGAATTCATTTAAAACAGGTCAGAGATGAACTCGGGGATTCTGATGAAAATGATATGATACAATTGAAATTGAGGGCCTCTTCAAAAAATTGGGATGAGAACGCATCCAAACATTTTGATAAGGAACTCAAGAAGTTGGAACGCCTGAATATTAATAATCCCGAATATTCGGTACAGCATGCCTATCTTGAAGCATTACTTGATCTCCCCTGGAATAATTATCAACATTCTGAAATTTCCATTGATAAAGTGGAGCAGATCCTTAATCGCGATCATTATGGACTTGAGAATGTGAAAGAACGTATTCTTGAATATGTAGCTGTCTTAAAGCTCCGAAATGACTTAAAAGCTCCAATCCTTTGTCTATATGGTCCTCCGGGAGTTGGAAAGACTTCTATCGGAAAATCTGTTGCTGAGGCGCTTGGTAGAGAATATGCCAGAATATCTTTGGGAGGTATGCACGATGAAGCTGAAATAAGAGGCCATCGTCGCACCTATATCGGAGCGATGCCGGGCAGATTTCTTCATTCTCTATCCAAACTTCAGTCAGGGAATCCTCTCATCCTTTTAGATGAAATAGATAAAGTGGGCCAAGATTATAAAGGAGACCCGTCTTCTGCTCTTCTTGAAGCTTTAGACCCTGAGCAGAATAATACTTTTCATGATAATTTCATTGATTATCCTTATGATCTGTCAAAAGTATTATTTATAGCTACTGCCAACGACATCGCTTCTATCCCTCCTCCTTTACGCGACAGAATGGAAGTGATTGAAATGGCTCGTTACTCCCATATGGAAAAAAGGGAGATTGCTATGCGACATCTGGTGGTCCAGGTTTTAAAAGAGAATGGTTTCACCGAAGATGAAATCTCTTTTACTCCCGAAGCAATTGACACTATTATACAGAAATTCACTCATGAAGCCGGTGTCAGACAATTGAAGATGCAGATCTCAAAGGTGGTGAGAAAGCTTGCTCTTATGAAAGTGAGAGGTAAAAAAATGCCGGCTGTTATCACCGGCAATATGGTGGCTAATCTGCTTGACAAGAGAGACTCTTATCACAGTAGCCTCGGATTCCACGCTTAATTCTTTTCAGACAACTTTTTCCATTCTTTTTATCGCAGCATCGGTATTCTCCTTGCTGTTGAATCCGGTCAAGCGGATATACCCCTCCCCTTCTTCTCCAAATCCGGCTCCCGGAGTCGTAGATACTCCACATTCTGAAAGAAGTTTGTCAAATGTTTCGCGAGAACTCCACCCGTAAGGATTCTTTGCCCATACATAAGGTGAATCAATCCCTCCGGTCACCTTCCATCCTGCCTTCTCAAAAAGATTGCGTAGGTTCGTCGCATTACTCAGAATTCTGTCTGTCATCTCTCTGACTTCCTTGACTCCCTTTTCGGAATAGAGGGCTGCTGCTCCTTTCTGTGATATATAGGAAGCTCCATTAAATTTAGTAGTCTGACGTCTACTCCATAAGGCGTTGAGAGTTACGGGTTGTCCATCTTGATAATATCCCACGATTTCTTTAGGTATAACGGTATATCCACATCTCACCCCTGTAAACCCTCCTGTTTTTGAAAAACTCCTTATCTCTATGGCCACCTCCTTGGCTCCCGGTATTTCATATATAGAGCGCGGGATATGCGGCGTCCTTACATACGCTTCATATGCTGAATCAAATATTATCAGGCTCTTATGTTTACGGGCATAGTCTACCCATTTCTTTAATTCTGTATAGTTCATAACAGCCCCGGTTGGATTATTGGGGCTACAAATATAGATCATGTCAACAACGTCTGTCGGCAAGTCGGGAGAAAAATTGTTTTCGAAATTAGATTTAAGATATGTGATCCTGTTATACTTTCCATCTTTCAGTTTACCCTCCCTGCCATCTATGACATTATCATCTATATAAGCAGGATAAGTTGGATCCATCACTGCCACTTTACATTCCTTCGATAAGATATCTCCTAAATTACCCAGGTCACATTTTGCTCCGTCTCCAATGAATATTTCTGTAGGATCAATTTCTATACCCCTTTGCTGATAATCTTTCACAGCTATGAGATCTCTCAAAAATTGATATCCTTGTTCAGGGCCATATCCTTTGAATCCCTCCTTTGTTGCCAATTCTTCCACAGCCTCTTTCATGGCATGCGCAGCAGATGACGGGATAGGCCCGGATATGTCGCCTATATCCATCCTAATCAGTGGCAATCCTTCATTCTTCTCTTTATATTGGGCTAAAATCCTGCTGATTTGGGTGAATAAATAGACTGCCGGAAGCTCTTGAAAATTGTCATTTACTCTGATCATATTTCTATTTTTTATCGTAATCTAATTCATATATAATAGACACCACGGCAGATAAAAGATGCCGGACCTGTCATCAGAACTCTGTTTTCTTTCTCTGAATACGATATCTGAAGATCTCCACCCCGCAAGGAGACTGTAACATCCGGCCCGGTTAATCCTTTCTTATATGAAACCACTGCCGAAGCGCATGCGCCGGTGCCACATGCCATCGTTTCTCCCGATCCTCTTTCCCAAACTCTCACTTCTATCCTTCCCGGATCAACAACTTTTACAAACTCGATATTGGCTCTATCGGGCCATATCTCATGACGTTCCAAGCCGGGACCTATCAATGGAAGATTAAGCTCTTCTACATTTGAGACATAGACCACTCCATGAGGATTACCCATGCTCACTCCTGTCGTCTTATAAATCTCTTTCCCCACACATAATTCTTCATCCTTCATCTCTAAGGATATTTCTCCTCTTGCCGGAATCTCTCCCCTAAGAAATGACGGAGAGCCCATATCTACTACAACCTTATCAATTTCCCCGTTTTCTCCCTCTATCAATTCGAGATGTTTAATCCCGCTTGCCGTCTCAATGTCTAATGATTTCTTTGTTGTGAATCCTAAATCGTAGACATATTTACCCACACATCTTATCCCATTGCCACACATCTTGG
This sequence comes from Muribaculaceae bacterium, assembly GCA_022510385.1. GTDB lineage: Bacteria > Bacteroidota > Bacteroidia > Bacteroidales > Muribaculaceae > Lepagella. Next base: position 10,758 of record JAFLTQ010000030.1, on the reverse strand, counting down.
CTTCCGAACCATCTGCATTAAATATTCTCATACGGAAATCAGCCTTCTCTGATGGCAATATCAATATCAATCCGTCGCTCCCTATACCAAAATGCCTGTCACTTATTTTTCTTGACAATTCAGGAAGATTCTCTTCTCTAAGATAGGATGGGATTTCTCCACTCAAGCTATCTACATAAATATAATCATTCCCGATACCATGCATTTTAACAAAAGGTATCTCCTCTTTCTTTTTCATTTTATTCTCAATCTTTTTCCACCTATAAAAACTTATCCCCTTAATTATTCTTTTTATTCCTTTCCAACCTTCTCATCTCTTTCCACCCATCTGTCAAGGCTCCGGTATACCTCCCGAAATATGGGCATCCCCTTTCCCAATGTTCTGAATACTTTCTTCTCTCCTCTGCGTATGTATCGGAAGAGTATAGATTAAAGAGAAACTTGCACTTAATGCTCCCGTGCCATAGCCGGGCACAAACCAAGGGATACTGTTACCGGGGTGACTTTCCTTTATCTTGAAACCATAACGGATGTTCCATCCTAAAGAAAACCATTTCCATATCTTTACCTTCAATCCGGCAACTGCCTGACCATAAAAACTACTCGCATGTTGATCCGTTATCGAAAAATGATTCGTTTCTCCCCAATAGCCCGAATTTATAGTCACGTCGGTAATCTCATAATTAAAGGCTGAATAGCCGAAACGTAATCCTAAATAAACCTGATAATCAGGATTACTCTTATACATGAAATTATAGTTTATTCCGAATTTACCGTAAAAGGAGGGTTTGCTTCTATATCGGAAATTTTTATCCTCAGGATGATTATCTGCAAAACCGAGTCCCATTTCTATGATCGGTTCAAACCAATTATGAAGCGAAAGAGAGGCTTGGAGATCATAGCTCGAATGGCGTTGTCCGAATAAAGACATCACTCCATCAAAGAAATTAAAACCTATATTGGCGGAATACAAAAGAGGATACACCGGTTTTGGCTTTACGCTGGTGACAGTGTCTAATTCTGCCATAAACAAAACCGGCTCATCTAACGGATTTCCATGTTTGTCATAATAATGAAGTGTGGGTTGTGCCGGTTTATTGGGATCATTGTCTACAGGAGTTATCTTCTTTTGTCCATACATAGCTGATACAGACAAAATAAATAAAATCAATATTTTAAACCTGTTTCCCACAATAGCATCCTCCGGTTTATTCACTAACTCTAAAATATATTTTCAAGTTTTCAACATTGGCATTCGTGATCTCTCCTGTGGGACATGTCACTGAGTCTATTATATTCGTAGTGTAATCTATTGATTTCATTTTGTAATAATAAACTGTGCCGCATGCTGCTGAGACAAACATAGGGACTATTTCATAATTAAAGGTGATTATATCATGAATCCCCCATTGGCCTAATATTCCTTGCAAATAATAAATGGCATACGTGGTTGATTCCTGGTCGATCCGGAAAGGAAGATAAACCTCTGAAATGCTTCTGACAGAGTCTTGAAGAATAGAGTCGCCCGGAGCTCCAACTCCCAGGATTGTTATGGAATCAATGGTTATGGCTGCCGGCACCTCTTGACTGCTATAAAAGCCGGCAAGAGGAAGCGAATTTTGATTGTCGTAACATTCTGATGTGGAACATCCTGTAATAATCCATACAATCAGTCCAAGGAAAATCCCCGGACCTGTAAATTTTCTCAGTATATTTCCACTCAGTCTCAATTCTTTATATCCTATCGGCTATCTTGTAAACATTCCTTTCGGCTGAATTCCTGATGATAAGCTCTCCAATAAATCCGGTGAGGAAAAACTGGAGACCCATTATCATAGATGCAAGTGATAGATAGAAATAGACAGATTTTGTCAGATAAAAATGAAAATCGGGGCTACACATGCTCACTATCTTAAGGATTATAACCGCCAAAACAGCTAAAAATCCAATCAAAAACATAAATGTGCCGAGCAACCCGAATATATGCATCGGTTTAACCCCGAATTTTGTCTGAAACCATAGAGTCCCCAAATCGAGATAACCGTTTACAAATCTGTCAAGTCCGAACTTTGTGTGGCCATACTTGCGTGCCTGATGCTTCACCTCCTTTTCCCCAATTCTTCCGTATCCGGCATTTTTTGCAAGATATGGAATATACCTGTGCATATCGCCGTAAACCTCGATATTTTTTACCACATCCTTCCGGTATGCTTTAAGTCCGCAGTTAAAGTCATGGAGATTCTTTATGCCGCTGACTCGTCGCGCTGTTGCGTTGAAAAGCTTTGTTGGAATTGTCTTGGAAAGCGGATCATACCTTTTCCTTTTCCAGCCCGACACAAGGTCATATCCCTCTCCCGTTATCATCTGATAAAGTGCCGGCACCTCATCGGGGCTATCTTGCAAATCGGCATCCATTGTGATCACCACGTCGCCTTCTGCAAGCTGGAAACCGGTGTTCAATGCAGGTGATTTCCCATAATTCCTGCTAAACCTTATTCCTTTTATAGCCTTATTTTTTTGGGAAAGAGTGCGGATTATTTGAAAGGAATTGTCTGTGCTCCCATCATCTATGAACAATATTTCATAGCTGAAACCATTTTCTTCCATCACTCTCTCTATCCATTCTGCGAGTTCCGGAAGGGATTCTGCTTCATTATATAAGGGCACTACTACCGAGATATCCATCTCCTATTAGATCGGGAATTGTCTTGTTACACTTTTATTGCCACGGTTCATCAGTAATGCTATAAATAGCGACAAGATACATCCTGTAAAACATGTTAACCATCCCATTGTGGTTAGAAATTCTAATCCTGAGGGTAGTATATGGGCTTCCATAGCGTTACGCATAAGTTCGACTGTGGCTTCATATTCTCCCGCTAACGGTGAACTCTCAACTGCTTCAATTGCTTGAGTGAAATATAATCCCACAAAATTCGGCTCTACGAATACCACATATATCGCAGATAAAAACATACATATCAAGGTGCCGAATATCACTGTGTAAATACCTCCAAGCCAGAGGGAGGAAAACTTATTATAGCTGGATTCTTCCCGTAAGATACGTTTCATCTGCCACCATAAAACAAACGGGAAACCTATGCTCAATGGCATTAGTAGCATCAGGAGAAATTGAAACTTTACGCTCATTAACAGGCACCCTGACATTAAAGTCAAATAGAGGCCCATAGGCACTCCCGTTTCTGATGCATACTTATAAATCGATTTCTTTTCCATGTCACAAAATTAACTATTTTTTCTTTACCTTTCAACGTTTATTGCAGCTCATTTATTTCTTTTAATTAATTTTGCACTATGAATAATTCCCGAATAATGAATACTCTCTCCTTCTTTCTTTATTTGGCTTCTTTTGCAATATTTTGGGGCTCGTCGTTCTCCTCTTGTGCCAAATGCAACCGTGAAGAAAATTCTCCTGAAGTAAAGCCATCAAAGAATTTCTTCCCGGGTCTTGAAACAGTTATTCTCCAAGAGGGCACCTCGGAACAAATTAAGGAATACGTCGGATTCACTGTTTCATTCAATAAAGAGAATCATACTCCTAATTATGTGGCTTGGGAGCTCCTCGGCTCTGAAATCACAGATGATGTGAAACGTTCGAACCGCTTCTGGAAGGATGAGGAAATTGAAGGGTGTCCATCTAATTATGACTATTCTTATTCCGGATGGGATCGGGGACACTTATGCCCGGCTGCCGACCAAAAATGGAGCTCCGAGGCTATGGCAGACTGTTTCGTAATGGCAAATATGTGTCCTCAGGATCATGCCTTGAATAGCGGAGCTTGGAACACTCTTGAAAATAAGGAGAGACAATGGGCGCAACGAGATTCTGCAATTGTGATTGTGGCCGGTCCCATATATCTCCCTTCTGACACGATGCGAATTGGAGAGTGTGGAGTAAGAGTCCCTTCGGCTTTTTTCAAAGCTTTTCTTGCACCTTACGTTGATCAACCACGTGCAATCGCTTTTATTTATCCAAATATGTCGGCCCCCGGAAATATGCAGGATTATGCAATGAGCATCGATGAGCTCGAGCAGATGACGGGGTATGATTTCTTTTCCTCTCTACCTGACGAAATAGAAAATAAAGTGGAGGCTAATTACTCTTTTAAAGAATGGAACCGTCGTTAAACTTCTCTGACTCCCAGACAATAGCTGCCATCTCAACTCCTCCCGGGAAAGGTGGGATTGCCATTGTGCGCATTTCAGGTCCTAACGCTCTGTCTATTGTCAATTCTGCGTGGAAAGGTGTCGATTTGACTTCTGTTGCTTCCCATACCGCACATCTTGGTAAATATATCTCCAGTGATGGTGAAATTATTGATGAAGGCGTTGCTACCATATTTCTTGCACCCCACTCTTTCACAGGAGAAAATATCGTGGAACTCGGTGTGCACGGTTCATCTTTTATTCAAAGAGAAATTCTCAACGATTTGATAAGAAGAGGAGTAAGAATTGCCGCTCCCGGGGAATTTACTCAACGAGCCTTCCTTAACGGCAAAATAGACCTCGCACAAGCTGAAGGGATTGCCGATCTTATCGCCTCCTCTTCAAAGGCAGCCCATGATATGGCTATTAATCAGACTCGGGGTAAGTTCTCAAAGGAATTTAATTCTTTACGTGACAAACTGATAGAATTCGCCTCCCTCTTAGAACTTGAACTCGACTTCTCGGAAGAAGAGGTGGAATTCGCTGATCGAAAATCTTTGATGCAACTTTGCCGGGAAATCATTTTAAAAATAGATGCGCTGGCCGCTTCATTTCTTCGAGGCAGAGTCTTGAAAAACGGGGTTCCGGTTGTTATTGCGGGGATACCGAATGCAGGCAAATCTTCTCTGCTAAACCTCCTTCTCAATGATGAGAAAGCAATAGTGACAGATATCCCGGGCACAACCCGAGATACTATAGAAGATACTGCTGAATTCGATGGAGTGATTTATCGTTTTATTGACACGGCAGGCTTACGTCAAACCGAAGATATTGTGGAAGGTATTGGTGTTAAAAGGGCTCGGGAATCCCTTGAAAAAGCTTTTATAGTGTTGTGGCTAATAGATCCCACTCAATCAATTACACAACAGGTTCGGATGATGAAAGATTTCCATCTCTCCCACTCCTCCATTCATCTCATCCCTCTAATAACGAAATCTGATTTGGACTTAGAAAAACTCACCTTGAATGAGAAATCTTCTGCAGAATATGAAACTGACAATCAAACCGAATTCGTTTTATCAGCGCAAGATTCAGCAATTCAGACCGATCCGGTTTCTTTAATGATTGATAGTGAGAATCAGACAGTCTCTTCTTCTATAGATTCTTTATATCCGATTCAGTTCTCTTCTTTGACCCATCAAGGACTTGATTCACTGATTAATAGATTAAAAGAAATCACAACAGATGGCGCAGACCCGATTTCTGATATAATTGTCACCAACTCAAGACATTATGAAGCTTTACAAAAAGCATCACAAGCCCTTTCCCGAGGTTTGACGTCCCTATCTGAAGGCACGAGTGCCGACCTAATAGCACAAGACATCCGCGAAGCCATCACCCACCTCTCACTAATCACGGGCTCCATAACAACCACCGACCTCCTCCACTCCATCTTCTCCCGCTTCTGCATCGGCAAATGAGCAAATCTCTGATTTGCAAATTCGTGGAGAACATTTAGAGAACGTCTGACAGCTTTTGCTTTGTAAAAAGCATGGAAGGTGCTCGATGCCGGAGGCAAAATGCTTCACCTCAAATAATCCATTAGCTCTGATTTGCGAATTCGAGGTGAGATGGAAGTGAATATCGCTCAGCGTGCGCTTTGTGGCACGTTAGAGCGGTACACGGTTGCGAAGAAATCTATCTCGACTCAAATAATCTATTATCTCTTATTCCCCGACTTCGAGCAGAACATTAGAAGCCATTATTAAACGTGTTTCAAGCTTTTTAAGCTCGCCATAGGAGCAAATCGACAAGAGCCAGTATCCACTTTTAGCCCAAATATTGCAAAGCCCTTCCGGAGGAATCCCAACACCCCACGTCGGCACCGGCTCCGGCGGTTCCACCTCCCACTCCTCCTGGTACAGCAGCTAACACGACCCCTCCCGCCGCAAACGATAAGCCACACTACATGATCTCTTTCTCATAAGATTTACTGATAAATTTTAATTTCTTTTTAAAAATCTATCTCTATAAGAATTGGATTGTTGGTAGTTTCAAAGATATCTATCAGGATTTCTGACTTTTTTACATGTTGTAAGAGGGATTCACTGACTAAGAAATAGTCAATCCTGAAACCTTGATTAGCTAACCGGTATTCCGGATTATTATGGAAGAAATAAGAATAATCCCGACCTTCCGGATGAAGATAACGATATGAATCTACCAATCCCGTAGCTTCTAAGAGTGAATTGAAATTTCGGTGTTCCCAGTCAAGAAAACATCCTTGTTTCTTGACTGAAATATTATCCCAAGCATCCAAATCAGTAGCCACAATATTCATATCACCACAAACTATCAACGGCTTTCTTTTAGCAGCTTTGACAAGGTATTCATGAATCTCATAATCCCACCTTTGTCTTATTTTTACAAATTTATCATTGGAGAGGTTGGAATATGGAAAATAAGTGTTCACAAGGATGAAATGTTCAAAGTTTAAGGCCAAAATACCACCGGTATCAAGAAGCCAGTCAGAAGCCTGAGGAACGTTAGCCAATGAATCAAGTTCAATTCCTTTCCACAATTTCATAAAGGTACTTACTCCTCCAACTAAACCACCATCCATGCTTCCCCACCAAGTGAAATATCCGGGAACAGTTATAAAACCACTACCTTTGGTCATCACTTTTTGACAACAAATGACATCTGGCTGCAGTTCCTCGGATAATCGTTTCACTGCTTCCAGTCTTGCCTTAAGCCCATTCACATTCCAACTGATTATTTTCATGAAAAATATATACTTTAAATAATCAAATAATTTCGGATTATTTCATAACAGCTGTTAAAGGCTTTTTTCCCAAAAACATTCTCAATTATGTTTTCACGTCCACGCTACTAAACTCCTATAATGGCTCTGACATATAAAAAAAAATCAACATGTTAAACAGGTTCTCCTTTAAGCTTGAGATAAGCTTTACGCACAATACCCGCCATAAGCATCCTACGTTTTCTCAGGAATTCAAAATAATTATCCTGTCCAAAGTTTTCAGGTATGGCGTTCTCAGCTAACGAACGATAATAGGCATCTTCTCCAATTTTTGATTTGATTTTATCAACGTATTCCGCAGGCGGATTATCTGATATAATAATATTTGTAGTCTTATCAATATATGTAAAATTGGCTATCTGATTGATTTCTCTATTAGAAACTATTCCATTTTTAATAAGATAATTTTTAGGATATAAATGGTGCTTATCTATACTACTAATTGAGCCATGATATCCAGCAATCCAAAAAGCTGATGCCGGAATATTTGAAAAAAGTAAATTTGTTCCTAAAACATTAAGCGAAGCAAGATAAGCATACCATGAAGGAGAAATTGCTGCAGAACTGTTAAGATCCGCCGGAAGCGTAACATTAAAGAAATCTTCGGTAAGATTTAGCTTTATTTGAGTCAGCAGATAAGAAATAAATTCATCTGAAGTTTTAATATTCCTGAAATCAGCGAATATTTTTTCAATTGTTGATTCTGCAGATGTGGAATTAGTGTAATAAGAAGTCACTGAAGTCATAAATAACCATAATGTTATTATACGCCTAAGTTCTTCTGGAACAACTTTGTACTGTGTCTTTCCTATCAAATATATGATATATCCAAAGACAACGGTATACCGAGACGATACCAAAGAACCTTTTAGATATCCTGCTTCACCAAATAAATTAAGAAATGAATGCCAGTTATTGAGATTAGTTACTATATCAAGCGCCTCCTTAAAAACTGTAAGATTTTTGAGACGTGTTTCCTCACTAAGGATTCCTGTCTCCAAATCTTTACCTCGGAGAAGTTTATAAGCATAGGATAAACGTCCACGACGGAATCCAAGACCCACAGTCATTCGGATTAAATGTGACGACTCAACATCTATGATACGATTATAAGAGGTATTGTCACTTGGCATTTTAGAATCAGAGCAAAATCTCATAATTTTATCATGTACTTTATTATCATAAACCGCTAATAATGTCTCTATAAAATTATTTTCATTCAGATTTTGCCCTCCTGAATTTACTCTCTTAAATATCTCAGCTACTTGTTCTTCGTCGGCTATGGATTTAATACGTAGTGTCGGAAGCATATAATCGTATAAAGAAAGAAGATCTCTAATATTATCTTCAATCAAATATCCCTCCTCTTCCGTTAGTGGTTCCAAATCTTTTTTTAATCTGCCTTCATTAATTCGTTTTTTTATACCTCCCACATATCTTCCAAGATTATGGTCTGCTTCGGCTGAAAAGATTTCACTAATATCGCTAATCCAGTTTGTATCTTTTTCAAATGCGGGAGTCCACACCTCGAATTTCTTTGTCAGAGGATTAAATGCAATTCTTATCCGACGAGATTTAAAGTCTTTGCCTTTTACTTCTTGTCCAAACATTGCACCCAGCAATGAAGTCAGTCGTTGTTGACCATCAATAACCAAATCAAGCGGATGTGTATAGGCTTTTTCATCTAAACCAATATGACTAACATTCTCATACCCTTCAGGGGCAGACCATAACATGACATATCCAATGGGGAATCCATTCATCATTGAGTCCAATAATTCGCGAACCTTGAAATCTTTCCATACAAATGGACGTTGCAAATCAGGAAGACCAACTTTACCACATTTTATGTCAATAAGAATTTCTCCAATTTTTCTATCTACTCTTTCATATAATTCTTTTGCCATGTTATAAACTTATAAAATGTTTAATTATCATTTTTAGAAGTAACTTTCAAAATTAATAAAAACGTCTTTTATTTAAATAATAATTACTAATAGAGTAATTAAAGGAAATAAAAACTAAAGCTTTTATATGGATTCAAATTCATCGAAATGGGATATAAGATGTAACGTTTTTTTAAATCTTATAAATTATTGTCATTACTTAGTCATTTAATTGTAAGAAAGTCCGACAAATTCAATCATTTTGAATATTGCCGGACTTTATTCTTTCAAAAATTAGATTTTACCAAGAGATTTCAACATCTTGTCTATACATTTCTTCTTTTGGTCATAATTCGGGTGAACATAAAGATTCAGTGTTGTAGATACATTAGCATGCCCCAAGATAACACTGACTGTTTTATAATCGCATTGACTCTCAATACAACGTGTGGCAAAACTATGACGTAACCCATGAAATTTTATTGCGGGGATTTCAAGCTTTTGAAGCAATTTTGTATAGTAGTTCCTATAAGTGCGTGGTTCTGTTGGATAGGACTCATTTGTTAAGACGTAAAAATCATTATTTATAATGGATTTTAGTGGCTTAACCATCTTAATAAGATCTTTGGTCATTGGAATCTCGCGGTTTGAATTTTTTGTTTTTGGAGTAGAGACCACTAATTCTGTATGTTTGTGTTCTCCCTCCAATATATAAATACGTTCAATGGTTTTTGAAACTGATATAACCCCTTTATCTGTATCAATATCATTCCATTTCAAGGCACAAATTTCTCCTATCCTCATCCCCGTATGAAGACAAATAAGAACTCCTAAATTACGGAACGTAAAGTTATCTTTTACATATCCCATCAGTTTACGTTGCTGATTAACAGACAACACTGGCAACTCGAGGGATTTTTGCTCTGTTGGGAATTTAATATCCCAGTCAGGATGGTTTAATTCACCATGTTTACTGCCAAATCTTACAACCATTTTAAGGACAATAAGCAAATCCCTAACACTCTTCTGACTTAATCCCCTTTTTAGTTTTGAGATTACAAATGTTTGAACCGCTTCTTCATGAATAGAACTCATCTCTCCGAAATAAGGTATGAGATGATTCTCCAGAGTGAGAAGATAGGCCGACATCGTAGATTGTTTCACGAACTGTCGTTTCTCTTCTTTCCACAATGCGGAAATCTGCTTGAAATTTAGTTTGTTGTTCATGTTGATATAATGTTTAATTAAAAACCTATATCAATGTAAGGCACTTCTATTTCCAATTACAATAATTAGGGAATTAATGTGCCAAATTTGAGATTCCCCGAGTTTTCCGAGTATTGGAAAAATATTAAATTAAATCATATTTCAAATATTTTTGGACGTATTGGTTTTAGAGGGTATACAATTAATGATATAGTTAAGAAAGAGGAACAAGGTGCATTAGCATTAAGTCCCACTAACATTGAGGATAATAGACTTATATATAATAATGAAAATACATATATCTCAATCTTTAAATATGAAGAATCTCCAGAGATTAAAATTGCTGAAAAAGATATTGTTTTTGTAAAAACTGGCTCTACGGTCGGTAAAGTTGCGTATGTGGATTCTCTACCTTATAAGACTACTTTGAATCCACAATTGGTTGTGTTTAAGGATATAAAGGTTAATCCTTATTTTCTATCCGTTCTAATGTCAACTAAAAAATTTCAAGGTGAGATAAGACGAATTACTGTTGGAGGTGCAGTACCAACATTATCTCAAGCTGCAATGGGAAATATTTCTATAAAAATACCATCAAAAGAAGAGCAAAACAAAATTGCACAATTTATATCGTTACTTGATGTTCGTATTGCTACCCAGAGCAAGATAATTGAG